>DASWOJ010000342.1:0-2765 GCA_036398775.1 Acetobacteraceae bacterium
TAACAAGGTCTTGCACGAGCGGGTGCTGTTCGTGACGGTGCAGAACCTGGACGTGCCGGAAGCCGGGCCGGAAGGGCGGACCGAGGTGATCGAGCTTGCGCCGAACGTCCACCGCGTCGTGCTGCGCTACGGCTTCATGGAGTCGCCAAACATCCCGCGCGCCTTGGAGGAGCTTGGCGCGCATGGGCTGGACTACCAGCCGATGCAGGCCAGCTTCTTCCTGGGACGGGAGGTGCTGGTCCGCGCTATGGTGCCCAAGCTGAATGCGTGGCGACTGCTCCTGTTCCTGTTCATGGCGCGCAATGCCGTGCCGGCGACCGAGTTCTTCCGCATCCCGAGTGACCGGGTGGTGGAGCTGGGGGTTCGGGTGGCGATCTAATCCGCGGAGGCGGACGCCCCTTCAGCTTGCGCGGGGCAGCAGAGCGCCGGATATTCCATAGAGCCGCCAATCCTCAACCGATGCGGTGAAAGGACCGGCCTCTGGCTCGGAGGAGGTAGGGGCCGGCGGGGTGCTGATGGACGAACCGGCTTGAAGACGAACCTTGCTGGCTCCTACCGCGTTCCATTCGGTGGCGGAAACGGGACAAGGCGAGGTGATGGCGAAGCTGACGATGCTGCTGGCCCAAGGTCCGGGAATGCCGGACGGCAACCTGGCAGACCGCCTTGTCACTCACTTGCAACTGAACCCCCAGGGCCAGATTGATGCCGCCGCCTATGACCAAGACCCGAACCCCTGGCTAGCGGTCCGCGAGCGGCCTGGCGCTGAACCGATCCATGTCGAGCTGATCCGCCTCGACGAGGGTTGGGCGCTGCAGAGCATGAGGGATGCCGACGATCCGCTATGGACATTTGAGGGGCACGTGTTCCGTCCGGGGGAGCTGGTGCGGCTGATGCGGCCGGACGGGGAGGCCCTGCTGTTCCGGATTGTGGCGAGCGAGGCGGATTGATGTCAGCGGCGGCTGCCTGAAATGACCCTTGGCTTCCGCACCGAGCTACCCCTACTTCAGCAAGCTTCATCCAGGAACCGACCCGTATGACCGTTGCCGCGCCGCCCTTCGTCATCACCGTATGCGGCATTGAGGAACTGACGGAATACGGTGGGCTGGGCGCCAGCCATGTCCTGTCCATCCTCGATCCCGACCACCCCGTGCCCGAAGCCTTTGGCGCATTCGGCGAGCATGCGAAGCTGGAGCTGCGGTTCCATGACATCGTTGATCCCCGCCCTGGCGAGACGCTGCCCAGCCCCGCCCACGTGGACGCCATCCTGGCGTTCGGCCGCACCCTGCATCCAGAAGGGGCGAGCCTGCTGGTGCACTGCCATGCCGGCGTGTCCCGCTCGACGGCCAGCATGGCGCTGCTGATCGCGCAGGCCATGCCGGACATGCCAGCGGCCGATGTGCTGCGCACCGTGCATGGCATCCGGGAGAAGGCGTGGCCCAACCTGCGGCTGATCGAGCTGGGCGACGCCGCGCTCGGCCGGGGCGGGTCGCTGGCGGCTGCGACACATGCGCTGCACTGCCGTCAATTGCAGGTCCGGCCGCACATCGCCGAGTTCATGACCGATGCCGGCCGCGGGCGGGAGGTTGCCGCCGCCCGGGCTGCGGCCCCGTTATAGGCGGCCATGCCGCGTCGCTCTTGCGGCGTCCTGGCCCTGGCCGGGTCTCGCCTCCTCCGGTGCGACGGTCCAGGCCATGCGCCTGCGCTGGCGGTCATGCACCCCCATGCTTCAAGCGGCCCGTGCTGACGGCACTGTTTCCCGTTTTTCCGGCGGCACGGAACGCATGATTTTCTTGGAATGTGTCGGATGGGTCAGGCGTGGCGAACCCGGTCACGTACGTGTCCGTCGCGTTCGGCAAACCATGTATCAAGTCGGGCGTCCGGCCCTCGACCGGACCGGCCGGCGACGCTAGCGATGGCTAAAAGCTTCTTGTCCAACCTGGAAACCGAGCTGCTTGGCCGCCGCCGGTATGCGTTGCAAGCTGAGGTGCGCATGGCCTGCCTCAGCAACATCAAGGGCTTGGTGTCATCCCGTCCGCCTGCATTCCAGCCTGGGCTACCGCTCGCCCATGACCCATGAGCCGACACGAAGGCTGCGTTGACCACGGCGTAGGCTCCAAGCCTGCAAACTGTCCACCGAACCGGCGCAATCCTACGCCAAAGGTGGTCGCCGTCGTGGACTTACTGACCCTCTGCAGCCGGAGGCAGCGGGGTTCAGGCTGATCACGTCCAACGCGACCCCAGCCGGTTCCGGACGCCGCGCAATGCCACGGCGTGCCCAGAGCCATGACTGGACATGGTGGTCAAAGCAGGCACCAGTTCGGGCGGCAGCTCCTTGCACTTCAGGATGCCTAGCTCGTCGCAGGCGGCCAAAAAGAGAGCGGCTTCATCGGCATCATGTCCCGTCGCCCTGGCAAGTGCGGTGGCCGTCATGGCTCGGCGACCGAGGAGACCGCACCAGGCGACGTGCTGGCGTGCGTGCGGCAGGCCTGGAAGCTCTGGCATGACATGAAGCTTAAAGGTGCCGTTCCGGTAGCGTGAGGCTTCCTCCTTGCCGCCGCACCGGAGCACCACTACCCAGAACAGGTTTCGAAGCGGAAATCCCGGCACGCTCACGAGAGGGCCGTCGTGGGCCGGCCGCACTGCATTTCGGCCGTAGTAGGAGTTCTGCGCCATGCTGACATGAGTGGGCACGAGCGCCTCGACTGGGCTGTCGAACATGGCTTGCAATGTCGTGAACGAGTAGCCCATCTCGATCGTGGGCGCTG
>DASWOJ010000343.1:0-11407 GCA_036398775.1 Acetobacteraceae bacterium
CTCGTCGACGCCGCCGAAGGCGTGCTCCCGCAGACCAAGTTCGTGCTGACCAAGGCGCTCGCCCGCGGCATCAAGCCCATCGTCGTCGTCAACAAGGTCGACCGGGGCGACGCCCGCGCCGACGAGGTCCACACCGAGATGTTCGACCTGTTTGCCGCCTTGGGCGCGAACGACGATCAGCTCGACTTCCCCATGCTCTACGCCTCCGGCCGCCAGGGCTGGGCCGACACCACCATGGACGGCCCGCGCAAGGACCTCAGCCCGCTCTTCGAGCTGGTGATGACCCACGTGCCGCCGACCAAGCTCGACAAGGAAGCGCCCTTCGCCATGGTCGCCTCCATCCTCGACTATGACAACTTCCTCGGCCGCGTGCTCACCGGCCGCGTCGAGCAGGGCCGCGCCAAGCTGAACATGCCCGTCAAGGTGCTTCGCATCGACGGCACGGTCGTCGAGACCGGCCGACTGACCAAGCTCATGGGCTATCGCGGCCTCGACCGCGTCCAGGTCGAGGAAGTCGAAGCCGGCGACATCATCGCCGTGGCCGGCCTCGCCGACGCCACCGTGCCGGACACGGTCGGCTCGCCCGAAGTCGCCGCCCCGCTCGAAGCCATCCCGGTCGACCCGCCGACCCTGGCCATGACCTTCCGCGTCAACGACGGCCCCCTGGGCGGCAAGGAGGGCAAGAAGGTCACCTCCCGCCAGATCCGCGACCGCCTGCTGCGCGAGTCCGAAGGCAACGTCGCCATCAAGATCACTGAAAGCAACGAGACCGACGCCTTCGAGGTCGCCGGCCGCGGCGAGTTGCAGCTCGGCGTGCTGATCGAGCAGATGCGCCGCGAAGGCTTCGAGCTGACCATCGGCCGCCCCCGCGTGCTGACCCGCAAGAACCCGGAGACCGGTGACCGCGAGGAGCCGTTCGAGGACGTGCTGGTGGACGTGGACGAGGCTTATTCCGGCGTCGTCGTCGAGAAGATGAGCCGCCGCAAGGGCGTCATACAGGACATGCGCCCTTCCGGCGGCGGCAAGGTCCGCATGACCTTCCACATGCCCAGCCGCGGCCTGATCGGCTACCACGGCGAGTTCCTGACGGACACCCGAGGCTCCGGCATCATGAACCGCCTGTTCAGCGGCTACGAGGCCTGGGCCGGTACGTTGGAGGGCCGCCGCAACGGCAGCCTCATCAGCAGCGAACCCGGCGAGGCCATCCACTACGCCCTGTTCTACCTGCAGGAGCGCGGCACCCTGTTCGTGGACCCCGGCAACAAGGTCTATGTCGGCCTGATCCTCGGTGAGCATAGCCGCGACAGCGACCTCGACGTGAACCCGATCAAGGAAAAGAAGCTGACCAACGTCCGCGCCTCCGGCAAGGACGACGCAATGCTGCTGATCCCGCCCCGGCGCATGAGCCTGGAGCAAGCCATCGCCTACATCGAAGACGATGAGCTGGTCGAAGTAACCCCGTCCGCAATCCGCCTCCGCAAGCGCTACCTCGACCCGAACGAGCGCAAGCGCAACGAAAAGCGCCAGGACAGCCAAGCCGCCTAAACCATCCCAAGTCACCAGAAGTCGTAAAAAACTGCTCGTGGCTCCCTCTCCCTCTGGGAGAGGGCTGGGGTGAGGGAAGGGCAGGCACCAAGCCCCGCCGTCGTAAAAGCGCAGGCAACCCCAGCCAATGATCCGCGTGTCATCCCCTCACTCCCCGCCGGAGCAAATGAGGGCAGTCATCCTTCCGCTAACTGCCTCACGCTGAACCACCCTCCAGGGCTTGCCCCGACGCCAAGCCCGGCATAGACGCAAGCATCGCCAGCGGTCCCATGCCATGCCTGCGTTCTCCCTACTCGACCGCCGTCTCTGGACTATGGGCGCCTACGGTGCCGTATGCGGCCTACCGCTGCCTTTGTCCGGCTTCACCCTGCGCCAGTGGCTCAGCGAGGGCCAAGTCTCGCTCACCCTGATCGGCGCAACCGCCAGCATCGGCCTCGCCTACGTCCTAAAGTTCCTATGGTCCCCGCTGCTCGACCAGGTTTCGCCCCCGCTGGGCCTAACCCGCTTCGGCCGCCGCCGCGGCTGGCTGCTCCTCATCCAGCCGCTGCTCGCCCTATCCTGCCTGCGTCTCGCCTTATCCGATCCCGCGGCAGCCCCCGGCATGTTGCTCGCCACCGCCGCCCTGGTCGCCTTCCTGTCCGCCAGCCAGGACGTGGTCGTGGATGCCTGGCGCGTCGAAAGCTTCCCCGAGCGGATGCAAGGCATCGCCCTGGCGGCCTACGTCTGGGGCTACCGCCTGGCCCTCCTGGTCTCAGGCGCAGGCGCCATCGGCCTGGTCGGCGTGCTGGGCTGGCCCGGCTCGCTTGCAGTCATGTCAGCCCTGGTTGCCGCAGGCGCTCTGGTGACGCTGGCAGCCGACGAGCCCCAGGTCGCCACCTTGCCCGATACGGCCCTGGCCTTCGGCGCCCGGCTGCGCGCCGCCGTGATTGATCCGTTCGTGGACTTCTTGGGCCGCCCCTCCGCCGGCCGCATCCTGGCCTTCGTAATGCTGTTCAAGCTCGGCGAGGCGCTGGCCCACACGATGGCGGTACCCTTCTACCGGGCGATGGGCTTCGACCGCGCACAAGTGGCCCTGGCGACCGGAGTGCCGAGTCTGCTGGCCAGCCTCCTCGGCGCCGCCGCCGGAGGCTGGCTCGTAGTGAGGATCGGCACCGGCCGTGCCCTGGTCATCACCGGCTTCGTCCAGATGGCCTCCATGGGCCTCTACTTCGCCCTGGCCGAGTCCGGCGGCGACGGCCGCATCCTCCTCGCCAAGATCATCCTAGAGAACATCGCCGAGGCGATGGCCGACGCCGCCTTCCTCACCTATCTCTCGACGCTGTGCTCCACCCGGTTCACCGCCACCCAGTATGCCCTGCTGTCGTCGCTGGCCGCCGTGGGCCTGCGCACCATCGGCGGCTTCTCCGGCCGGCTGGCCGAGGCGCTGGGCTGGCCCTTGTTCTACGCCATGACGATCCTCGCCGCCCTGCCGGCGATGCTGGTCATGGTCAGCCTGCTGCGGCGGCCGCCGGAGCTGGCGCTGACCCGTCCGGCAGCCATACCGTGACAGTCGTGCCGGCGCCCTCCGTGCTCTCGATCAGCAGTTGGCCGCGGTGCCGGTTCACGATATGCTTCACGATGGCCAGCCCCAGCCCGGTGCCGCCCACCGCGCGCGAGCGGCCCTTGTCGGCCCGGTAGAACCGCTCGGTCAGCCGGGGAATATGGGCGCGGGGGATGCCCTGCCCATCATCGGCGACGGTCAGCGCCACGCCGGACCGGGCCGGCCAGCGCCCGCCAGGCAAAACCCGCTGGACCGTGACGGTCACGGTGCCGCCATGCCGCCCATACTTCGTCGCGTTGTCTAGCAGGTTCTGCAGCACCTGCTCCAACTGGTCGTCGTCGCCCGGCACCGTCGGCAGGTCGGGCGGCAGGTCCAGCCGCAACCGCACCTGCCGCTCCCGCATCTGCGGCTCGAAGGCAAAGGCCAGGCGCTGCACCATCTCGGCGAGGTTCACCCGGTCGGCCGGCGCCCGGTGTTCCGTCAGCTCGATCCGGGAGAGGCTGAGCAAGTCGTCAATCAGCCGGTTCATCCGCCCGGCCTGGTCAGCCATGATACCCAGGAACCGCGTCTGCGCCGGCGGGTCGTCGGCGGCCGGACCGCGCAGGGTATCAATGAAGCCGATCAGGCTCGTGAGTGGCGTGCGAAGCTCGTGGCTGGCATTGGCGACGAAATCGGCGCGCATCCGCTCCACCGCGCGCTCCCGCGTGCGGTCGGACATGACAGCGACGATGCGTCCGCCATCCGCCAGCGGCGGGTCGAGCGCCATCACGGTCGCATACACTTCCCGCGCGATGGGAACAGGAAGGCTGAGTTCGGCGGACTGGTCCTCGCCCATGCTGGTGGCACGGTCTATGGCGGCGCGCAGGCCGGGGTGGCGCAGCACGGCTGCCATCTCGGCGCCAAAGACGGTGCGCGCGGCGGCATTGGCCCGGCGCACCTGCCGGTCTGCTCCCAGGACAATGAGCGGATCGGGCAGCCGCTGCACGATGGCCTGCTCCGCCCGCAGCAGGCCGGACACTTCGGCCTCGTGAGCGGCCAGGTCGCGTGACAGGCGCGCGGCCTCCCAAGCCAGGTGCGCGGTGGCCGACAGCAGGGGACGGCGTGGAGGCGCCCCCGTGCCGTCCGGCGCATTATGCTGCAGCGCCCACATCACCAGCCCGAGATCGCGGACCCAGACCCACGCCAAGATGCCGGCGCCTCCGGCCATCGCCGCCGCTGCCAGCAGCGCCGCGCCCCAGGCCAACGCGCCGTTGACCGCCAATGCAAGCAGCACGGCCACCGGCCAAGCCGCCAGCGCTGCGGCCGTACGCAGGGGAAGGGTGGCGCGCGCCACCTGGATCAGGTGCCCGGCGCGGCAGGCGTCCCTGGCGCCGGCTGCACGATGTGCGATCCGCCGTGGTCAATCTCGAAGATGGCGAGGCTGCGTTGCACCTGCCCGTCGGGCAGCAGGCGGAACGGCCCATCGGCGCCGACGTAGCCCTGCGGACGCAGCAGGAGTTGGGCCGAGTAGCCGATCCGGTCCAGCGATGCCCGGGCAACGCCGGCGGCGTCATAGGCGATGCTCGCAAGGTCCCGCGGCGGCGATCCGTACTTGGCGGCATAGGTCTGCTCGAATGGCACGCGGGCAGACGGGTCAGGAGCAGCATACCAGGCGCCAGCCAACGCGCCGAGCTGCGCCGCTTCCCGCGCCCAGGTGGCCGGACCGAAGACGCGGACCTGGGCCGGGCTGATGTCGTAGAACCCCAGCAGCGGCGCGGCCTGGCTAAGCTGTGGCCCCGACGCGCCGAGCAGCAGGGCATCCAACGGCGGCGGAGCGGCCGGATCGGCGGGGGGAGCATCGGCCGGACGTCCTTGCGGCTCCTGCCCACCGTGCCGGGCGGCGTAGTTGGAAACCTCCTTCAAGGAGGCGTTCAGCCCGACGAAGCCGTTGGCGTAGCGCAGCACCTGCGGCGGCGGCAGGCCGGCCTCCGTGGCGGACGCGGTCATCCCGGCGGCCAAGGCGTCGCCGAAGGCGTTCTGCGGCACGACCGCGCCGATGCGCGTCTTGCCCTCCGCCTGCACCGCCAACACCAGGCGGCGGACCTGCTGGCCCGGCGTCACGCCCATCGTCCAGACACCAGGTTGCGCCTGGGCCACGTCCGAGGTGAACGCGAGCACCGGGACCCCAGCGGCGCGGGCGAGCGGAGCCACGGCGCCCGTCTCGCCGGCAGTCAGCGGGCCGAGGATCACGCCGGCGCCGCCAGACAGCGCCGCACGCGCCGCCTCCGCCGCGCCGGCCGGGGTGCCGTGGGTGTCGTGCGCGTCCAGCGGCAGGCCGCCGGGCTGGTCGAGGGAAAGCTGGGCGGCGCGCAGCAGGGCCTGCCCAACCTCCGAGTTCTGGCCGGTGAGCGGCAACAGGATGGCGACGCGGCGGCCTGCGGCTTCCGACCCCGGTGTTGGGCCGGAACCGCCCGGCGCCGCGTTGAGGCCGAACGGACTGTTGTAGCCGCCGCCGTTCGGGTCGGCTACGCAGGCAGCCAGGCCCGTCGTGGCTGCCAGGAACGCCAATGACCGACCGAGTGCTGCAAACTTCATCCCCTGATCCTTCCCTGGACGATCCGGCTGCGGACCGGTTGGAGTCTATACCACGGGGATTGCTGCTGGTTGCCACGCCGATCGGCAACTTGGCAGATATGTCACGACGCGCGCTGGAGGCGCTGCGCCAAGCGGACCTGGTGCTGTGCGAGGACACGAGGCAAACGGCGCGGCTGCTGCAGCACTACGGCATCACCGTGCGGACCACGCCGCTGCACGACCACAACGAGGAGGGGCGCATCCCGGGGCTGCTGGACACGCTGGCGGGCGGCGGGCTGGTCGTGCTCGTGTCGGACGCCGGCACGCCCCTGGTGTCGGACCCGGGATACCGGCTGGTGCGCGCGGCGCTGGCGGCTGGGCTGCCGGTGTCGGCGGTCCCCGGGCCGAACGCGGCGGTCATGGCGTTGGTGCTGTCCGGGCTGCCGCCGCAACCTTTCCTGTTCCTCGGCTTTCCGCCGCCCCGAACAGCGGCGAGGCTCGCCGCCTTCGGCACCCTGCGCGCCGCGGAGCGGGCCGGGCTGTCGGCAACCCTGCTGTGGCATGAGGCGCCGCACCGGCTGGCCGAGTGCCTGGCCGACCTGGCGGCCAGCTTCGGCGACCGTCCGGCGGCAGTGGCGCGGGAACTCACCAAGCGGTTCGAGGAGGTGAGGCGGGGGACATTGCCGGAACTCGCAGCGTATTACGCATCCGCGCCGGCGAGGGGCGAGATCACATTGGTTGTCGGACCAGCGCCGGAGGGTTCGGACGAGGAGGACCTGGACGGCCAATTGCGCCGTGCGCTGCAGGGCAACAGCCTCAAGGACGCGGCGGCGATGGTGGCGGGAGCGACGGGCCTGCCGCGCAAAACCGTCTATGCCCGCGCCCTGGAGATCAGCCGTGAGGAGGGTATCTCTGCTCCCTCTCCCTCCGGGAGAGGGCCGGGGTGAGGGGGTCTGACTGGGGACAGGACACCGGCACCCGCTGCCAGTGGCCCTGAATGACGAGATGACTGCGCCTCAAGACCCCTTCATCCCAACCCTGTCCCGAAGGGAGAGGGAGCAGGCGGCGGCCCTCAGCGCCCGCTGATAATGCGGTCCACCAGTTCCTTGACGGTCGGAATGAATCCGTTGGAATAGAACGGGTCGCTCGCAAAACGGAAAGCGTTGTGGCCGCTGAACATGAGCTGATGCTCGATGGCCTCCGGCGTCTGGTCGTCGCGGCGCACCAGTTGCAGCGTCTTCTGGATACAGAACGAGCGGGGATCGGCCTTCTTGCCGTTGGAGAAGTCCGGCTCGTGCTGGCTCCAGTTGCTGAACCGGCACTGGCTCAGGCATCCCATGCAGGACACCTGGTCGTCGGTGATACGCGCGGCACGCTCAGGGGTCACGAAGATCAAAGTGCTGTCTGGCGTCCGCAACGCCTCGGTGAAGCCCTTGGCGATCCAGCCCTCGACGTTGAACAGGTCCTGCGACGTCAGGTAAACCGCCCGCTTGCGTGGTCCGATGCCCAGCATGGCGACATGCTCGCCAACCGGCTCGGTGGAGTAGGCAACCTGGTGCTCGCTGCGCTCCCGCAGCTCGCCGATGAAGCCGTTGTTGACCGCGCTGGAGTAGAAGCCGGTCGGGCTGAACTTGTTCAGGAAGACGTCTCCCTCCCTCAGCGTCAGCAGCCGGTTCTTCCAGGCGTCGCTGATCGGGCTTTCCTTGGTCAGCAGCGGACGGGTGCCGAACTGGAAGGCGATCGGGCCAAGATCGGGGTTGTCAATCCAATGCTCCCAGTCCTCAAGCCACCAGACGCCGCCGGCCATGATGATGGGCGTCTGGTCCAGGCCGAAGGTCCGCATCAGCTTGCGCAGCGCCAGCACGCGGGGGAAGGGGTCCTCCGGCTTGGTCGGGTCCTCTCCGTTGGACAGGCCGTTATGGCCGCCGGCGAGCCAGGGGTCCTCATAGACGACGCCGCCGAGCAGCGACGCAGCCTTGGAATAGGCACGCTTCCACAACGCGCTGAAGGCGCGGGACGAGGATACGATAGGATAATAGTGGACGCCGAACTTCGCCGCGATGTCGGACAGGCGGTATGGCATCCCGGCGCCGCAGGTCAGGCCGTTGATCAGGCCTTTGGCGCCCTCCAAAACGCCGGTGATGACGCGCTCGGCCCCGCCCATCTCCCAGAGCAGGTTGGCGTGGATGCGGCCCCTGCCGCCGGAGATGTCATAGGCGCGGCGGGCCTGGTCTATGCCGCCCTTGATGCCATAGGCGATCAGCTCTTCATGCCGCTCCCGCCGGGTGCGCCCGGCATATTCCTGCGGGTCGGGGTTGCCGTCCGCATCATAGAAATCTGCATTGACGGCGCTGAACGTGCCAGCCCCGCCAGCAGCAGCCCAATGCCCGGACGAAGCGCCGGTCGAGACGCCGATGCCTTTGCCGCCTTCGACCAGCGGCAGCACGTCCACGCCGCCCATCCTGATCTCGTTGACCGTCTTCATCGCCGCCTCACTCCACGCCTGTACGCTGGTGTACAGGACCACCCATATTTGTACGCCAGGCCTGGCGATGCCAGACCCGGCGCTCAGGATTTATTACAGATGATTACAGACGCAGCAACTACTCGGCTGCGTTCTCATGGCGCCTTCCGCCGTCCCGTCCGCCCTCGCGCCGTCCGCCGTCGCGCTCGCCGCCCTCACGGCCCGGCTTGGCGCCGACCTGGTCGGTGATGTCGGCGCCGGTCGCCTGGTCCACCACGCGCATGGACAGCTTGACCTTGCCGCGGTCGTCGAAGCCGATGACCTTCACCTTCACCGCGTCGCCCTGGTTCACCACGTCGGTAGTCTTGTTGACCCGGCCCTGCTGCAGCTCGCTGATATGGACCAGCCCGTCCTTGGCGCCCAGGAAGTTCACGAAGGCGCCGAAGTCCGCCGTCTTGACCACCTTGCCGTTGTAGATGCGGCCCACTTCCGCCTCGGCCACAATCCCCTGGATCATGTCTATCGCCTTCTGGCTGGCCTCTTCGGTCGTGGCGGCGATCTTGATGGTGCCGTCGTCCTCGATGTCTATCTTGGCGCCGGACTGCTAGACGATGTCGCGGATCACCTTGCCGCCGGTGCCGATGACCTCGCGGATCTTCTCCTTCGGCACGGTGATGACGGTGATGCGCGGCGCCGTGGCGGCAACCTCGGAGCGGTTGCCCTGGATGGCCTTGGCCATCTCGCCTAGGATGTGCAACCGGCCCTCGCGCGCCTGCTCCAGCGCGATCTTCATGATGTCGGCGGTGATGGAGGTGATCTTGATGTCCATCTGCAGGCTGGTGACGCCCTGCTCGCTGCCGGCGACCTTGAAGTCCATGTCGCACAGGTGGTCCTCGTCACCCAGAATGTCCGACAGCACGGCGAAGCCGCGGTCCTCCTTGATGAGGCCCATGGCGATGCCGGCCACCGGCCGGGTCAGCGGCACGCCGGCGTCCATCAGGGACAGGCTGGTGCCGCAGACGGTTGCCATGCTGCTGCTGCCGTTGCTTTCGGTGATCTCGCTGACGACGCGCATCGTGTAGGGGAAGGTGTCCTTGCCGGGCAGCACCGGACGGACGGCGCGGTAGGCCAGCTTGCCGTGGCCGATCTCGCGGCGGCCCGGGCTGCCCATGCGCCCGGCCTCGCCGACGGAGTACGGAGGGAAGTTGTAGTGCAGCATGAAGTGTTCGCGCCGCTCGCCTTCGAGCGCGTCGATGATCTGCTCGTCCTGCCCGGTGCCGAGCGTGGCGACGCAGAGGGCCTGGGTCTCGCCGCGGGTGAACAGGCTGCTGCCGTGGGCGCGGGGGAGTACGCCGACCTCGGCGACGATCTGGCGGACCGTCTTGGTGTCGCGTCCGTCTATGCGCATCCCGGTGTCCAGGATGGCGTTGCGTACTACGTCGGCCTCAAGCTCCTTGAATATCAGCTTGGCCTTCTCGGGGTCGAGACCCTCCTCGGCGAGGGCGGCCATCGTGGCCTTCTTGGCGACGCCGACCTTGTCCTGCCGGGCCTGCTTCAGACGTTCCTGGTAAGCCTCGGCCAGCGAGGCGCGGGCGAGAGCGTCCACGCGGGACACCAGGGCCGCCTGGTCGGCCTCCGGCTCCGGCAGCGACCACGGCTCCTTGGCGGCGTGCTCGGCAAGCTCGATGATCGCCTGGATCACGGGCTGGCAGTGCTGGTGGCCGAAGGTCACCGCGCCGAGCATGACCTCCTCCGACAACTCCTGCGCCTCCGATTCGACCATCAGGACGCCTTCGGTCGTGCCGGCCATCACCAGGTCGAGCTTGCTGGTCTTCAGCTCCTCGGCGGTTGGGTTCAGGATATAGGCGCCGTTGGCGAAGCCGACCCGGGCGGCGGCGATGGGGCCGAAGAAGGGAATGCCGGACAGGGTCAGCGCGGCGGAGCAGCCGATCATGGCAACCACGTCCGGGTCGTTCTCCATGTCGTGGCTGAGGACCGTCGCGACGACCTGGACCTCATTACGAAAACCGTGCGGGAACAGCGGGCGGATAGGACGGTCAATCAGGCGGCTGGTCAGCACCTCCTTCTCGGACGGGCGTCCCTCGCGCTTGAAGAAGCCGCCGGGGATCTTGCCGGCGGCGAAGGCCTTTTCCTGGTAGTTGACGGTCAGCGGGAAGAAGTCCTGGCCGGGCTTGGTGTTGCGGACGCCAACGGCGGTGCAGAGCACGATGGTGTCGCCGAGCCGGGCCAGCACGGCGCCGTCAGCCTGACGGGCGATCTTGCCGGTTTCCAGCACCAGCTTGCGTCCGCCCCAGTCGAGCTCTTTGCGAAAGTAGTTGAACATTAGGTCTGTCCTTCATGCGCCGTGCGGAAAAGGTCGCGGGTTCCACGGGTGCGGCGTCTCGGGCCACAGGAGGCGGACTGCGCTTTTTGGTGCAGCCGCGGCGGGACGGGTCCCGCGGTCTCGTGTGGCCTGAGGCGCCGTCGCGGACGGGTCCGGGCGGCCGGCTCCGCCATACGGCGGTGTGCGGGGCCATGCAGCCCCGCGTGTGCCCGGCGCCACCATTGGCGCCGGGATCGCAGCAACGGACTAGCGGCGGAGGCTCAGGCGCCCGATCAGCGTCTGGTAGCGCGCGTTGTCCTTCTTCTTCAGGTAGTCCAGCAGGCGGCGGCGGCGTCCGACCAGCATCAGCAGGCCGCGCCGGCTGTGGAAATCCTTGGCGTGGGTCTTGAGATGCTCGGTCAGGTTGACGATCCGTTCGGTCGCAAGGGCGACCTGAACCTCGGGGCTGCCGGTGTCGGCGGCGCCGGTAGCGTATTCCTGGACCAGCGCCGTGCGGCGCTCATCGGTAATCGACATCGGGGTGCTCCGTGATGGGGGTTACAACATGCGCTCGGGCTTCAACCAGCCGTCTTGCAGACGGCACAGCCCGATGACGCGCGTCCCCGCCATGGCACGGGCCAGGCCCCCATCGGGGTCGGCCGTCCGTGGAATCCGGCCCATCAGGTCCACCAGGCTGATCGCCTGGCCTTGTGACAGGCTGTGGGCCTCCGGTTCGGTCAAGGCCAGCGCCGGGATGTCGGCCAGCGCGGTCATGACCGGACGCAGGAGGTCCGGGGATGCCGGGGCGTTGTCCGCCGAGCGCATGCATTTGTCCAGGGAAATCGCCTGGGCCTCCAGGAACGGGCCGACACGCAGGCGGCGCAGGGCGGCGACGTGGCCCAGGGTGCCGCAGGCAAGCGCCAGGTCGCGGGCGAGGCTGCGCATATAGACGCCCTTGCCGGACTGCACCTCGAACACGGCG
>DASWOJ010000344.1:0-1793 GCA_036398775.1 Acetobacteraceae bacterium
GTGGCGTTGGGTGTCGAGAAGGTGGAGCTGGCAGACCTGCTGGCCCGCGCCGATGTCATCACCCTGCATACGCCGCTGACCGACGCCACCCGCAACATCCTGTCCCGCGGCGCCCTGGCCGCGTGCAAGCGCGGCATCCGCATCGTCAACTGCGCCCGCGGCGGCTTGGTGGACGAGGGCGCACTGGCTGAGGCGCTCGCCAGCGGCCACGTTGCCGGCGCCGCCCTGGACGTGTTCGAGACCGAGCCGGCCACCAGCAGCCCGCTGTTCGCCTGCGAGAACGTGGTTTGCACGCCGCATCTCGGCGCTGCCACCACCGAGGCGCAGGAGAACGTCGCGCTGCAGGTGGCGGACCAGATGGCCGACTTCCTGCTGACCGGCGCGGTGTCGAATGCCGTCAACATGGCGTCACTGTCGGCGGAGGAGGCGCCGCGGCTGCGGCCCTACATGGAGTTGTGCCGCCTGCTCGGCGCGTTCGCCGGGCAGATGACGGCGGCAGACCGGGGAGCGCTTCGCAGCGTCGTTATAGAGTATGAAGGCCAGGCCGCGGCGTTGAACCACCGTCCATTGACGGCGGCGGCGGTCGCCGGGCTGCTCGGCCCGCTGATGGAGGGCGTCAACATGGTGAATGCGCCGGTGATCGCACGGGAGCGTGGGATGGATGTCGCCGAAACCGTGCACGACCGGCCCAGCGAGTATCAGTCCCTCGTGCGCCTGACGGTGTCGTCGGACCGGGAAGGGCGGTCCGACGGAACCGGCCTCCTGACCCGCAGCGTCGCGGGCACCCTGTTCGGTGCGGCCAGCCCGCGGCTGGTGGAGATCAAGGGGATCAAGGTCGAGGCGGATTTCGGCCGGCATATGCTGTATGTGACGAACCAGGACCGCCCCGGCTTCATCGGCCGTTTCGGCGCGGCACTGTCGGACGCCGGCATCAACATCGCGACCTTCCACCTGGGCCGTGCCGCCGCGGGCGGGGATGCGATCTGCCTCGCATCGGTGGATACCCCGGTGCCCGAGGCCGTGCTGCACCAGGTGCGTGCGCTGCCGATGGTGGTGCAGGCGACGACCCTGCAGTTCTAGGCTATACGCCGCCTCCTATGACCGACGATCTGCCCCCGAACCCGGCGCTGCTGCCGGCTGGCCTGCACGACCTGTTGCCGCCCGAGGCGGAAACAGAGGCCGCGACCGTGTCGGCGCTGATGCAGGCATTCGCCGCGCACGGCTATGACCGGGTCAAGCCGCCGCTGCTGGAGTTCGAGGACGGATTGCTGGCCGGCGCCGGCAGCGCCATGCAGGACCAGGCGTTCCGCGTCATGGACCCGGCGACCCACAGGATGATGGGCGTGCGCGCGGACATGACGCCGCAGGTAGCGCGCATCGCCTCCACGCGCATGGCCGGCTATCCCCGGCCGTTGCGGCTGTCGTACGCCGGGCAATGCCTGCTGCTGCGTGGGCTGGGCCTGGCGGCGGACCGGCAGGTGGCGCAGGCCGGGATCGAGCTGATCGGCGTCGATTCGCCGGCGGCGGACGCGGAGATCGTCGTTCTGGGCGCCGCGGCGCTGGCGGCCATCGGGTTGGACCGCGTCAGCTTCGACCTGACCCTGCCGCCCCTGGCTCCGACCCTGTTGGACGAGGCCGGGATCACCGGCCCGGCCCGGCAGGCATTGACCCGTGCGCTGGACCGGAAGGACGCCGCGGAGGTTGCCCGGCACGGCGGACCCATTGCCGGGCTGTTGACCGACCTGCTGCTGGTGGCCGGTCCGGCAGGCCCGGCGCTCGACGTGCTTACGGCA
>DASWOJ010000345.1:0-5097 GCA_036398775.1 Acetobacteraceae bacterium
GGCTTAGGCAACAGCTTGCCGCCGGTGCGGTCCAGCCGCACCGGCGGCAACAAGGAGTGGTCCGCTGTCAGAACTGCGTTGTCACGTTGGTCAGCCACGCAGGCGACGCCGCGACTAGCGCCGTCTCAAGCTGGCGGTCCAGCCCCGTCAGGATCAGCGCCGCAACGAGCACGGCCTCCGACCCAAGGGCCAACTTGCCCCACCGGCCCGCTCCCATCATGCGGCCGCGCCAGCGCAGCAGGGCCGTGCGCGACAGGCTGGCGATCAGGAGCAGCGGCGCCGCCGTGCCCAGCCCGAACGCCAGCATCGTCGCCGCCACGGTGCCCAGCTCCTGCCCCTGCGCCGCCAGCAGCGACGCCGCCCCGAGCGTCGGCCCGACGCAGGGCGTCCACACGGCCCCGAGCACTAACCCCACCATGACCTGCCCGCCCAACCCATCGGGCGAAAGGCGTTGCAGCAGCTTGTTGCCGCGGTCGGCGATGCCGCCGGACACCATCGCGAACCGTCCTTGCAACGCGCCGCTGAGCAGCACGGCCCCGATCACCGCCAGCATCACCGCCGACGCCGCCCGGAACACCCCGTCATCAATCCCGAGCGAGAAGCCGATGGTCGCCACGAACAGCCCGACCGTGGTGAACGACACGGCCAGTCCCGCCGCCAGGGCCAGCGGCCCCATGCGGTGGGCCGCCGCGGCGCCGCCAACCACCAACGGCAGCAACGGCACGACGCAGGGCGACAAGGTGGACAGCATCCCCGCCAGGAACCCGGCGCCGACCCCTCCCAGTGCCATGCCCAGCGCGCCTCGGTCAGCCGTTCGACTTGTCGAGGACGCCGCGGATCACCGCCTCGTCTGTGGCACCGGTGGACCGGGCACGCTCGACCGTGCCGTGGTAGGCGATGAAGGTGCTCTGTTGCTGGACCCTCATGGTGCGGAGCAGGTCCTTCTGGCTGTCGAAGTCCACTTCGAAGATCTGCAGGTCCTTGTAGGCCGGCTCGTCCGCCAGCTTGGCCAGGATCGGCCTCTGCTTGGCGCACACGGGGCACCAGGGCGCCGTGATATGGATCAGGATCGGCTTGTCCTGCTGCTGCGCGGCGGCGAAGGCGGCCTGGGTGTAGGGCGCCTCGGTGGCTGCCTGGGCCGTGCCGGCGGCGAACGCGCCGGCCAGGAGTGCGGCGGCGATGAGGCGCGTGGAGCGGTTCATGGACATGAAAGGGTGTTCCTTGCTGGTGTGAAGCAGATGCGAGGGAGCAATACCCTAGACAGGCCGGACTTTCGGCCATTCGGCGGCGCAGCGCCAATGAAGGCACGCCATGCTTTCCATGCTGCCGACGACTTCGTTTTCTCGGAAGCATGCCTGTAGATGCGGCAGCCGTCAGCCCAGTCCGGCCACCTCGGTCAGCAGGTGCAGGACGTAGTCCGGCCCGGCGTCCAGCTCTTCGGGGTGCTGCCGAAGGGCGGCGAACATTCCGCCCGGCCCCGCCTCCGAGTGGACCGGTCCCGGCTCGCCGCCGCGCCGCACCCACGCCACCTGAAAGCCGAACCGCTTCGCGCCCGCCACGTCGAAACCGTTGGACGACACGAACAGCGTCTCGCCGGGCGGCACGCCGGTGGCCCGCTCCATCAGCGCGTAGGCCGCCGGGCTGGCCTTGTAGGCCCGGGCGGCATCCACGCTCACGGCATTGCAGTCACGGGCGCAATTAAAAGCAGTGCCAGCAGCAGCGCCCTCATGCCGCCAGCCCCCTGCCGGAGGCCAGCATCGCATCGAAGCGGTCCTGGCCACGCAGGGCGCGCCGGGCACCCCGGATACCTTGCAGCGCCTCAAGGTTCCCAGCCGCCGCAGCCGCGCCCGCGAGGGTTCGCACCCAAACATCCCGCTGTGCGTGGCTGCCCCCCAACGGTTGCAACTGCCGCGCCAGCCTGTCCAGACCCGGCGACGCTTGCCGCCGCGCCAGCGCGAGCAGCGCCCGCGCTAAGGGCAGCCCGGCCCGGCGCGCCACCAGCGACTGGTCCCGAGTTCCGGCCGCCTCGTCCGCAACGGCATCTACCAGCGCTCTTGCAGCAGCAAGGTCGCCTACCGCCAGCAGCGCAAGCAGGTTGTGCAACGTGCCGAACAGCAGTTCCGTCTCGTTGCGGCGGCGCCGGGCGATGGCGGCCAGCTCGTCCCAGCGCCGGCCCACCGCGACGCCTTCTTGCCGCAGCCGCCACAGCAGGGACACGGCATTGGCCACGTCCCGCACATCCTCTGTTGGGGCCGGGCGAACCTCCGTGTCATACAACGACAGCACCCGAGCATGGTCGCCGCATTCCAGGTGGAAAAGCGCCAAGTGCCAGGCGACGTGGAAGCCGAAGCCGGCGCAGCCGGTCCAGGCCGGGCGGACCGCCTCCAGCCAGCCGGCGCCAGCATCGGCGCGGCCTGTCATCTCGTGCGCGTGCGCCACCGCGTGGACGGCCCAGGCGTCGTCGGTCACCCGGTCCAGCGCCTCCCGGCCCAGCCACTCGGCACCGGTGTAGTCGCCGGACTCCTCCAGGGCGAAGGCTTGGCAGCCCAGGACGTAGCCGAAGCCCGGCGTGCTGGCGTTCCAGGCCGGCAATACACGCGCCACACCGCCCACCAGGCCGGCGAGGTCGCCTGACAGGAAACGCAGCATGTTGGCGAGCTTGACCAGGAGCAGGTTCACTGGGCTTCGTACCAGCCGTACGTCCAGCGCGTCCGCTGCGGCCCGCTGCCGCCCGGCCATCGCCAGGTCGAGCGCCCGCAACAGCGCTACCTCGTCGGCTGTGACGGCGCCCGCGGCGTGGGCTGCGGCCTGCGCCGCGGCCGCGTTCCGCATCAGCTCGGGCCGGGCCGGCAGGACATGAAGCAGCCCGCGCAGTGCATGCGCCGCACCAAAGCCGGGCTGCACGGTCAACGCACGGTCCAGCGCAGGAAGTGCCTGAGGACGGTAGCTGACGACGGCATGGGTCGCCTCCGCGAAATGCCCGAGCGCCGCGCCATCCGCGCCGTGCAGGAAGCCGTATCGGTCGCAGGTGGGCATCGCCGTTCCTTTCAAAACTGGAGTTTCAACACGGTCAGGTGCGGTCCAGCAGCCGCGCATAGCCAACCAGGAGCGCCACGCCGCCCGCAATCAGCACCGGGTCCAGCCAAGGCGCCCAGCCCGGCAACAGGCGCAACGCCAGTGCAGCTCCGTAGGACAGGAAAAGCCCGGCGCAGAACACTTGCAGCGACTGCCGCCCCACCTCCCCAAGCCACCGCAAGGGCGCTGCGTGCATCCAACCCCGGTCTGCGGGCGTCAGCCGGGCCACGAGGTAGGCCAGAGACAGGGCGTGAACCAGCCGCACCGGGCTGAGCACCACCTTGTCGGCAAACTCCAGCCCAGGCTGCGGCAGGTGCAACGGCAGGAACCCATGCTGCGACAACCGGACCGCCAGCCCCGCGGCCACGACCAGGGCCGCCGTTGGCAGCATCCAGGGCTGTGCCAGAACCGCCTCGCCTCGCAGCAGCTTGCGCCGGCCAAACCAAGCTCCGAGCATGAACAGCGCCTGCCATGCGAAGGGGTCGAAAGCAGGGGGCGTGTCACCGGACACGTCAGGGCCGGACAGCCACCCGGCTTGGGCCGCGGCCCACAGCAGCGCCGGCGCCAGCAAGACCCAGCCGCCCACCCGCGCCGCCGCCCATGCAAACAAGGGCAGCGCGAGCATGGACCAGATGAACACCGACAAGGCATCCAGGAACGCCGGCTGATACGCCAGCGCCGCGGCGGCCAGCGACGCCCGGACCGGGTCGCGCAGCAGGAAGCCCCAACCGTAAGCCTCGGCCTCCCCGGGCAGGGCCAGGTTGACCAGGAGCAGCATCGCACCGAACCCGGCCAGGGTGAGCAACTGCGTCCGCCACAGCCGCCCGGCCCGGCGCAGCATGTCGCGTGCTGCCGCAGCCCACCCGTCACGGCCCTGCTTGCGGACGAACACGCTTCCGAGCGCCAGGCCCGACAGGAACACGAACTGCTCTGAGCTGTCCGACAGCCCCCAGGCGCCGTGGATCAGCCAGGCGCCCGTGAACGACCCCTGGGCGTGGCTGGCGAAGATGGACAGTTGCAGCCAGCCGCGCACCAAGTCCAAGCGCACGTCGCGGGGCGGCCGGGCCAGGAGGACCCGGCCCGGCTCCTGCAGCGTGTCCGATGACGTGCCGGGCACGGCCGCGTCAAACCGCGGCAGAGGTCCGCCGCAGGAGCCCGCTCAGCGTGCGGCCAATGAACGGCACGCGGCTGGCAAGGTCCGGCAGGTCCGCCCGGAGCGCGAGGACGATGAACAGCGCCGAGGCGAGAGCCTCGCAGGCTTGGGTGAATAGCCCGCCGCCATCGTTATACGGGTCAACGCCCAATGGGCTGACAAGGTGGAAGAAGATGGCGCCCGACATCAACGCGACCGCCCCCAAGGCGCCGAGCAGCCGCGTTGGGGGGATCACGACCAGGATGGAGGTGAGGATCTCGGCGCTGCCGACGCCGATGCGCATGAACTTCTCATGTCCGTGGAAGCCCAGCCAATCCGTCAGCACGGTGAACAGAAACGTGCTGCCAGGGTGGCCTGTCAGCTTGTACTGCTCGTACCAGAGCAGGATACAGGCGATGAACAGCGCGGCGGGCCAGGTGAGCAGCCTCAGGACGCCGTCGGCGGTCAAGGCGCGCATGGGTCGGGTTCCTTTGCCGGGCGCGGGTCCTGCACCCGCCTACGCCCAGAGCTTGGCGCGGCGGCAGCGGCGTCGAAAATGACGTTTGGTGATGATGTCCATAAGCGGCCGGCCTCGTCCGCAGATGCCAGTTCCAGCCTATCCGTTGCCGTCGGGCGGCGTGCGCGCAAGAGCTACGGCCGGTTCTTGGGTCTTGGAATGCGCCAGCACCCAGTCATAGACCTTGTTCGCCTGGGCGTATGCAACCGTTCCCTGCTCGGCCCCGGCTGGTAGCGAGTTGGCTGTCTGGATCGCCCCCTCGGAACCGTTGGCCGGAAGGACGTCGCCTGCAAGCTGCGGGAGGTCGGAGCCGGGCCGCCCGGCAAAGGACGGATAGGCCGCCGAACCCGTGTCTGCGAAGACTGGCCTGGCC
>DASWOJ010000346.1:0-3049 GCA_036398775.1 Acetobacteraceae bacterium
CAGCACCGCCAATGCATGTAAATTTGGGCGCAATGACCCATGTTGATATGCTGATGCACAGCAAACGCGAAGCATATAGGCGGCAAAGAAGCTTCAGGGAGCACCTTGTGTTTTTGTTTTGTTTTTTTTGAGGTGAAGGCGCTTACAAAGGACGAGATGTCCCGAGCAAGGCAAACCTCGAACAAACGCAACACAAGCCGCGAGGCCTGTGCGCAAGGTGCAATCAGAAGGCTGACACGAGTGGCAGTACAAGCCCCCATCGAGCACCGTCAAGCAACCTGTATACCCAGGCGCTGGCAAGATAACTATGGTCGAAAGTCGAACCAGTCAGTCTGGACCGGACCAATCCTGCCCAATTGGCTGGCCCAACCGGCTCGACTCGAAACAAACGCAACACAAGCTGCAAGGCTTGTGCGCAAGGTGTAGCCAGAAAGCAACACCCACGGCAGAGCAAGCCACCTTGAAGCAACGGCAAGCAACCTCTTAAGTGCAGGCGCTAGTACGACACCGAAACCCCGGACGGTCCGGCGAAAGCCGATCCGGTCCCCGGGTGTGCGGCCGACCCGGTTCGCTTAGAAACCTCTAACCATCACACCAATCAGACCAACACTCGAATCGAACCAATGAGGCAACCCCGAAGTCCGGCGCCCACAGCAAATTTCGAACGAACACACAACTTGGACCAACACACAAATCGAAACAATGAGGCAACCCCAAGGCCTGGCGCCCACAGCACCTTTTTCTACCAATTCAAGAAAGCCCGGCAAGGGGCCGCAAAGGCAGGCCCGTGCGGCGATACGTCCCAGCATGAACTCCGCGCGCCATGCCCGCCGACCGGGAGGGCCCTGGCGCATCTCGGCCCCCGGCGCGACGTGCTGGCCCGCCGCGCCCAAGGCAAGGGGACCCTTCGAGCCGGACAGCCGCCGGAATCGGAAACTCTCAGACTGCCGAGCCCAGCAGTGAGATGCGCCAACGGAAGCCCACCGCGACCAACGAGCCGGCAGCGCAAAGCGCAGCCGAGCGCCCCCCGCACTGTCGGGCTCAGGCCCGGTAAAGGAAAACGATGAGCAACAAGACAGCCTCGAAGGCCCTAACCTCAGCCAAGGGCAAACGACAATGCAGGCCCCCCACAGACAGCCACACAGTAGCACTCGTGAAGATTGGGGCCACCCCCCGCAGACAGCCACCCGACACACATGCAAGCAAGGCGGACGTGCCGCACGCAAGGCCGCAGCCCTCGAGCGTGTGACAGCCGCTGGCCCCCATCCCGCATGCGTCAGCGGCCAGATGGCAGCTGACGCCGCCCGCCCGGCGGTCTCCGCCGCCGCGCGGCCCGGTTGTCCCGCCGCCTAGGTTGCCGTCGATGCCGCCGCCGCGCCGCCCGCCGGTGCCGCCGGTGCCGCCGCCCCGCCCGCCGCCGCCGCTGCCCCGCCCACTGCTGCCGCCGCCTCACCGCCGTCGTCGCAGGACACGACTGGCACGGGGAAGTCGGCGGACCAGCGCAGGTCAAGGCGGGTGGCGCCGTCCCCGGCGTGCATCAGCACGCCGCGGTGGCACCAGCGCTGCCGGAAAGCGTCGAGCGTAAGCTTCGGCTCGCGCCCGCGCAGCCAATCGGCCGGCACGCCGCAGGCGGCCGCGATGTCGGCCCGCACCACCACCCAGTCGCGTTGGGCTGCCGCGCGGCAGCTGTACACCACCTTGGCGGCCACCACCCGGGCGCAGACGGGCGCCTGGCCGAGCCGGGCGGGCTGCGCCGCCCGCCACAGCTCTTGCAGTGTGGCGAGGCGCAGGCGCAGCCACAGCGCACGCAAGGGCGCTTCCGGCTGCCAGGTGCGACGGTCGTCCGCGAGCAGCGTGGCCGCCGTGATGAGCGGCGGCGGGCCGCCGGTGACGGCTGTCCAGAGGCGGGCCAGCCAGGCTAGGACCGGCCGAGCGATGGCGCAGTGCAGGAAGGTGTGCGTGAGCGTCTGCAGGGCGCCGCCGCAGGGTGCGTGCGGGCAGGCGCACTCGGGCTCCGGCCGGCAGCCGACGTATCCCGCGTAGCCGCCGACGAACAGGCAGCCGTGGAGGATCCGCCAGGCTAGCGCGCGCTGCGTGCGATCGATCTCCGGGTCACGCAGCGTCGCCCACACGTGCGCCCACGGCGGCCGCTGCACCTCCACGCCCGGCGGCCGCAGGACGTCGACGGCGTCCCCGGCGTCCGGTGGCCGTCGCGGCGGACGCGGCCGTTCCCAGGTGGCAGCCGCCTCGCGGCACTGTGCCCGGGACAGGCGGGGCGGCGGCGGCCGCATCCAGGCCGCCGCGTACTCCGGGTCGGCGCGCCCTCCCGCGGTCGCAGCGCGCGCCGCCGCAGGCGGCGCGTGCGTGCGACCGCGCTCCTCCGCGGCCCGCGTCCAGCGGTGTTCTAGTGCCGTGAGACCGTCCTGCGCGCCGTCCGCCGACGAGCCGGGCCGGGCGGGCCAAATGCGGGGCCGCAGCGGCTGCAAGGGCGCCGGCTCGCGGTCCGTGAGCACCCGCCGCAGGTGCCGCAGGCGCTGGTTTGCATCATGGACGACAAACTCGTCGCAGCGCCGCTCATTACCCACCGCCCACTGGCCGGGGTCGGCCGACACAGAGTGCCAGGGCCCCACGGCATACGGTTGCGGGCCGGCAGCAATGGGCGCGGGGCGGCCAGCCGTGCGCGCGCGCCACGGCCGGGCAGCATCCCACAACACTACCAGCCCGGGAACGGCAGACAGCGGAGGGCCTATCCCGCCTTGTATGGGGGCGAGGCGCCCGCATGGCGACGCCAGGCCGTACGAGTGCCAAAGGTACTGGGCGTCGGCGGTCGGGCCGACGCCCGTCCGGGCTACCGTAGCTGGCGACGCGGCATCGGCCGCGTCGCCGTCCGCCGCGACACCGTCGCCGTCATCGGCGCCGGCGGGGTCGGCCTCAACGTCATCTCGGGCGCCAAGCTCGCCGGGGCGGCCCGCATCATCGCCATCGACCTGCAGCCGGCCAAGCTCGAGCTCGCCACGCAGTTCGGCGCGACGGACGTCATCAACCCCGC
>DASWOJ010000347.1:0-8753 GCA_036398775.1 Acetobacteraceae bacterium
GGGACCGGGCATGGACGATGCCGACCCGCTCCACCCGGATGAGCCGGGCCAGGCGTCCGGCGTTGCGCCAGATCACCGCCGGGTTCTTGGACGCCAGCGGCATCGCGACATGCCGCCCGCCCGCCCGCTCCACGGCGCCCACCAGCCGCCCGCCCTCGCTCGCCACCAGCGCCGTGCCGCCCGCCGCGGCGATGGCCTGCGCCATTTCGACCGTGCCGCGCTCGACCCCGCCGGCATCCAGGCGGGGCAGCACTTGCAGCACGACCGTGCCGGGTGGGAGGGGAACCATCCCGGGGCTATAACACCGGGATGCAGGACGGGGCACCCATGCGGCAACAGGGCAAGACGGACCGCGGCGACGGCGTGGCGCTGGCCTGGGTCCGCACTGCAGGACGCGGGCCATGCACGGTGTTCCTGCCGGGCTACAGGAGCGACATGGAGGGCGCGAAGGCGCTGGAGACCGAGGCGTTCTGCGCCGCGCACGGCCTGGCCTGCCTGCGGCTGGACTACAGCGGCCACGGCGCCAGCGGCGGCGCCTTCACCGACGGCACCATCGGGCGCTGGACGGACGACGCGCTGTACCTGGTGGACCATCTCACCGAGGGGCGGCTGGTGCTGGTCGGCAGCAGCATGGGCGGCTGGATCGCCCTCAACGCCGCGCTTGCCCGGCCGGAGCGCGTCCAGGCGCTGGTCGGCATCGCCGCCGCCCCGGACTTCACCGAGGACCTGATGTGGGACGCCATGATGCCCGGCGAGCGCCTTCAACTCCGGCGCGACGGCGTCCTGCCGGTGCCCAGCGCCTATGGCGACCCCTACCCCATGACGCTCGCCCTGATCGAGGATGGGCGGCGGCGCCTCCTGCTGCGGGCGCCGATACCGCTCCGTTGTCCCATCCGGCTGCTGCAAGGGATGCAGGACCCGGACGTGCCCTGGGAAACGGCGATGCGCCTGCTGGACCGGCTGGAGGGCGCCGACGTGCAGGTGACCCTCATCGGGGACGGCGACCACCGCCTGTCACGGCCGGCGGACCTACTGCTGCTGCGCCGTACGCTCGCCGGCCTCCTGCTGCAGGATGGCGCGTAGGCCCTCGCGATAGGTCGGATACGCCCAGCGCAGGCCCAGCGCATCCCGCGTCTTGCTGCTGCGGACCCGGCGGTTCTCCATCCAGAAGCTGCGGCCCATCTCGCTCATGCCGGGCAGCGCGTCGGCGAACGGGATCAGCGGCGGCGGCTCGATGCCGAGCAGCCGCGCCGCCTCCGCCGTCACCTCGGCGCTGGCGGCGGGTTCGTCGTCGGCCAGGTTTAGGATGCGGGCGCCGGGTGGGCGGTCCTGCGCCATGGCGGCCACCACCGCGGCGGCGATGTCGTCGCGGTGGATGCGGCCGAACAGGTGGCCGGGCTTGTCCACCCGCCGCGCCGTGCCGGCCCGCAGGTCGTCGAACGCGGAGCGGCCCGGCCCGTAGATGCCCGCGACCCGGAACACGTCCACCGCGCAGCGGGCGCAGGCTGCCCGCCATGCATCCTCGGCCGCCACGCGGCGCTGGCCGCGGTTGTTGCTGGGCTGGGCCGGCGTGCCCTCGTCCACCCAGCCGCCGCCGTGGTCGCCATACACGCCGGTGGTGGACAGGTATCCGGCCCAGCGCAGGCCGGGCGCCGAGGCGACCTCCACGCCAAAGCGGGCCAGGGCCGGGTCGCCGTCCGCGCCGGGCGCCGCGGTCTGGATGAGATGCGTCGCCGCCAGCACGGCCGGGCCGGCGTCCTTGAAGGGGATCAGCGCCACCCCCGGCGGGGGCCGCAGGTTTCCAGGGTCCCTGCTGGTGGCCGTCACCTGCCATCCCTGCCCCGCAGCCCGCGCCGCGATGGCGGTCCCGGTGTAGCCCATGCCGAAAACCAGGAGATGCCCGAGGAACTCCCCAGGAAAGCGCGCTGTGCTCATAAGTGATCCTAAGCAGGCTTGTGCAGCCTGTCACACAAATGGCCTGCGGCCGTGCCAAGCCGCGCAAGCCTGCTTTGCTTGTCGTCTGTGCGCAACCATCCAGAGGTTTGCTCAGCTGGTTTGCCCGTGGAAGCGAGCAAGGGTATGGTGGGGCGAAGATGAACAAAGGCGCGCTCATCGCTGGTGCGGTCGTTGTCGTGCTGGCCGCTGCGGCAGGCGGCCCGTGGCGGGCGGCCCGCGCCGCCGGACCCGGTCCGGATGAGGCTCCCGCCGCCCCGGCTGCAGCGGGAGACGACCAAGCGCCGCTGCCTATTCCCCCTGTCCCGCCGCGCATTGCCGAAGGCGCCGATTATGACCACTGCCTGTCCATGCTGAACACCGACCCAGCCGGCGCCTACGCCTTTGCCGATGCCTGGTTCGCCACTGGCGGCGGCGAGGGCGCGATCCACTGCAAGGCGCTGGCCGACGTGGAGCGTGGCGACGCGGACGTAGGGGCGGAGGCGATGGACAAGCTCGCCGGCAGCAGCAACGCCCCGGCGGCGGCGCGGGCGGTGGTGTACGGCCAGGCCGGGCAGGCGTGGCTGATGGCGCGCGACCCCGGCCGGGCGATGGCGTCCGCGACGCTCGCCCTATCGCTGACCCCGGACGACCCGGACCTGCTGATTGACCGGAGCATTGCCTCGGCCAACCTGGACCGCTACCAGGATGCGCTGGATGACCTGACGCGGGCATTGGACCTTGACCCGCGGCGCCCAGATGCGTTGGTGTTCCGCAGCGCCGCCTGGCGGCACTTGAACCAGCCCGACCTGGCGCAGGACGACATAGACCGTGCCCTGGCCCAGGACCCCGACAACCCCGATGCGCTGCTGGAGCGTGGCATCCTGCGCCAGCGCCGGGGCGAAGGCGAGGGCGCACGCGAGGACTGGGAACGTACGATGCAGCTTGCCCCCGATACTGCGACCGCCGACCTGGCGCAGCAGAACCTGCAATTGCTGGAAGCCGGTCCCGACCGGCGCTGACCCCCTAACCCCCCAAGGAAGACAGTATGAGTGGCTTTAATGGCAGCAAATTCGCCGACCGCGCGGCCGCGGCCGCTGCGGCGAAGAAGACGCTGATCGAGAAGTTCAAGGCGAAGCCGGCGCTCGACGACCCGGCGGTCCTGGCCCGCCAGGCCGAGCGCCGCGCCATTGCCGAGGCCCGTGACATACGAGCTGCCGAACGCAAGGTTGCCAAGGAGGCCGAGGCTGCCCGCAAGCTGGCGGAGGACCAGGAGCGGCAGGCCGAGTTGGCCCGGCAGGCCGAAGCGGAGGCCGCCCGGCTGGCGGAACAGGCGCGGCGGGACGAGGAGATCAAGGCGCAACGCAAGGCGGAGCGCGACGCGCGTTATGCCGCCCGGAAGGCGCGGCGGTAGAAAACCCTACGAAAACTTCTCCCTCTCCCTCTCCCTCCGGGAGAGGGTCGGGGTAAGGGGGTCTTGGCTGCGGAGCGGTGAGCGGGTGCGCCACTGGAACACAGCTATATGCAGGACAACTCAGCGCCGAACGACCCCCTCACCCCGACCCTCTCCCGGAGGGAGAGGGAGAAGGACTCATCTTAGGCCGTCACTCCTTTGGAAAGTCGGTCGCGATCCCGACGTCGCGCCAAGCCTCGACCTCCGCCAGCGTCGCCCGCAACTTGCCCGTAACGGCCTCAATACCGAAAGCGCCCAGCACCAAGTGGCGCGGCGGGTCGGCCTGCTGCGTAACCGCAATCATGGCCGATGCCGCCCTGGCCGGGTCACCAGGCTGCTGACCGCTGTAGCCTGAAGTGGTCTTCATACGGCTGCCGACGGTATCTGCATACTCAGCAATCTCGGTCGGCGTTTGCCGCAGCGACCGGCCGGCCCAATCGGTGCGGAACGGCCCCGGCTCGATGCAAGTAACCTGGATGCCGAGCGGCTTGCCCTCTACGGCCAGCGCGTCCGACCAGCCCTCCACTGCGTGCTTGCTGGCGGCATAGTAGCCGGAGCCTGGGAAACCGACGAAGCCCGCGACCGAGGAAATGTTGATGACGTGGCCTCGCCGCCGCGCCCGCATCCCCGGCAGGATCGCCCGTGTCATCGCGAACAGGCCGAACACGTTGGCGTCGAATTGGGCGCGCACCTCCGCCTCGACACCCTCCTCGACCGATGCCTGGTAGCCGTAGCCGGCATTGTTCACCAGCACGTCTACCCGGCCGAACCGGGCCTCCGCCGCCTGCGCCGCCGCCGCGATCTGCCCGGCCTCCGTCACATCCAGGTCGAGTGCCAGGCCGCGGTCGCCGGCACCATCCACCAGGTCGGCCACCCGCGCCTTGTCGCGGGCCGTGACCACGGCGCGCCAGCCGCGGGCCACCACCTGCTGCGCCAATTCGCGCCCAAAGCCGGTCGAGCAACCCGTTATGAACCAAACGGGAGTTTCATCATTCGCCATGTATAAGATCCTTGTTGGGCGTCAGCGGTTCAGCGCGCCCATCTGCGCCGCGGCATAGCGCGTGCCGGCCGCCGCACCCGGGGGCATCGCCTGGTCCAGCCGCCGGAGATCGTCCGGCGTCAGCACGACGTCCAACGCCGCCACGTTCTGCTCCAGGTAGGTGCGGTGCTTGGTGCCGGGGATCGGCACGATGTCGTCGCCCTGCGCCAGTACCCAGGCCAGCGACAGTTGCGCGGCCGTGCAGCCCTTGGCGGCGGCGAGGGCGGCGATCTCGTCCACCAGCACCAGGTTGCGCTGCAGGTTCTCACCCTGGAACCGCGGCGCAGTCAGGCGGAAGTCGCCTTCGCCCAGGTCCTCCGGTCGCCTGATCTGCCCGGTCAGGAACCCGCGCCCCAGCGGGCTGTAGGGCACGAAGCCGATCCCCAACTCGCGCAACGTCGGCAGGAGTTCATCCTCCGGGTCACGGCTCCACAGCGAATATTCCGTCTGCACCGCCGTAATGGGGTGGACGGCGTGGGCCCGGCGGATGGTGGCCGGGGCGGCTTCCGACAGGCCGAGGTATTTGATCTTGCCCTGCTGCACGAGTTCGGCCATCGCGCCCACCGTATCCTCGATGGGCACGTTCGGGTCCACGCGGTGCTGGTAGTACAGGTCTATGACCTTCAACCCGGTCCGCCGCAGGCTGGCGTCACAGGCCTGGCGCACGTAGTCCGGATGGCCGTTGATGCCCTTGAAGCTGCCGTCCTCGCCGCGGACGTTGCCGAACTTGGTGGCGACGACCACCCACTCCGGCCGGTCCCGCACGGCGCGGCCCACCAGCTCCTCGTTGCGGCCGACGCCATACATGTCGGCGGTATCGAGGAAGTTGACGCCGAGATCCAGGGCGCGGTGGATGGTGGCCACCGATTCCGCGTCATCCCGCCCGGCATAGAATTCCGACATGCCCATGCAGCCCAGGCCGATGGCCGACACCTCCAGGCCCTGGGTGCCGAGCTTGCGCTGTTTCATGAATGCTTCTCCCTGGAGCCTCATTGTGAACAGCGGCGCGAGTGAGAAGTTCGGTTACGATGATTGAACCGCGGCATGGGGACGGCTGCCCGGCAAGCCCTAGCAGGTCGGCACTCGCGCGGAATGCTGAACAAGCCGCCCATGGCTCGCGGCCACCGATATGGCGGGCGAAGTGCGCCTGCTCAGAAATCCAGGTCCGCATAGTGAGCCGGCGCGCTGGCGCCGGGCACCCGGTCGGCGAGCAGCGGCCTGAATCCCGGGCGCGACTTCATGCGGGCATACCAGTCCTTCGCCGGGGGTGAGATGGACCATTCCACGTCGCCTGCGTAGTCCAGCGCCGAGAGGTGCGCCGCTGCTGCGAAGTCAGCGAGCGACAGGCTGCTTCCCGCCAGCCACTTCCGCGTCTCCGCCAGCCAGCCGATGTAATCCAGGTGGTGCCGCAGGTTGGCGTAGCCGATGCGCAGGACGCCTGCTTCCGGGTTGCCGCGGCCCAGCAGGCGCTTCATGAACTTCTCGCCGACCAGGTTGGCCGTGACTTCGCGGGCGAACTTGCCGTCGAACCAGGCGACCAGGCGGCGCACCTCGACCCGCTCGGCGAGGGTGCGGCCCATCAGCGGCTCCTCGGGGTAGGCCTCGTCCAGATATTCGCAGATCACGCCGCTGTCGGCGATGACGAGGCCGTTTTCCTCGATGAGCGTCGGCACCGTGCTGGCCGGGTTCAGGGCGAGATACTCGGGGCGCCGCTCCCAGACCTTCTCGATCTTCATCTCGAAGGGCAGCCGCTTCTCCGCCAGCACCAGGCGGACCTTGCGGGAGTAAGGGGACAACGGCAGGTGATACAGGACGCGCATGGCGGCGGGTTATGGCACTCGGGCTACAACCCGCCAACCAGAGAAGTTAAGCCCGCAACGCTTCTGTCACGTCGCTCAGCGGCGCCGGCAAGTACTTCACGTACTCCTTCGGCACCACCTGCCAGAACTGCCCGGCGATCCGTCCCCAATCGTGCAGCATACGTGCGGCATAGGCGCTGCCCGTTTCCGCCACGTGCCGCTCCACCAGCCCCCGCAGCACGCCCTCCCAATGCGCCGACGACACCCGCTGCCACGTCAGGCTGTCCGGGTTGATCCGCTGCTCGAACTGACCGTCCGCGTCAAAGACGAATGCCATCCCGCCGGTGAACCCGGCGCCGAAGTTGTCGCCCACCGCGCCCAGGATCACGACGGTCCCGCCGGTCATGTATTCGCAGGCGTTGCTGCCGCAGCCTTCGACGACCGTCACGGCGCCGCTGTTGCGGACCGCGAACCGTTCCCCCGCCTGCCCCGCCGCAAATAGCTCCCCAGCCGTCGCACCATACAGCACCGTGTTGCCGACGATGGTGTTGTCCTGGCTCCGCAATCCGCTGCTGGGCGCCGGGCGTACGACGATGCTGGCGCCGGACAGGCCCTTGCCGACATAGTCGTTGGCGTCCCCCAGCACCTCCAGCTTGAGGCCCTGCACCGCGAACGCCCCCAAGGACTGCCCGGCCGACCCGCGCAGCCGCACGGTGAGGTGGCCCGGTGCCAGGCCGCGCATCCCATACTGCCGGGTGATCCGAGACGACAGCTTGGTGCCGATGGCGCGGTGCGTGTTGCGGACGTTGTATTGCAACTGCATCTTCTCGCCCCGGCTGAACAGCGCCGCGGCGTCGCCGATCATCTGGGCGTCCAAGGTTTCCGGCACCTCGTTCCGCCCTTCCCGGGTGCAGAACCGGGCGTGTCCGCCGGGGTCGGCCTGGGCCAGCAGCGGGTTCAGGTCCAGGTCGTCCAGGAAGTCCGAGCCGCGGCTCACCTGGCGCAGCAGGTCCGTCCGCCCGATGACATCCTCCAGCTTGCGCACGCCGAGCGAGGCCAGGATGCCGCGCACGTCCTCCGCAATGAAGGAGAACAGGTTGATGACCTTCTCCGGCGTGCCCTCGAACTTGGCGCGCAGGGCATCGTCCTGGCTGCACACGCCGACCGGGCAGGTGTTGCTGTGGCACTGGCGGACCATGATGCAGCCCATCGCCACCAGGCTCGCGGTGCCGATGCCGAACTCCTCGGCGCCCAGCATGGCGGCGATCACCACGTCGCGCCCGGTCTTGATGCCGCCGTCGGTCCGCAAGGTGATGCGGTGGCGCAGCCGGTTCAGCATCAGCACCTGATGCGCCTCGGACAGCCCCATCTCCCACGGCAGCCCGGCGAACTTCACGGATGTCTGCGGGCTGGCGCCGGTGCCGCCGCTGTGTCCGCTGATCAGGATGGTGTCGGCCTTGGCCTTCGCCACACCGGCCGCAATCGTGCCGATCCCCGACCGGGCCACCAGCTTCACGCACACCGTCGCATCCGGGTTGATCTGCTTCAGGTCATAGATGAGCTGCGCCAGGTCCTCGATGGAATAGATGTCGTGGTGCGGCGGCGGGCTGATCAGCGTCACCCCCGGCGTCGAGTGCCGCAGCTTGGCGATCAGGCTGGTGATCTTGAAGCCGGGCAACTGCCCGCCCTCCCCGGGCTTGGCGCCCTGGGCCATCTTGATCTCGATCTCGCGGCAGTTGTTCAGATACTCGGCGGTGACGCCGAACCGGCCCGAGCTGATCTGCTTGATCGCCGACGACGCGTTGTCGCCGTTCTGGCGCGGCTTCGCCCGCTCCGGGTCCTCGCCGCCCTCGCCGCTGTCGCTGCGCGCGCCGATCCGGTTCATGGCGATGGACAGCGTCTCGTGCGCCTCCGGGCTGAGCGCCCCCAGGGAGATGCCCGGCGCCACCAGCCGCTTGCGGATTTCGGTGATGCTCTCGACCTCGTCCACCTCGATCGGCTTCACGCCGTCCATGCGGAAGTCCAGCAGGTCGCGCAGCGCCACCGGCTTCTGCCGGCGCACCCCGTCGGCATAGCGGCGATAGGTCTCGAAGCTGTCCGTCGCCACGGCAGTCTGCAGCGTGTGGATCAGCCCGCCCTCGAAGGCATGCACCTCCCCCTTGCGCCGCAGCTTATAGACGCCGCCCACCGGCAGCGCCCCGTCGCCATCCCACGCCGCCTGGTGCAGCGCCAGCACCTTGCGGGCGATCCCCTGCAGCCCGATGCCGCTGATGCGCGACTGCATCCCCGGGAAATACTCGGCCACCAGCGCGCGCGACAGCCCGATGGCCTCGAAGTTGTAGCCGCCGCGGTAGCTGCTGATGACCGAGATGCCCATCTTGGACATGATCTTCAGCAAGCCCTTGTCCACGGCCTTCTTGTAGTGCTGCACCGCCTCCTTCAGCGTCACCTTGCTGAACAGCCCGCGCCGGTGCCGGTCGGCGATGCCTTCCTGCGCCAGGTAGGCGTTGACCGTCGTCGCGCCCACGCC
>DASWOJ010000348.1:0-7360 GCA_036398775.1 Acetobacteraceae bacterium
ACGCGTCGGCAAAACGCGCGAGCTGCCGGTTGGCCCGCCCCAGCACCGCGTTCTGCTCATGCAGCACCACCGCGGGCCGCCGGCGCAGGCTGCGCGACGCCAGCACCGGCGCCACGCTGGCATAACCCCCAAAACCCACCACCGCCGCCGCGTCCAGCCGCCCCAGGATGCCGCGTGCCTGCATCGTTCCCGCCGCCAGCGCCACCACCGCTTGTCCCGCCCGCAACGCCCCCCGCCCGGCAATCCCCGCGCCGCGCAGCACGAACGCCTCGCCGGAAGCAAAGCCATGCAGCCCGCCGCTGCGTCCGTCCGTCATCAGCACGACCCGGCGCCCGCGCACCGTCAGCTCCGCCGCCAGCGCCTCCGCCGGGAACAGGTGCCCGCCGGTGCCCCCCGCGGCCACCACGACCGTCTGCACCGCAGCACCCCTCATCGGACGCCCTCCCACACCTGCTCGGCGCGGGTGCGGCGGCGGGTCAGCGCCAGCAGCATCCCAATCCCCAGCGCCACCGCCAGCACCGACGACCCGCCATACGACACGAAGGGCAGCGTCATCCCCTTGGTCGGGATCAGGTGCAGCGAGGACGCCATGTTGACGAACGCCTGCAACCCAAAGCTCGTCACCAGCCCGGCGGACGCCAGCACGATGAACAGGTCCGCCTCCGCCAGCAGCCGCAGCAGGCAGCGCAGCACGATGAAGGCGAACAGCGCCAGCACGATCAGGCACATGATCATGCCGAACTCCTCGCCCACCACGGCGAACACGAAGTCCGCATGGGCGTCGGGCAGCATGTCCTTCACCCGGCCCTCGCCGGGGCCGCGCCCCAGCAGGCCGCCGTTGCCGAACGCCTCCAGCGCCGTGTTGACCTGGTAGCTGTCGCCGGATGTCGGATCCAGGAACCGGGTCACCCGGCTGCGCACATGCGGGAAGAACGTGTAGGCGCCCAGCGCCGCCACCCCCAGCCCACCCGCGCCGATGCCCACGAACACCAGGTTCAGCCCGGCGACGAACAGCTGCGAGAAGAACACCGCCGTCACCACGGCCAGCATCCCCATGTCCGGCTGCGACTTCAGCAGCAGCGCGATCAGCGCGAACACCCCGCCCGCCAGGATCATGCCGGGGAACCGGCGGACCTGCTGGCCCTCCGCCAGCAGCCAGGCCGCGACCACGGCGAAGCACGGCTTCAGGAACTCGCTGGGCTGCACGGTCATGCCGGGCACGCTGATCCAGCGGCGGGCGCCCTTGATCTCGACGCCGTGCACCAGCGTGCCGAACGTCAGCAGCAGCGCCGCGCCGCAGCCCAGGATCGCCAGCCGCCGCACCCCGCGCGGCGACAGCAGCGATACGCCGACCACCACCAGCCCCGCCAGCGCCAGGAACACGACCTGCTTCAGGATGAACACGTCGCGGGACACGTGGATGCGCTCGGCCACGGACGGCGACGCCGCCAGCATCATGACGTAGCCGAAGCCGATCAGGGTGGCGACCGCGACCAGCGTCCAACGGTCCACCGTCCACCACCAGCGGCCGAGGATGGAGTCGTCGGTGCGGGACAGGACGGCCATCAGGCTGCTCCCCGCATGACGCCGGGCATGGTGCCAGCCATATCGGGCGCCAGCACGAGGTCACGGAAGCGGTCGCCCCGCGCCTCGAAGCCGGAGAACTGGTCGAAGCTGGCGCAGGCCGGGGACAGCAGCACCACGGGCGCATGGACGCGCCGCGCCGCCGCGCCAGCCAGCGGCACCGCGGCATCGAGCGTGCCGGCAAGGTGATGCGGCACCCCGGCGGCACCCAGGGTCGCAGCCAGGGCCTGGGCGTCTCTGCCAATCAGCTCGGCATGGGCGATCCGCGGGAGCAGCGGGCCCAGCGCCTCGATTCCGCCGGCCTTGGCCTGGCCGCCGGCGATCCACACCAGCCGGTCATAGCACGCCAGCGCCCGCGCCGCCGCGTCGGCGTTGGTCGCCTTGCTGTCGTTGATCCAGGTCACGCCATCCACCACGGCCACGCGCTGCTGCCGGTGCGGCAGCCCGGCGAAGCCAGCAATCCCCCGCGCAATCGCCTCCCGCCCAACCCCGAGCGCCAGCGCCAGGGCCGCCGCCGCCGCCGCGTTCTGGGCATTGTGCTCGCCAGGCAGGGCAGGGGCGTCCGCCATCGCCAGGATCGGCCCGGCGGCATCGCGAAGCACCGTCCCATCGCACCAGACATCCGCACGCCGGCAGCCCGATACAGTGGTCCGGCCCCGAGCCAGCGCCGCGCTGCCCGCATCGTCAATGCCAACCACGGCGGCATCCCCGGCGCCTTGCCGGTCGAACACATGCGCCTTCGCCGCGATGTAGCCCGCCATGTCGCCATGCCGGTCCAGGTGGTCCGGGCTGAGGTTCAGCAGCGCCGCCGCATCGAAGCGAAGGGTTTGCAGCCGCTCCAGCATGTAGGAAGACATCTCAAGCACATACACGCCGTCGTCGCCGAGCAGCGGCAGGGCCAGCGATGCCGTGCCCAGGTTGCCGCCCGCCGCATTCGTCCTGCCTGCAACCGTCAGGACATGCGCCAGCAGCGCCGTCGTCGTGCTCTTGCCGTTGGTGCCGGTCACACCCGCAAACCGGGCGCGAGACCCCGCCGCACGCACCGCCTGGAACAGCAGCTCGGCGTCCGACAGCACGGGAATGCCGGCAACCCCCGCCGCCAGCGCCGCCAGGTGCGGAACCGGCAGCCGGTGCGGGATGCCGGGGCTGAGCACCAGGACGTCGAAGCCCTCCAGTCCCAGCGCCGGATCGTGCAGCGGCAGGCCGGACGCCGCACGGGCTTCGGCCTGGTCGTCCCACACGGCAACCCCTGCGCCCATCGCCAGCAGCGCATGCGCCACCGGCAGCCCGTTGCGGCCCAGGCCAACGACGGCATACCGCCGCCCGGCGAACAGGTCCGCCGGCCAGGGCATGGTGCCGCCCATGCTTCCCATACCCCCGCTCATCGTATCTTCAACGTCGCCAGGCCCACCAGGGCCAGGATCATGGACACGATCCAGAACCGGATCACGATGGTCGGCTCCGACCAGCCCTTCTTCTCGTAGTGATGGTGCAGCGGCGCCATCAGGAACACCCGCCGCCCCGTGCGCTTGAACCAGAACACCTGCACGATCACGCTGACCGTCTCCACCACGAACAGGCCGCCGACGATCGCCAGCACCAGCTCATGCTTGGTCGCCACCGCCACCGCGCCCAGCGCCCCGCCCAGGGCCAAGCTGCCGGTATCCCCCATGAATACCGCTGCAGGCGGCGCGTTGAACCACAGGAAGCCCAGCCCGGCGCCTACCAGGCCCGCCAGGAACACACCCAACTCACCGACGCCGGGCACCGGATGAAGCTGCAGGTAGTCCGCGAACACCCGGTTGCCGACGAGATAGGAGATCAACGCGAACACCGCCGCCGCGATGATCGTCGGCACGATCGCCAGCCCGTCCAGCCCGTCCGTCAGGTTCACCGCATTGCTGGCGCCGATCATCACCACCATGCCGACCAGCGGGAACAGCACGCCGAGCGGGATCAGCACCTCCTTGAACACCGGCACCGTCAGCGACGATCCCAGGGGTCCGCGCGTCAGCAGCCCGATCCACACGGCACAGCCCAGGCCCATCAGCAGTTGCGCCGCCAGCTTGCCGCGGGGCGACACGCCCTTGGTGTTGCGCCTGGACAGCTTCAGGAAATCATCCATGAAGCCGATGCCGCCGTAGCCCAGCGTCAGCAGCAGCACCGCCCAAACGTAGCCGTTGCGCAGGTCCGCCCACAGCAGGGTGGAGGCGGTCAGCGACACCAGGATGAGCACGCCGCCCATGGTGGGCGTGCCCTTCTTCTCGATCAGGTGCCGGGCCGGGCCATCGAGGCGGATCGGCTGGCCGCCGTTCTGCACCGACTTCAGCCAGCGTATCACCCAGGGTCCCAGCACCAGGCTAAGCACCAGTGCCGTCAGGCACGCAGCACCGGAGCGGAACGTGATGTAGCGGAACAGGTTCGCCAGCACGAACTGGTCGGTCGAAAGCCGCGTGAGATAGACCAGCATCAGACCCGTTCCCCGGTGGCAGCATGGGGCGGCAGGCCCTCTAGGCGTTGGACGACCAGCCGCATCCGGCTGCCTAGGCTTCCCTTGACCAGCACGGCGTCGCCGGGCCGGACGGCGTCGGCGACCAGCGTCGCCAGCGCGGCGCTGTCCGGCGCATGGGCGCCGCGCTTCGCGCCGGGCACGGCGTCGAACAAATGCCGCATCAGGGGGCCGCACGCATACAGCACGTCGGCATCCCGCTCCACGGCATCCGCCAGGCCTTCATGCTCGACCCGCCCGAAGTCGCCCAGCTCCAGCATGTCGCCCAGCACCGCAACCCGCCGCCCCGGCATCCCGCGCAGCACATCCAGCGCCGCGCGCACCGAGGCGGAGGACGCATTGTAGCTTTCGTCCAGCAGCAGGATGTCCCCGGCCCGGCGCTGCTGGCCGCGCCCCGCCACCGGCGACCAGCCGTCCAGCGCCGCGGCAGCGCGGGCAGCATCCAGCCCGAGCGCCTCGCAAACGGCCAGCGCGGCAACCGCGTCCGTCGCCATGTGCTGCCCCGGGGCATTCAGCCGGAACGCGACTTCCCGCCCGCCGACCCAGGCGCGCACCCCATCCCCCCAGGACAGCAGCCGCACGTCGCCGGTCCCGCCGAAGCCGCGCACGGGGGCGCCCCGCGCCATGCGGGCGAAGAAAGGGCTGTCCGCCGGCAGCACCAGGGCGCCGCCGGGCTGCAATCCCTCGCGTATGGACGCCTTCTCGTCGGCGATGGCCTCAAGGCTGCCGAGATGGCCGATATGCGCCGGGGCAACGGCCGTGACGACCGCGACGTGCGGAGCCGCCAGCCGGGCCAGCGGCGCGATCTCGCCGGCATGGTTCATGCCGATCTCCGCCACGCAGAACGCGGCATCCTGCGGCAGCAGCGCCAGGGTCAGCGGCACGCCCCAATGGTTGTTATACGACGCCTGCGCCGCATGGGTCGGCCCGAAGGCGGACAGCGCGGCGCGCAGCATCTCCTTGGTCGTGGTCTTGCCGACGCTGCCCGTCACCGCTACGACCCGCCCGCCGAAGCGCGCCCGCCCGGCCCGGCCCAGCGCCGTCAAGCCCTGCAGGGTGTCGTCCACCACCAGCAGCGGCGCACCCTCCGGCATCCCGTCCCTGTTGTGCACCATCGCCCCGGCGGCGCCGCGCGCAAGGGCGCCGGCCACGTGGGAGTGCCCGTCCCGATCCCCGACCAGCGCCACGAACAGGTCGCCCGGACGCAGGGTGCGGCTGTCAATGGACACCCCCGTCGCCTCGAACGGCACCGCCATGGCGCCCCCTGTGGCGTCCCGCAGCGCCGCAGCCGTCCACAGCGCGGTCATGCCGCCCCCACCAGCCGGCGCACGACGGACACGTCGTCGAACGGCAGCGTCTCGGTCCCCACGGTCTGCCCCTGCTCATGCCCCTTGCCGGCGACCGCCAGCACGTCGCCCGGTTGCAGCCCGCCCAGGGCGGCGGCGATGGCGGCAGCCCGGTCGCCGATCTCCACTGCACCAGGGCAGGCGGCGAGCACGGCAGCGCGTATGCTGGCCGGGTCCTCCGAGCGCGGGTTGTCGTCCGTGACCACCACCCGGTCGGCCAGGGCCGCAGCAGCAGCCCCCATCAGCGGCCGCTTGCCGCGGTCCCGGTCGCCGCCAGCCCCGAACACGACGTGCAGCCGGCCCCTGGTGTGCGGACGCAGCGCACGCAGCAGCCGGTCCAGCGCGTCCGGCGTATGGGCATAGTCCACGTAAACCGCGGCCCCGTTCGGCAAGGTCGCCGCCAATTCCATCCGCCCGCGCACGCCGCGCAGCCCCGGCAGCAGGTCCAGCGCCGCCCCGGTCCCCGTCACCGTTGCCAGCCCCGCCGCCAGCAGCGCGTTGTCGGCCTGGAACCGGCCCGGCAGCGGCAACTCGACGGTGCGGCGCACCCCGTTGCAGTCCAGTTCCAGCGTCTGCCCATGCGGCTGCGGCGTCGCCCGCAGCAGCCGGATCAAGCTGCCGCCCTCGCCCGTCGTATGCAGTGCCGGCCCGGCGATGGCCCGCAGCGCATCCAGCGCCGCCGGCTCCAATTCGGCGCAGGCCACCGCGGGCGCACCCGCCGGCAGCACCGCCGAGAACAGCCGCAGCTTGGCCGCACGGTAGGCATCCATCGTGCCGTGGTAATCCAGGTGGTCCCGCGTCAGGTTGGTGAACCCCGCCGCGGCCAGCCGCACCCCGTCCAGCCGGCACTGGTCCAGCCCGTGCGAGGACGCCTCCATCGCCACGCCCTGCACGCCATCCCGCGCCAATGCGGCCAGCGTCTCCGCCAACGTCACCGGATCGGGCGTCGTCAGGCCAGGACCGCCCGCGCCATCGGGGCCGATCAGCCCGAGCGTCCCCAGGCTCGCCGCCCGCACGCCCGACAGCGCGAGCAACTGGCGCAGGAACTCCGCCGTGCTCGTCTTGCCGTTGGTGCCGGTGACCGCGGCCACCATCCTCGGCTGCGCCCCGGCATGCATCGCCGCCATCAGGGCCAGGGCACGCCGAGGCTCGGGATCGGCAATCAGCGGACGCGCCGGCACGCCGTCCGGCCAAACGGTATCCGGCGCCGCCAGCACCGCAACCGCCCCACGCGCCACGGCCTCGCCGATGAACGCCCGCCCGTCCGCGCGGATGCCCGGCAGCGCAGCATAGATCATGCCCGGCCGCACCTGCCGGCTGTCGGCGGTGATGCCCGTCATGCCCGCAGGCAGGCCCGGCGGCACGGCGATGTTCAGGTCCGCCAGCATGTCACCGGGCCGCAACGGAGGTCGCCGGGCCAGGCTCGCGCCGCGGCAGCGCCGGCTCCTGCGCCTGCGGGGTGCCGGGACCCGGCGCCGGATGCGGCGCCGGCACGTGGGCCGCAGGCGTGCTGGCGGGACGGCCCGGCTGCATGGCGATGGCGAGCGTCGCCTGCGTCGCCGCCGCCGTCACCGTCTCCGGCATCAGACCCAGCATCGGCGCGATCCGCGAGATCACCCGCCCGGCGCCCGGCGCGCTCACCGCGCCCGCCGTCGAGTAGCCGCCGGTGCTGGCGTTGCCCTTCGGCTCGTCCAGCATGAAATACACCGCATACTTCGGCTGGTTCATCGGGAACACCGACATGAAGGCGCTGATGTTCGAGTGCTTCTTGTAGCCGTGCCCCGTCGTCTTCTCCGCCGTCCCGGTCTTGCCGCCGACGAAGTAGCCCGGCACGTCAGCCGGCTTGCCATACCCGTCCGTCACCACCAGCCGCATCAGCTTGCGTATCGTGTCCGACGTGGACTGCTGCATCACCCGCGTC
>DASWOJ010000349.1:0-4704 GCA_036398775.1 Acetobacteraceae bacterium
AGCCTGGCGGTATATGGCCGCGGCCAGTCCGGCGCCAATGTATGGGGCAACGGCGGCTCCTGTCTGATCAGCGGCGACACCGGCGGCATCACCTACCACGGCGGCGACCAGGCCAGCACCGTCCAGGCCGACCTGTCCAGCATCACCCTGCTAGGGGGCGCCGGGCACCTGACGGTCGCGGCCGGCTCCCGCCAGGCGATCATCGGCGGCGCCGGGGGCCTGACCGTCACCGAGGACAGCGGGGGAGGCGACAACAGGATCACCACCCAGGCCGGCAGCACCAACGCGATCACCCTGAACAACGGCACGCTGGACAGTTGGGGCCACGACACCATCATCCAGCCCGGCGGCAACAACACCCTGTCCATCCACGGCGACGCGGCGATCCAAGGCAGCATCGGCAACAGCCACCTCAGCATCTTCGGCCATGCAACCCTGGCTGGGCGCGGCGGCGACTGGATCACGCTCGCCCCAGGCGCGGACGCCACCGTGCAGGCGGGCTGGCGGCTGGACGCGGGCCTCAGCCAGTCGTCCCTGCGCGTGACCGCGCCTGGAGGGGACCCGTCGCTCGTCGCGCTGAGCATGGAGAACGGAACCGGGTCCGTCTTGGTCGAGGGCGGACGGACGGCAGAGATCAACACCGCGGCCGTTCCGGCCGGCGCACGCATCACCGTGGATGGCGGCGACAGCAAGATATACTCGCGCGGGGCCGACCAGGTTCGTACCGGCGCTGGCACGGCCATGGTCAGGGTCACGGCGGGGAACTCCGAGGTTTGGGGCGGGAGCGGCCAACTCACGTTCCAGGACTGGGACGGCACGGCGGGCGACAGGCAGACGATCCACGGGGGCACGGGATCGGCCTCCATCTCAGGCAGCAACAGCGACATCACCTATTTCGGCGGGGCTGGCGCGGCCGTGCTGGAGGGGTCCGCACGGAACCTTGCGATACGCGGAGGCGCCGGCAGCATCACGGTCGCAAACGCCTGGGCGGCCAGCACCAATTTCGTCGGCGGCAGCGGCACCGCCGTGCTCAACGTCGGCAATGCCGGGGGCGCCGTGATCTTCGGCACCGGCAACACCGCCGTCCAGGAAAGCGCCTGGGGCGCCGTCAGCTACACCGCGACCAGCGCGAGCCGCGGCACCCAGGTCATCACCGGCTTCCGCGTCGGCACCGACGTCCTGTACTTGGCCGGCACCGCGGTGGCGGGGCAGACCACCGACGACACAGGGACGACGCTCACCACAACCGGGGGCGCCCGCATCGTGCTGCAAGGCATTACGGCGCCGGTTGGAATGATCGTGGCCAAGACTCCCCTGCTGAACCCTGTGCTGCCGTTCGTAATCGCGCTGGCGCCCCAGCCGTCCACGACGGCAGCGCCCACCGTGAGAGTGCTCGTGCCGGCGGTTGCCAGCCAGACCTTCGGGTCTGCCGCACTGGCCGCCCCACTGCCGGGCGGCATGCCGGCCGCTGCCGCATCGGACGACCAGGCGGCGGCTGCCAACCGGTCCGCCGGGTTGCAAGCGACGCCAGATCCTGCGCCAGGGTCGGTCAGCATACCGATGACTGGCTCGACACCTGCCCCGGCCGTTCCCGATCCCGTCAGCAGCCAGCTAGGGTCCTTGCAGGCCGTGGAGCTGACGGCGGCGCAACAGGCGTCGCCGGCCTTCGCCATCACTGAGGCTGCAACGGGACAGGAGGCCCAAAGCAGCGGCGACGCCTACGCCGGTCCGGTGGCGTTGCTGCAGCGCCAATTCATCTGGTCCGGCACCAACGGCATCGTTGTCTCCGCCAGCACGTCAAACGTGTTCCTGCATGGCGGCGCCGGTGACGACGCCTTGGCAGTGCAGGACGGCACCAACGTGCTGGACGGCGGCGGCGGATCCAATTTCCTGGTCGGCGGCACGGGCGCCGGGGGCGGGACCGACACGTTCTTCGTGGACGGCCGCGGCGGCGGCGCTTGGAGCACCATCGTCAACTTCCACCAGGGCGACTCGCTTACACTGTGGGGGTTCCAGCCCGGCACCAGCACGCTGGCCTGGACGGCCAGCGACGGCACCGCCGGCTATACCGGCGCGACCATCCACTCCGAGCTGGCCGGGGCCGGCACAGGGGTGAACGCCTCGGCAACGTTCGCCGGGCTGACGATGGACGACGTGCAGCACCTGTCCACGATCACCGGCACGGTGGGCGGAGTGGCCTTCATGAACATCGCGTATACCGGATGACGTCAGCCCCAGCGTATCCAGGGCGTGCAGCCCGCCGCCAGCCGAAGTGCCACAACATCCATAGCCGGACCGGGCTGTGCCAGTGCGCGATGCCGTGAGCGCCGGAGCGGGCGCACTGGTGGTGGAACCTGCGGTCCTGGCCATCGGGGCCGCGCTGCGGGTGCGGCGTTAACCGCCTTCGCGCTGGTTCAAGCCGGGATGCGGAGGACCTGGCCCGGGTAGATCTTGTTCGGGTCGCTCAGCATCGGCTTGTTTGCTTCGAAGATGGCTGGATACTTGTTTGCGCTGCCCATCATCTTCTGCGCGATGGCCGACAGGGTGTCGCCCTTGACGACCGTGTAGAACTTCGGCTCCGGCCCGGCGTCTGCCACAGTGATGTTGTCGTGCACGCCTGAGACGCCTGCCACGTTGCCGGCGGCAAGGATCATCTTCTCCTTCGTGGCGGCATCCGGCGCGGTGCCGGACAGCGTTACCGTGTCGCCCTGAACCTGCAGGTCCATGCCCGGCGCATCGAAGCCCATGTTCTGCAGCTCCCCCTTGATGGCGTCGGCGGGCGGAGTCGGCGGCGCCGGCTTGCTTTCGTCCTGTGTGGCGTCGTGGCCCATGCCGAGCAGCCGCCCGGCGGACTTGATGAAGCTGAACATGCCCATGAGGGGATCCAATCCTGTTGCTGTCAGGAGATAACGTTGCCGTGAACCCATGGTTGCGCGGCGGCGCCTTCAGCTTTCGAGGGTGTAGCCCTTGCCCTTGAGGCAGGCCCGTATCTCCGGCCGGACCTGGAACGGCGCGCGCACTGGCGAGCTGAACCAGGCCAGGCCGGTCTTGGCGTTGCGCTTGTTGACGGCATCCGTGGATTGCGCCTGGCACGCGGCCAGGTCGGCCTGGTATGCCGGCCCGGCCCCACGCACCGCGGGCGCGTAGCTGCTGACGCAGCCTGCGGTGCCGAACACCATCGCGAGGACGATCATGCGCTTCATGGCCTCCATCCAGCCGGCTTCGCGCACGCTGTCAACCGGCGCGCCGGCGTGAGTGCGCTGGGCGCGCGGCTCATCGCTGCCGGGGAGTTGGCGGCGCGGGCCGGGGCGCTGGCGATGCGGATGCGCCCGCCGGCCGGTGCGGCGCAGGCGACGCTCAAAGGCGCGCAGGACTGGCTGACGGAGGCGGACGGCGCCGTGGAGCAAATGCTGTCCGACGCGCTGCTGTCCGCCTTCCCGGATGACGGCTTCCAGGGCGAGGAAGCGGGCGCCACGCGCGCCGGCACGCTTCGTTGGGTGGTGGACCCGATTGACGGCACCAGCAACTATGCCCGAGGCGCCCCGCGCTGGTGCGTGTCGCTGGGCCTGCTGGACGGGGACGTGCCGGTGCTAGGCGTGCTGGCCGCGCCGGCGCTGGGCGAGACGTTCGCCGCCGCCCAGGGCCGCGGCGCCACCCTGAACGGCGTGCCGATCCGCGCCGCCGAGACCAGCAGCCTGTCCCGCGCCATCATCGAGGCCGGTTGGTCCCCACGGGTGAAGCTGGCGGACTACCAGGCGCTGTGCGCCCGCCTACAGGCGGAGGGCGTCATGCTGCGCAACGGCGGGTCGGGCGCGCTCGGCCTTGCGGACGTGGCGGCGGGGCGGGTGGACGGCTATTCCGAGCTGCACATCAATCTATGGGACTGCGCGGCGGCGCTGGCGGTGCTCGCGGAGGCCGGGGCGGTGACGGCCAGCTTCCTGCCGCGCGGAATACAGGGCGGGGCGCCGATCCTGGCAGCGGCGCCGGGGGTGGCGGCGGCACTGGCAGCGGCCTCCCGGCTGCCATGACCCGGATGCCGCCTACTCGTTGGACTTCGGCAGCGCAGCCGCCACAAGCGCCGCGGCATCCCCGTGCAGCGCCGCCCGCGATGCGTCCCGGCTGTAGAACATGTGCCCGCCGCCATACGTGCGCAGCTCCAGCCGCCCCGGCGGCGCCGTCTCCGGCACCTGGTCCAACAGCAGCTTGCTGGCGAAGTACGGCGTCACCAGGTCGGTCAGCCCGTGCGCCACCAGCACGCGCACCGTGGGGTCCAGCGCCAAGTACTGCCGCAGGTCGGTCATCGCCTCCGGCCGGCTGTTGCCGTGGCCGTAGTCCCACTCGCGGGCGAGCGACTCGCTTAGCAGCACATACTGCCGCGCCGGCGCACCTTCCGGCTGCCACTCCAGCCGGTTGCGATAGATGTCCAGCATCGCGCCGGTCACCGGCCCGCGCAGCCCGTCCAGGAGCGGGTCCGGCGAGTTGTCGTTGGCCGCGGACGGGAATGGGTCCGCGGCGGTGATCGTCGCATCATAGGGGCTGCCGACCCGGCCGGGGTCGCGGTCCCGCAGGAACGCGCCCAGGTCCAGCTTGCCGGCGCGGCGGCGGACCAGCGCCGGGTCCATCCCGGTCAGCTCGGCGACGCGCCGGCTCAGCCGGTCGGTGGCGGCCGCGTCGTGCTCCCCGCGCACCAGGTCGAGCAGGTAG
>DASWOJ010000350.1:0-2404 GCA_036398775.1 Acetobacteraceae bacterium
AGCCCGGCCAACTCGATGGCGACCACATCGTCACCCCCGGCATCTTCGTCAAGCGCATCGTGGCCGTGCCCGGCGTCGAGAAGCGCATCGAGCAGCGCACCACCCGCAAGCACCTGCAGGAGGCATAGAGATGGCCTGGACCCGCGACGAGATGGCCGCCCGCGCGGCGCAAGAGCTGCGCGACGGCATGTACGTGAACCTGGGTATCGGGATTCCGACCCTGGTTGCCAACTTCATCCCTGCCGGCATCAACGTGCAGCTCCATAGCGAGAACGGGATGCTGGGCATCGGTGCCTTCCCCTATGAGGGGGAGGAGGACCCGGACCTCATCAACGCCGGCAAGCAGACCGTCACCAAGCTGCCGACCACCTCGTTCTTCGACAGCGCAGCCTCGTTCGCGATGGTGCGCGGCGGGCACATCGCGATCTCCATCCTGGGCGGCCTGCAGGTGGCGGAGAACGGCGACCTGGCGAACTGGATGGTGCCCGGCAAGATGGTGAAGGGCATGGGCGGCGCCATGGACCTGGTGGCCGGCGTGCCGCGCGTGGTCGTGCTGATGGAGCACACCGCCAAGGGCGAGCCGAAGATCCTCAAGCAGTGCAACCTGCCGCTCACCGGCAAGGGCGTGGTCAACCTGATCGTCACGGACCTCTGCGTGTTCGACGTGCTGCCCGGCGGCGGCGGCCTAGTCCTTGCGGACTTGGCGCCCGGCGTCACGGTGGATGAGATACGCGCCAAGACGGAGGCCGGGTTCGCGATCCACCCGGACCTGCAGGCACGCGCCGCCTGAGGCCAGGCGTGCCCGTGTTCGCCGGCCAGTGCTTGCCGGCCCGTCATTGCAAGCCGCTCGCGACGCGGCGATCCAGGGGCCGCACGGGCCGGCGCCGGGTGGCAGCGGAGCCGGGAGCCGCCAGGTCGTTGCAGTCCTTGGGACGACAAGGTTGGAGGCGGCCATGCCCGGCCGGACGACGTATCAGCCGACGCATCGCGCCGGCCAGCGCCACGAGGAGAACGCCCCCATGAGCGAAACCACGAAAACCCCCGCACCGGACACTGGTATTACCCCCTCCCTGTCGCCTGACGCGGTGCTCGGACTTTGGTCTAGCTGGATGGAGAAGGCGTCCAGCCAGGCCCAGGCCATGATGGGGCCGGTGGCCGGCAACTGGGACGCGATGGCGGGATCGGTGATGTCCGACAACCTGGCCCAGATACGCAAGGCGGTCGCGGACGACGCCACCTTGCGGCAGTTGGACCAGATGTGGAACGCAAACCCGATGCGGGACGTGGTTCCCGTGGACTGGGCCGCCGTGTCCGCGGCGCTCAGGACGGTCTGGCTGCGCGCGTTGCGCCATCCCGGCACCCTCGCCAAGGCCGCCGTGGAGATGAACGCCTCCATCCTGCGCGCCGCCGCGGACGCCTGGACCGAGGCGACGCGGGCCTGGATGGCCGGCGCCGCCCTGGCGCCCGCCGTGCCCAAGGACGCCGACAAGCGTTTCGCCGCGCCCGATTGGCACGCAAACCCCGCCTACCGTACGCTCAAGGACGCCTACCTTCTGGCCTCCGACTGGCTGCTGCACCAGGGCGAGGCAGACGACATGGAGCCTGCCGAGCGCCAGCGCCTGCAATTTCACCTACGGCAGTTCGTGGACGCGATGAGCCCCGCGCTGATGCTGGTCAGCAACCCCGTCGCCATGCGCCGGGCTGTGGAAACCGGCGGTGCCAGCGTCGCCTCGGGATTGCAGAACCTGATGGCCGACCTGAAGGAGGGGCGGCTGAGCATGGTGGACGAGACCGCCTTCGCGCCCGGCCGCAACCTGGCGCTATCGCCGGGCAAGGTCGTCCACCGCAACAAGCTAATCGAGCTGATCCAGTATTCTCCCAGCACGGAACAGGTCCATGCGATCCCGCTGCTGATCCTGCCGCCGTGGATCAACAAGTTCTACATCCTCGACCTGCAGCCCAGGAACAGCATGGTCGCCCATCTGGTCCGCGAGGGCTTCACCGTGTTCATGGTGTCCTGGCGCAACCCGGACGAGAGCATGGACGGCATCAACATCGAGGACTACATGGACCTCGGCCCGCTGGAGGCCAGCGACGTGGTCCGGGAGATCACCGGCAGCGAGACCGTCAACGTCATGGGATACTGCATCGGCGGCACGCTGCTGGCGATGACCCTGGCCTACCTTGCCAACAAGGGCGACACCCGCTTCAACTCCGCGACGTTCATGGTGTCGCTGCAGGACTTCACCCGCGTCGGCGACACCATGGTGTTCATGGACGACCCGGCGGTTGACCTGGTCGAGCAGCAGATGATGCAGCGCGGCTACCTCGACAGCCGCAGCATGTCCAACATGTTCAACCTGCTGCGCTCCAATGACCTGATCTGGTCCAACGTCGTCAACAA
>DASWOJ010000351.1:0-5369 GCA_036398775.1 Acetobacteraceae bacterium
AAAGCTCTGTGACCGGTTCCAGCCTTCAATGTAGCGCGCCATGGAATTGCTCGACCTCCGCAAATCGCAACAGAACGATTCTGCCAGGTCCGCACGCGCTTGGGTACCCGTTTCGATGCCGTTTTCACACAATCTCGACCCGATCCAGACGGCTTGAAAGCTGCCGTTCATCAGGAAGTTATCTCAGTTAGCACAAGCGAAGCGACAAAGAGACCCAGCGGCGCAATGTGGGGAAACTCACGGTGACACAAGACGGTCAAAACCGCTGCGGCGATGATGACGACTGCACCGGGGATCAGGCCCGCTCCACGAGTGGCACGTAGGGCGATCAGGACGGCGTTCGCCATCTTCAACTCACCAGTGACATGGCACCACCATGCCGGATTACCGCAGCGGACGAAGCTGCTTTGCGTCGCGGATGTGCCGGTGCATCGAACCGCCCCGTACCAAAGAACGCGGCGGCGAGCAGCCAGATCAAGAAAAGCGTGCAGCATCCTTAGGCCAGCCCCATAATCAGGGGAATTGCCGTCAGGATCATCAACGCCGCCGTAAGGCCATGGATGCCGAAGGCAGTCTTGGTCGAGCCTTTCGCGGCAAGGATGAGCGACATGTCGCCGGCAGGAATAATTGCCTCTATCAGCAAGGCGATGCCGACCATGCGTGGGCCGCCCCATACCATCAAAGCCAGCACGACCAATCCTGCAACGATGTCTCGGACGCCCTTCAAGCGAAGCCACCAAGTGATGTTCGGCCCTTCCTCGGGGAGCGGCAGGCCAAAGCTCTGCGTCGCCGCCCTCGGATTGGCAAGATAATTGACCCCGATCGCGATGATCGCGACCGCCACCAGCATGGCCACTCCGATTGCAAACCAGTACATAAGTGCCCCCTTGATGGATTGATACATAATCTAGTGTTGCTAGTATTTCAAGCTGCGTTATGGATATGAAGCCGTGCATTCAGCGTGAGGAGGTTAACAATGGGCGTCGCAGAAAGGAGAAGCAGGGAGCGGGCTGAACGCGAGCGTCGCATCATTGCAGCGGCACGGCTGATTGCGGCAGGCGAGGGATGGAGTACGGTCACGATCCGCCGTCTAGCGGAGGAGGTCGAGTACAGCCAACCAGTCCTATACTCCCACTTCGAGAACAGGGATGCGATTGTCGCGGCAGTCGCCACTGAAGGCTTTCGAGAACTCGCGATCGCGCTTCAACAGGCCGCGCGTGGATCGACTGATCGCCGAGATGCGATCCAGAACGCCGCCACGGCATATCTCGCCTTCGCCAGCGAGCATCCGGCTCTCTACGAAGCAATGTTCATCATGCCGACCGCCCTACGCTTTGCGGAAGCTGATACAGTGTTAGAGTTGAAGGACGCCTTTGCGGCGCTGGCAACTGTCGTCACGCCGTCAAGCGGCGATGTTGAGGTTGCGACCGAGACATTCTGGGCGGTCCTTCATGGGCTTGCCGAGCTAGAGCGCTCGGGCCGGATAAGGCACAGCGCCCGGGACGAGCGGGTGGCGCTTGTCGTCAACCGACTTTTCCATCATTGAATTGCCTCGACCGCGATTGGCGACCGTTGCTCCTTGAAGGCGATCGTCCGGGAGGGAACGGGGAGCCAGTTCCTCGCTATATAATTATCGCCGGAAAGTCGGCGATACCGTTCGATGGCGGCTATTGTCATTTGCCGCCTCCAAACCGGACAGCCCGCAAATCACCGGAAGCCGACATTTTCAAACTGAAACACTGCTAGCCCGCCGCCCCATATGCTGCCCGCAAGGTGTTCCCCTGCACCTGCTTCGCGGCTGCCCCTTCCGCCGGATCGGCCAAATGCCATCAATCCCTAATCCGCCCGCACCGGCAGGGTTACGGATCCCCGCCCACACGCCCCCGGCCAAACCCATAGAGCCGCCCCGGATTATCCACCAGCACCGCTTGCCGCGCCGCCGCATCCGGCAGCCAGGCGCCCAGCAGGTCCAGCAAGGCCCCCACGTTCATCATCGCCCCCCAATGCGAAACGTGCGGCCAGTCCGACCCCCAGACGCAACGGTCTGGCGCCGCGGCATACAAGGCCTGCGCCAACGCCACCGTCGCCGCCCACGGCGCGTCGTCCAGCCGGTAGGCGCCGCTCAGCTTGACCCAGGCGCCCTCGCGCACCAGGGACAGCAGCGCCTGGAACCCTGGGGAGTTCACGCCCAGCGCCGCCGGGAAATGCCCCATGTGGTCCACCACGACCGGCACCGGCAGCCGGCGCAGCCGCGGCGCCAGTTCCGGCAGGTCCCGTGCGTCCAGCAGCAGTTGCAGGTGCCATCCCAGGTCCCGGCACAGCGCGCCGTAGCGCTCCAGCTCCGCCATCCCCACGCCGCCGCCATACAGGGTGTTCAGCCGCAGCCCCACCACCCCGGCGTCCCGCAGCGCCTGGTAGTCGCGAGCCGGCCAGTCCGGCGGCGCCACGGCGATGCCGCGCAGCCGGGCCGGGTGGGCGCGCACCGTGCCGGCCATCAGCCGGTTGCCGGTGCCGTGGACGCTGACCTGGACCAGCACGCCGTAAGCCATGCCGGCCGCATCCAGCATCGCCAGGTAGGCGTCCGGCGATGCCTCCGGCGGGGTGTAGCTGCGCGTCGCCACATAGGGCGGCGGGCCGATGACGTGGGCGTGGGTGTCCACTGCGCCCGGCGGCACCGCAAACCCCTGGGGACCCCGCGGCGCCGGGTCCGGGCCGGGGCAGTCCGGCGGCGCGGCGCCCACCGCGGGATCAGGCATCGCGGGATCAGGCATCGGCGCGCAGCACCCGGCCCCGGGTTTCCGGCAGGGCATAGGCGCTGAGGAAAAATAGCGCATAGGCCGCGACGGCGAAGATCGCGATGGCGTCGGCCAGGGGCATCGCCTGCGACAGGTAGCCGACCAGCGCGGGGAACAGCGCCCCGATGCCCCGACCGAAGTTGTAGCAGAACCCCTGGCCGTTGCCGCGCAGCCGCGTCGGATACAGCTCCGTCAGGAACGCCCCCATCCCCGAGAAGTAGCCTGACGCGAAGAACCCGAGCGGGAAGCCCAGCACCCACAGCACCTCGTTGGACAACGGTATCTGGGTGTAGGCGATCACCACGGCGATGGCGCCCAGCGAGAACAGCAGGAACAGGCGCCGCCGCCCGATCCGGTCCGCAAGCCAGGCCCCCACGAGGTAGCCGGCGAACGACCCGGCGATGAGCGCCGCGAGGTAGCCGGTGCTGCCGACGACGGACAGATGGCGCTCGGTGGTCAGGAAGCGCGGCAGCCAGCCGGTGATCGCGTAGTAGCCGCCCTGGCAGCCAGTGGACAGCAAGGACGCCAGCACCGTGGTCCGCAGCATCCCCGGGGAGAAGATCTCCAGCAGCTTGGGACGGTTGCCGCTGCGCGCTTCCTCGGCCCGGGTGCGGGCGGCGATCTCCGGCTCCTCCACGTGGCGGCGCAGGTAGAACACCAGCAGCGCCGGCAGGCCGCCGACGACGAACATCCAGCGCCAGGCCTGCTCCGGCGGCAGGGCGCTGAACAGCACCGCCTGCGCCAGCACCGCCAGGCCCCAGCCCACCGCCCAGCCCGACTGCACGCTGCCGACGGCGCGGCCGCGATACTGGGCGCGTATGGTCTCGCCCATCAGCACGGCGCCCGCCGCCCACTCGCCGCCGAAGCCCAGGCCCAGCAGGGTGCGGGCGACCAGGAGCTGGTTGAAGTCCTGAGTGAAGGCGCAGACGATGCTGAACACGCTGAACCACAGGATCGTCACCTGCAGGGTCAGCACCCGGCCGATCCGGTCGGCCAGGTAGCCGGCCAGCCAGCCGCCGACCGCCGAGGCCAGCAGGGTCACGGTGATCGCCAGCCCGGCGGAACCAGGGTCCACGTTCCACAGCCTGATGATCGTGCCGATCACCAGCGGGTAGATCATGAAGTCCATGCCATCCAGCGCCCAGCCGCCGGCGCAGGCCCAGAAGGTCCGCCGCTCCGGCGCCGTCATGTCGGCATAGAAGGCGCGCAGGCTGGTGTCCTCGGGGACCACGGCCTCGATGGGGGTGGCTGACATGGGCGTCCTCCTGCCGGGGGCGCGTTTGGGGCGGCCCAGGTCGTTCGGTGCGCAGCATGGCAGGTTGGGCCTGGAGGGGCCAGCCGATGACGACGGGGCGGGGCCGGCTGCACCGCTGCCCGGGCCAGGGTGGCGGATAGGTCGCCGCGGGAGGCCGTAGGCCGGCGCCGGCAGGGCGCCCTGCAACGCCGCTCCTGTCCGGTGCATGAAAGCTCGTTGCTGAAAGCAGTTGTCCAGGGATAGCGGTGTTGCTACTTGTTACGAGTATGCAACGCGAGGCAGCTGCGCAATCAGGTTTGGATCACCTTGCCGGTTTACGTCACCCAGCGACGTCGCCGGCCAGGGCTGAAGGGCGGAGAGCGTCATGACCATCAGGACGGAGCCGGCACCCTTCATCACGGCGAAGCGGATTGCCGATCTCACCGGGCCGCGCGGGTGGCCGGTGCTGGGGAACTTGCCTCAGCTCGACATTCCCCGCTTCCATGCGCAGCTTGAAGGCTGGGCAAAGATCTACGGGCCGATGTATCGCCTGCGGATGGGGCCGCGCGACGCCCTGGTGGTGTCCCAGCCTGACCTGATCGCCAGCATCCTGCGCGACCGGCCCGATGGCTGGAGCCGTTTCGGGTCCATGCGGGCGGTGATCCATGAGATGGGCGTCAACGGCCTGTTCAATGCCGAGGGCGAGTCTTGGCGGCGGCAGCGCCGGCTCGTGGCGGCCGCCTTCACGCCCAGCCACCTGAAACGCTACTTCCCGTTGATCAAGCTGATGACGGAGCGCTTGAAGGGCCGGTTGGATGCCGCAGCGCAGACGGGATCGTGGATTGACCTGCAGCCCACGCTGATGCGCTACACGGTGGACGTGACGGCAAGCCTGGCGTTCGGGATTGACGTGAACACCATCCAGCAAGACCACAGCACCTTTCAGGAGCATCTGGACAAGCTGCTGCCGGTGCTGATGCGGCGCATGAACGCGCCGTTCCCGGTTTGGCGCTATGTCAAGCTGCCGGCGGACCATGCGTTCGACCGGCACCTGGCAGCCGGTCATGCCGCGGTGCGGAGTTTTGTTCAAACCGCCCGCGAACGCATCGCGGCGAACCCGGCGCTTGCCGAACAGCCGACCAACCTGCTTGAGGTGATGCTGACTGCGCGGGACGCCGACGGCGCGAGGCTCGGCGAAGCGGAAGTGGCCGGCAACGTGTTCACGATTCTGATGGCCGGGGAGGACACGACGGCAAACACCCTGGCTTGGACCCTGCACCTCCTGCACCACCATCCCCAGGCGTGGCGCGCGGTGGTTGCCGAGGTGGACGCTTCCCTCG
>DASWOJ010000352.1:0-26761 GCA_036398775.1 Acetobacteraceae bacterium
GCGGCCTCGGCCATGCTTGCGCCTTTCAGGCGTTAACATGGGACCAAAGCAGCTGGCGTGCGAGAGTCCAGATGCACGGAAGCGTCATATTCGCGTGGGATGGTTGCCCCGGGCGGGGCCGCGTGGTATCGCCCCGGACACTGGCGGCTGCATGCTGTTGGGGGATAGTTTAGCGGTAGAACTTCCGACTCTGACTCGGAAAGCCTTGGTTCGAATCCAGGTCCCCCAGCCCATTCCTCTAAAACCCAGCAGGATCAGCCGGCAGTATCGATCAGGGCCTAACGCTCACCCCGTGTTGCAGAGAAGCGACGCATGCAGCGTTGACGAGACCTTGCGAAGCTCTCTTACTACTGGCGAGAGCACAATAATGCTGAGTAGATCTAGAGCACATCCGGTCCAGGCGACACACCAGACACGCTCTAACCTTCTGTTTTTCTAAGCATTTATCCGGCGCAAATGGCGCTGCTTGCGCCAGGCACGCTCTAGACGACGGTGAGGAAACGGCACCGCGTTGTCTGGCTGCTGCGGTCATCCACCCCGTTACCTGGGACGCTCGTCGTGCCGAGCATATAAGCCATGTGGGGCCTCATGCACTCGACAAGCGGGCCAATGGCGGCAAAGCGCCGAACCCGGTAACCAGCGAAGTTGACGACATCGAAACCGTTTGCGGTCACCAGCACGGTCCACCATGCGCCTTCCTGAAAGTCTGCGGCGCCCAGCGAGCAATATTCATCGCCGTGATCGTCCGCTGCGATGACCGCTGCGGTTCCTGGGACTGCGTATGTCAATACCAGGAGAGCTTGCCGTTCCTCCCGCGAGAACGTCAGGGACCGTGACGCCGTACGAAGCTGCACGATTTCGGCAGTTGCATGTTGGATGCGGTGCATGGGCGGATGTCCAAAGGGGCTTTGCAGCGAGCGGACAAGTCTCACGCCTCGACACTTCGGAGTAGTTAAGTTCTGTGCTGGTGCGGCAGAAACTGTCGCGCTGGGCGTGATGTCACCCTGCCGCGGTTCAAGCCTCCGATAGCTGAGTTGGATCTGCTGCCAGCAGGCCAGGCCTGCGATCATCCAATCCCTCCCGCAACTGTCATGCGACCATGTGCCCTGGCCGGCGTTGATCCCCATGCAAGCGAAAGGATTCGACATGGTTGATCCCGGCCAAATCAAGGAACACGCCAACATCATCGGTGCGGACGGCGTGCATGTCGGCACCGTGGACCATGTCCAGGGCGACCGCATCAAGCTGACCAAGAGAGATTCCAGCGACGGCGCCCACCATTTCATCTCGATGGGTCTGGTGGCCGAGGTTGAGGATGGCACCGTGCGGCTCTCGGCCAATGCCGACGTGGCCGTCACCATGGAGGAGAACGAGTAGCGCCCAGCCAGCCGGGGGAATGTTCGACCAAACAAGTCGGGCATTCCCCTGCCAGCCGGAGTTGTTAGGGTTGGGCTACCAGGGGATCACGGCGCCGGTTTGGTCAAAGAACCCGCCGCTGTCTTCTGGTCCCAATCCGGCAAGCACCGCCAGTAGGTCTTGCGCTGCTTGCCCTGCCGGGCGCACTGCAAGACCAGACTTGGCAAATGGCGCGGACAGCGGCGTTGCTACAGTTCCAGGGTGCAGCGATACCAGTATCGCCTCTGGGTGACTTCGCCCAACCTCCACCGCCGCAGTCCGTACGAGTTGGTTCAACGCAGCCTTGGCAGCACGGTAACTGTGCCAGCCGCCCAGCCGGTTGTCGCCAATGCTGCCGACGCGGGCCGATAAGGTGGCAAACACCGACCTGCCCTGGCGCGGCAGCAACGGGCAGAAATGCTTCATCAGCAGCGCCGGGCCAATAGCGTTGATCGCGTAGGCGTGCGTCATGTGCGCCGGGTCCAGGGCGCGTAGGCTGCGTTCCGGCGAAAAGCCTTTTCCGTGCAAGAACCCTGTCGCGTCAAGAACCAGACGCAACTCTCCTGCCCCAGCTACGATGGCTGCTGCGGCCGCAATGCTTGGCTCGGACAGCAGGTCCAACGGCTGCTGCGTGTCCCGGCCCAGGCCGATAACCCGGCCAAAATCGCCCCCAGCATCCAGTGCTGCCAGCAGCGCCCCGCCCAGTCCTCCGCCGGCGCCGATCACGGCGGCGACCTGCGTCGTCCCGGCTGCTACCAAGGGAACGGGTTGACCCCGACCAGGTGCAGGTGCCCGCCCAGCATCAGCGCGTAGGCCGCCACGCCCGCGCCCAGCCGCCACAGCCCGATGCCCGGCAGGTCCAGCCGTGCCCGGCCGGCAGCGATGGCGGCGAACGGCAGGATGGATGTGCGCCGCGCGAACACGTCCCATGCTGCTGCGCCCAGCACCCGCCGGCGCTTTGCGTCAATGGAGACGGCGCCCGCGGCCGACACCACCAGCATCGCGCCGAAGAACAGCAGGGATGCGGCATCCCCGTTGCCGACCAGGTGCAGCAGCGACCACAGCGCCACGCCCATCAGGAACGGATGCCGCGTCACCTGCACGATGCCGCGCGGCGGCTGCGCCACCAGGGCCTCCTGCGCCACGGCGGTCGGGTTGGGCGTCGTCAGCCCGACCACGACCAGCAGGAACGCCGGCAGCATCAGCAGCAGCATCACCGGCTTCCAGCTCTGCAGCATGCCCCAGGTTTCGGCATAGGGCGCCGCGCGATAGGACGAGATCAGCCACGCCAGCGCTGCGACCGACGCGACGGAAAACGCGATCATGTAGGCGCGCAGCCCGAGGGCGCCGGTGATGCGGTCGCGCAAGGTGGTGCCGGACACCCCGATGTGGATGCCAATGAACGCAAGCGCAGACAGCGCAAGTGCAGTCATGCGGGCCGGGCCGGGGGCGCCAAGGTTGGTTTCTGCATGGATGGTCCTCACGGCGCTGTGTTCGCCATAGATGGTCGGAGCATGACGCGGGGCAACGGGCCGCCTACAGCAGCAGCGACACCAGCGCCGTCCACCCGGTCTGGTGCGCCGCGCCCAGCCCGCGGCCAGTCTCGCCGTGGAAATACTCGTGGAACAGCACGGCGTCCTCGCCAGCCTCGCCCTCCTGCGCACCGCCCATCGCCGGGCGGCGCCCGTCGGGGCCGCGCAGGAACAACCGAGTCAGCCGCCGGGCCAACTCGTCCGCAACCCCAGCCAGGTCCGTCATCTGTCCGGAGCCGACCGGGCATTCCACCTGGAACTCGGGGCCGTAGTAGCGATGGAACTCGCGCAGGCTGTCCAGGATCAGGTAGTTGACCGGCATCCACACCGGTCCCCGCCAGTTGCTGTTGCCGCCGAACGACCGCGTCGTGCCTTCCCCGGGTTCGTAGGCGATGCAGAAGGTTTGCCCGCCCTCCTGCAGCACGTAGGGATGGTCCCGGTGAACCTTGGACAGCGAACGTATGCCGTGGTCCGACAGGAACTCGGTTTCGTCCAGCATCCGGCTCAGCAGCGCCTTCATGCGATGGCCGCGCAGCAGGGACAGCAGCATGCTGTAGCCGGAGCCGGGTTCCTGCCAGCGGGACACCAGCGCAGCCAGGTGCGGACGGTGCTTCAGCACCCAGTCCAGCCGCGCCGCGAAGCCCGGCAGCGCCGCCACCAGCTCCGGCTCCAGCACCTCGACGGCGAACAGGGGGATCAGGCCGACCATCGAGCGTATCCGCAGCGCCTGCCGCCGCCCGTCCGGCAGGCGCAGCACGTCGTAGTAGAAGCCGTCCGCCTCGTTCCACAGCCCGGCGTCGCCGGGGGCGTTCTCGACGTTGCCGCCGGGGGCGTTCACGGCACTACTGCCGGGGGCGCTCGCGGCCTTGCCGCTGGCCGCGCTCTCGGCGTCGCCGCCGGGGGCGGACGGCGCAGGGTCCGGCTTCATGCCCAGCTTGGTCATCGCCTCGGCGATGGTCAGGAAGTGCTCGAAGAACTTGCTGGCGATGTCCTCGTAGGCGATGTCGTCCCGCGCCAGGATCAGCGCGATCCGCAGCATGTTGAGCGCATACATCGCCATCCAGGCGGTGCCGTCCGCCTGGTCCAGCGTGCCGCCGGTCGGCAGCGGCTTCGACCGGTCGAACAGCCCGATGTTGTCCAGCCCCAGGAACCCGCCCTGGAACACGTTGCGCCCGTCGGGGTCCTTGCGGTTCACCCACCAGGCGAAGTTCAGCATCAGCTTGTGGAACACCCGCACCAGGAAGCCGCGGTCCGGATGGCCCGCCAGCGCGGCATCGGCCTGATACACCCGCAGCGCCGCCCAGGCCTGGACCGGCGGGTTCACGTCGCCGAACGCCCACTCGTATGCCGGCAACTGGCCGTTCGGGTGCATATACCATTCGCGCATCAGCAGCAGGAGCTGGTCCTTGGCGAAGGCCGGGTCCACCGGCGCCAGGGCGACGCAGTGGAACGCCAAGTCCCAGGCCGCGAACCAAGGGTATTCCCAGGTATCCGGCATGGACATGACATCGGCGCAGTTCAGGTGCCGCCAGTCCCGGTTGCGCCCGGCCTTGCGCTCCGGAGGCGGGGGCGGCGGGGTGGGATCGCCGTCCAGCCAGAGCGGCACGTCGAGGTGGTAGAACTGCTTGGTCCACAGCAGCCCGGCAACGGCTTGGCGACGCACCCGGCGCCGGTCAGGGTCGGCGATCCCGGCGGCCAGGGCGGCATGATACTCATCCGCCTCGTCCCGCCGCGCCTGCAGGATGGCGTCGAAGCCGCCGGGCACCTCCGGGTCCACGTCGGGCCGCAGCCTGGCGCGGAGCTGCACGGCCTCGCCGGGGGGGATGGTGAACACCGCATGGGCGGCGGCCTTGGTGCCCCTGCCGTTGGCCGCCACGGCGCCGGCATCGCCATCGACCACGAAGTTGCCGATGCCGTCCTTGAACGGCCCAGGGTCGTGCGCGCCATAGAGGCGGTTGGTGTTGGTCTCGTTCTCACAGAACAGCAGGGGATGGCCGCCCTCTACGGTGAAGCGCCGGCTACGCCAGCCCGGGTGCTCCGCCAGCACCGACCCGTCCGGCATGGCGCGCAGCAGGGAGCGCGGGCGGCTGCTGTCCCAGGACCACTGGTTGCGCGCCCAGAAGTGCGGCAGGATATGCAGCAGCGCGGGCGCCGGGCCGTGGTTGCGGGCGGTGACCTGCCACAGGATGTCCTCTGGCCCGGCCTTCGCCCACTCCACCGTCACGTCGAAGTGCCCGGCGTCCATCACGCCGCTGTCGGCAACCTCCCATTCCGTGCCGAGCAGGCCGCGGCTCCGGTTCTCCTCGATCAGCCGTTCATAGGGGAAGGCCGCTTGCGGGTAGCGATACAGCATCCGCATGTACGAGTGGGTGGGGGTCCCGTCGGTGAAGAAATACTGCTCCTTCACGTCCTCGCCGTGGTTGCCTTCGCTGTTGGTCAGGCCAAACAGCCGCTCCTTGAGGATGGGGTCGCGCCCGTTCCACAGCGCCAGCGCCATGCACCAGTGCTGCTGGTCGTCGCTGAACCCGGCGATCCCGTCCTCGCCCCAGCGGTAGGCGCGGCTGCGGGCATGGTCGTGCGGGAAGCTCTCCCAGGCGGTGCCGCCGGGGCTGTAATCCTCTCGGACGGTGCCCCACTGGCGCTCGCTGAGGTAGGAACCCCAGCGCCGCCAGCGTGCGCCGGGTCCGATAGCGAGCAACCGGCGGCCCTCGGCGGTGTCGAAGATGGTCATGACGGATGGCCACTACTCCCTCTCCCTGCGGGAGAGGGTTGGGGTGAGGGGGTCTTGGCTGCGGAGCGGAGAACCACGGGCGACACCAAACTAAGGCCCTTGCACTGGCCGGGGACCGCGCCCCAAGACCCCCTCACCCCAATCCTCTCCCGGAGGGAGAGGGAGCAGCAAGATGCACTCACCTTCCTATGCCTGCTCCTCGTGCCAGGTGCGGCCGTCGCGCTCGATCAGGGCGATGGCAGCGCTCGGCCCCCAGCTTCCGGCGCTGTAGGACCGCGGCCGTTCCGGGCGGGCGGCCCAGGCGTCCATCACCGGTTCCACCCAGCGCCATGCCGCCTCCACCTCGTCGCGCCGCATGAACAGGGTGCTGTTGCCGCGCACCGTGTCCATCAACAGCCGCTCGTAGGCATCGGGGTAGCGGGCGCCGAACGTCTTCTCGAAGCTGATGTCCAGCCCGGTGGGACGCAGCACCAGGCCGCCGGGGCCGGGTTCCTTGGTCATCACCTCCAGCCGCATCCCCTCCTCCGGCTGCAGGCGGATGATGAGCTTGTTGGGCGCCAGGGCCGCCTGGTCGCTCGGGAAGATCGAGAACGGCAAGCTGCGGAACTGTACCACGATCTCGCTCAGCTTCTGCGGCAAGCGCTTGCCGGTCCGCAGGTAGAACGGCACCCCGGCCCAGCGGCGGCTGTTCAGCTCCGCCTTCATGGCGACGAAGGTCTCGGTTGTGCTAGGCTCGTTGGTGCCGGAGCCGTCCAGGTCCGCCAGGTAGCCCGGCACCGGCTTGCCGTCCACCGCGCCCGGCCCGTACTGGCCGCGCACCGTCAGCGCCGGCACCTCGTGCGGCGCCATCGGGCGCAGGGTGCGCAGGACCTTCAGCTTCTCGTCCCGCACGGCGTCGGCCTCCAGCGATACCGGCGGCTCCATCGCCAGCAGGCAGACCAACTGCATGATGTGGTTCTGCAGCATGTCGCGCAGCGCGCCGGAATGGTCGTAGTAGCCGCCGCGGCCCTCCACCCCCACGGTTTCCGACACCGTGACCTGCACGTGGTCAATCACGTCGGCGGTCCACAGCCGCTCGAAGATCGTGTTGGCGAAGCGCAGCGCCAGCAGGTTCTGCACCGTCTCCTTGCCGAGGAAGTGGTCGATGCGGAAGGTCCGCGCCTCCGGGAAGTGCTTGCCGACCTCGTCGTTGATCGCCTGGGCGGAGGCGAGGTCGTGGCCGATGGGCTTTTCCAGCACCACCCGCGACTCCCCCGTCGCCAGGCCCGCGCGGCTCAGCGCCTGGCAGATGCCGCCATACAGCTCCGGGGACGTGGCCAGGTAGAACACCCGCACCCGGTCGGGGTCCACGAGCGTTTGCAGGGGGGACCAGTCGCCATCCGGCGCGGCGGCGTCCAGGCTGACGTAGTGGACGATCTGCAGGAACGCTGCCATCGCCGGACCCTCCAGCGCCGCGCGGTCCACGTGCTTGCGCAGGGCCTCCGCCGCCCGGTCGCGGTATGCGGCGGCGTCAAGGCGCGAGCGGGCGACGCCGATGATGCGGCTGTCGGGCGGGATTTGGCCATCCCTGAACCGGTGGAATAGCGAGGGCAGCAGCTTGCGGAGCGTCAGGTCTCCGGTGGCGCCGAAGATGATGAAGTCGAACAGCGGGACGGGGATGATCTTCGACATGCGGCAGGGCCTCCGGTGCGGGCGGGAGGACTATGCTGCGCTGCACTTGGATTGTCGCGCCGAAACTCGCGGCATCAGGATGCCGGATGCGGAAAGGCCAGATACGGAAAGGGTGGCGCGGCTTGGCGTGCGCGGGTCTGCGGTCTCCCGGCAATCAGCCGCGCCGGCGCATCAGGCCGAGGGCGAGCAGCCCGGTCGCTGCAAAGCTGATGCTGACCGGCTCCGGCACGGCGACGCCCAGGTCGTTGATGGCGAAGCCGCTGAGCAGGACGGTCGAGTCCCGGGCGCCAGTGTTGGTCAGGACGACCGTGATGGTCGAGCTGTAGGCCGTGAACGCCTGTCCCGTGATGACCTGGAACGGCGCGTCCTGCGTCCCTGCCGGGTCCACCGGCGCGATGACGCCCGAATAAAGGGTGTAGTTGGCCGCATCGGTCGTGATCGTCAGCGCCGCCGGGGAGCTGAGCGGATAATCGGCGCTGGCGACGCGGCCGTTGGCGAGCAGGGTGATGCTGTAGCTTTCACCGGCCGTGAAGCCGCTGATGGCCTGCTGGATGTAGCCGCCCGCGTTGGCGATGAAGCCGACCTTCGTTTCGCCATTGCCGGGGAGACCGTTGTTCCATTGGTTCATCACGCCGAAGCCGATGCTGCCGGCAAAGGACGGGTTGTAGGCCGGATCGCTAGCTGGCAGGCCGGCGGCGCCCCAACCGGCGATGCCGTAGTAATAAGGCGCCGTCGTCACCGTTTCGTTGAAGTTCGGGTCAACGACGACCGGGGCGGCAACGGCTGCGCTGGCGAGCAGCGCAGAGACCATAGCCGCAGCAAGTGTCCGGCGAAAAATCATGGACGAACCTCAAAAAAGTAAATTAGACGCTGAAACCTTGACGCGACGCCACGGTTGCAAAACATGTGCAAGTTTACAACGTGTTCAAAACGTTAGTGAATGGGCAAACGTATTTCGAAACTGTAAGGTTTTCAGTCACGGCGGCGTGAGGCGCCCGGGACGGGCGGCCTCAGCCTTAACCATAGCCGGCGTACGGGTTGGCGCTGCCGTTTCGGCCGTCGCTCCCCAAGCTGTAATCCCATGGTAGGAGCTGGGGGCGCCCGTCACGGTCATGGTGAAGTTGGGATCGTTGACGACCGGGCCAGGTGCCACGGGTGCCCGGGCAGAGCTGGCAGCGAACCTGGCAGCCGTAGCAGCCGTAAGCATGTGGGGGAACGGCATCCCGGACCTCGATGATCACTCAGCAATGAAACGATTTTCTGCTTTTGTCATACCGGATCGCCAGAAATATGAAAGTAAAGCTTCCTTAAGTATTGTGAGAGGTCCTACATCACCGCGGAATACTTGGGACAGCCGCCGCGGGTCCCAGTTGCGCCTGTCCGCCACTAGACGTAGCAGGATGATGCGCCGCCCTGGCGTCGTGCCCCGGAGGGACGCCCGCATGACCCCGACCTGGCCCGCCGGCGAGCGGGCCGCCCTGCCCTGCCCCGTTTGCGCCGCCGATGGCCCGCATCCCGTCCTGCTGCACGTCCCCGCAGGCGGCCGGACCCATACGCTGCTTCGCTGCGCCGGCTGCACCGCCTGCTTCTATTGGGACCGCGACATCCCGGACTACGGCACGACCGCCGGGTCGGAGCTGTTCCGGCAGGTTTACCTGGAGCAGAACGCCGGCATCCATCACATGACGTCTATGCTGTTCCGTCTGGACACCCCCGGACTGGATAGCCTGCTGGATGTCGGCTGCGGCTTCGGCTACCCGGTGGACCTCGCCGCCAAGGTGCTGGGCTGGCGCGCCGTCGGCGTGGACCCGGCGGACAACGCCGCCGCCGGCGCCCGGCTGCTGCGGGCGGACCTACGCCAGGAATACCTGACCGCCGGGTCCGACCTCGGCGAGCCGTTCAGCGTCGTTATGGGATCGGAGGTGATCGAGCACATCCCCGATCCCTATCCCTTCACGGCCCTGCTGCGCCGATGGCTGAAGCCCGGCGGCACCCTGGTGTTCACGACGCCCGATGCGGCCATGATCCATCCGGGGCAGGATGCGGCCACCCTGTTCTGCATGTTGTCGGCCGGCGGCCACATGGTCCTGTACTCGGCCGAGGCGATGGAGGCCATGCTCAGCAGGGCCGGATTCACCCATGTCCGGACAGAGTGCGCGGGCACGACCCTGACCGCCTATGCATCGGACCAGCCGCTGCGCTTCCGGGCCGACGCACCGGCCCGGCATCTCGCGGGCTACCGCGCCTACCTGCGGCACCTGACGGACACGGCCGAGCCGGGCACGCCGCTGTGGAACGGCGCGGCCGGCCGCTGGTTCGAACTGGACGCGCATAGTGCGCCGCTGGAGGATGCGTTGGGCCTGTGGGCGCGCATCGCCGTGGCCTGGCGGGACCGCTTCGGCTTTGATTTGGCCCGCCGTCGCCTGCCTGCCCCCCTGCCGGAGAGCGCCTTCACCGCCGACCCGATGCTCCTGCTGGACGGCCATGCCGGGGCGCAGCCGGTGAACCTGGGCGCGGTCCTGGCTGCCCGCGCCGTGCTGGAGCGGCGCATGCCGGGGCACACGCCGGAGTCCCTGCTGTCCCTGGCCCGCCCGGCCTACACCATATCCGTCCAAACCCGGCGCGTGCTGGAGCGGTGCGGCCTGATAGACCTCGCCCTGCGCGACAGCGCCGCCGCCGCACGGCTGATGATGCTCGATGCCCTGGCGGACCTGGCGCCGGAGCTGGAACTGGAGCTGCTCGCCGCCGTGGCGGCGCCGTCCGGCGATCCCGCGGCGCGGGTGGACGTGCCGCCGGGCCGCATGATCGCGCGGATGGCCGGGCCGTTCACCCGCGCGGTGGAGGAGGGGCGGATGGGCGAAGCGGCGCGGCTGGCGCCGTTCCTCACCGATCTCGACGCGATAGTGGCCGCCCCGCACGGCAGCCCGGTTGCGCTGCTGCTGCTGCTGTTCCGCCTGGGCCTGCTGCGCCTGCACCTGCAGGACCACGCCGGGGCGCGTGCGGCATTCCTGCGCATGGCGGAGCAGGCGGCGGGATGGAACTCCCGTCCGGAGTGGACGGAACAGGCCGGACCGCTGCTGCGGATTGCGGAGGAGCAAATCGCGGTGGTGGACAGCTTGGCCGGCGTGAAGGCGTCCCGAAGGCGGAGGGCGTAGCGGTATTGGTTCCGGACGCCCCGGTCCGGAGCCATCGCCGCGCGGAAAACGGGATCAAGCCGTCAGCAGGTGCTCTGCCAGGGCGTCAATGAACACCCGGACCTTGGCGGACATGCTGCAGCGGCCAAGATACACCGCGTGCACGTCAGAGGAGTCGTCCTCTTGGCCCGGCAGCAGCCGCATGAATGCCTAGCGGCGCCCGCTTCCGCCATCTGGAACTCCGGCAAGCGTCCGATCCCGGCGCCGCCGATCAGCACCGGCTTCAGCACGGCGAATTCGGGGATGGCCGTTCGGACGGTGGCAGTGCCAACCTGCGCCGTTCGTCCGGCCCCGGAACCTGACACGGTGACGGTGGCGCGTTCGACAAGCTCGGCTAAGATGCCGGCATTGCCTTGCCGGAGCACCGAAATGCCGACGCCGACCCGCCCTGCCCGTCCCCGCCGCCGGACCTGACGCGCATGGATGAGGCGCTGCCCGCGACCGCCGAACAGGCCGTCGAGTTCTTTCGCCGCAAGGGCGCTGATGGCCCCTGCCCGATCTGCCGAGGCGCGAAGTGGCTGCTGCACAGCGGCGTGGAGCGCGGCGTGGACGTGTTCCGCGTGCCGCGCCAGGTGGACTACGTCGTCAGCAACCTGCAGGTGTACGTGATGATCTGCGAAAATTGCGGGTTCGTCCGCCAGCACGTGCGGGATCTGGTGGACGGGACGATGAACCCGCCCAGCGGCGGCCTGTTCATCCCGTCTAGCGAGACGGAGTGACCGTCCCGATGCACCTGGGCTGCAGTCCGCCTCCGTCCTGCCCAGCAGCGAATGCGCCGGCGTGGCGGTGACGGCCGGAAATGCCGCGCCGTGGCCGGTGCGCGTGGCGCAGGGACACCTTCGCACCGGGACGGCGATCCTGGTTGGGCTAGTGGCATACCTGCTGCTGCACGGCTCGCTGCTGCCCGGCACCCGGGCGGTGCTGGCCTGGGACCTCGGCTCGCTGGCCTTCCTGGGAATGGCCGCGCACCTGTTCCTGGACGGCGCGGACAGCCGCATGATGCGCAACGCCGCCGTGCAAGCAGAAGGCGAGTGGGTGATCTTCTTCGTCACCCTGGCCGGCGTGGTGTTCAGCTTCGTCGCGCTGTCGGTGGTGTTCGCCGGGGTCAAGGACCTGCCGCCGGCGCAGAAGCGCCTGCACATCGGGCTGGTGGCGGCGACGCTGCTGCTGTCCTGGCTGGTGACGCACGTTGTGTTCGCGATGCGCTACGCCCATGAGTACTATGCCACGGACTATGCCCCCGGTCCCGGGATAGACGGCGGGCTGGAGTTCCCCGGGGAACAGCCGCCGGATTATTGGGACTTCTGCTATTTCTCGCTCGTGCTGGGAATGACGTTCCAGGTGTCGGACGTGCAGATCACCTCGCGCAAGCTGCGCCGGCTTGCGCTGGTGCACGGGCTGATCGGCTTCCTGTTCAATACCGTCATCGTCGCGCTGACGGTCAACATCGCCGCGAGCCTGCTGTAGGGGTCAGTGGACGAGGAGCACCGCATCGCAGTTCAGCCGGCCGGCCAGCAGGCAGTCCTCGATCCGCGCCTTGTCCCGCAAGTGCGTGAACAGCAACAGGCCGACGATCACCAGCGCCAAGGCAACCGTAAGGCCGGCAAGGCTCAGGGTCAGCCGGTTCTCCTCGGCCTGGTCGTCTTCGCCCTGCCTGGACTCGTCCAGGTCTGCCGGCAGACCACGCATGTCGCCCCCATCTTGCGGGTCAAGCCCACACGGTCATGTTAGCGCTTTTTCAACCTGAAATGGCAAGCTGCATGGCAGCATCACCTGGCTGGTCCGTGGAGAATGCATGACCGCTGCCGCACATCTTGCCGCCGCCGATCCGGCCTTCGCAACCCTGATTGCCAGGGTCGGCCCCTGCACTGCCGTTCCTATGCCGCGCGAACCTTATGAGGCGCTGGTGCGCGCCATCGCCCACCAGCAGTTGCACGGACGCGCCGCGCAGGCGATCCTGGCCCGGCTGGTCGCCCTGCACCCCGATCCGTTCCCGTTGCCGCACCAGCTCCAGGCGACGCCGGACGAGGCGCTGCGCGGCTGCGGCTTTTCCGGCAGCAAGGTCGCGGCCCTGCGCGACATCTGCGCGCGTACCCTCGACGGCACGGTGCCGGGCGCGGCCGACGCGGCGGGCATGACGGACGACGAGCTGATCGCCCGGCTCGTGACCATACGCGGCGTCGGGCGCTGGACGGTGGAGATGCTGCTGATCTCGACCCTCGGCCGCCCGGACGTGCTGCCGGTTGACGATTTCGGCGTGCGGGAGGGATGGCGCATCATCAAGGGCCTCGACGCGCAACCGCGCCCGCGAGAGTTGGCGCAGGCGGGGCTGGCCTGGGCGCCCTGGCGTTCGACCGCCGCATGGTATCTTTGGCGCGCGGCGGACGAGGGCAAGAAGATCAAGCATCCAGGAACGCCGACACCGTCTGGATGAACGCCGCCGGGGCATCGGCATGCAGCCAGTGCCCGGCGTTCCGCAGGGTGACGAAGCGGGCGGCTGGGAACGGATGGCGGAATGCCGCCCGGTTGTCCGGCGACACGAAGTCCGACCGTTCGCCGCGCACGACCAGCACCGGTCCGGGATAGGAGGCGTCCGGCGCGTCCCAACCCTCGATGGCCGGCAGCGCCGCCGAGATCTCGGGCAGGGCGATGCGCCAGGACGGCCCGGCCCCGGGCCGCAGGTTCTGCAGCAGGAAGCCCCGCACGCCCGGCTCCGGCACCTCGGGCGCAAGCATGGCGTCGGCCTCCCCGCGGGTCAGGCCAGGGCGCAGCGGCAGGGCCAGCATGGCGTCGGCAACGGCCCGGTTGTTGTGCCGGTAGGCGACAGGGGCGATGTCGGCGACAACCAGCCGGCTGATGCGCTCCGGCGCCAGCAGCGCCATCCGCATCGCCGTCTTGCCGCCCATCGAGTGCCCCAGCACCGCCGCTGCCGGGATGCCGCGGTCCGCCATGCTGTCCAGCACGTCGGCTGCCATGCCGGCATAAGTCATGGCGGGGTCGTGCGGGCTGGCGCCGTGGTTACGCAGGTCAAAGGCGACGACGCGGTGCTTCGCGGCCAGGGCGCGCTGCACCGCGGAGAAGTTGCCGGATGACCCGAACAGCCCATGCAGCAGCACGACGGGCGGCCCGGCTCCGGCCTCGGTCCCATGCAGGATCATCAGCCCGGCCTGCCGGTCACGGCGTGCCGGGCACCAGGCGTGCATAAAGCTCCGGGTCGGTCGCGCCCTCCGTGCTGAACAGCAGGATGCGGCTGCTGCGGTCCAGGCCCAGCGCCGCCCGCGCCTGCGGGTCCGCGGCGGCCCGCAAGAGCCCTCCCAGCCCGGCCGCGCCGCTTTCCCCGGACACAACCCCGCATCCCGCCAGGACGCGCATCGCAGCGACTGCGGCACTGTCGGGGATGGACAGGAAGGCCGCGGCGGCACGTTCCAGCTCCTGCCAGGCGATCAGGCTCGGTTCACCGCAGGCAAGGCCGCCCATGATGGTGTCCAGGCTGCCGGCTGCGGTGATCGTCCCGGCCTCCGCGCTTGCCATGAGGCAGGCGGCGTCGTGCGGCTCCACCACGACCAGCGCCGGGGCGGGCTGCAGGGTGCGGAGCTGTACCGAGACCGCCGCCGCCATGCCGCCGACCCCGGCCTGCACGAAGGCGTGGGTCGGCGGGAGGCCGGACCACGCTTCCAAAGCCTCGGCCGCCAAAAGGCGGTAGCCCTGCATGACCTCACGCGGGATCTCCGTGTAGCCGGGCCAGGAGGTGTCGGACACGACGCGCCAGCCATGTTCGGCTGCCGCCGCGGCAGCAGCGCGCACGCTGTCGTCGTAGGTGCCCGGTACTTCCCGCACCTCGGCGCCAAAGCTGGCAATGGCGTCGCGGCGCCCCTGGCTGACGCCGGGGTGGACGAAGATGACGCAGTCCGCACCGAACCGCCGTGCGCCCCAGGCGACGCTGCGCCCGTGGTTGCCGTCGGTGGCGCAGGTGACGGTGATCCCGGCGCTGGCATGAAGGCCGGCCATCAGCTCCGCCGCCGTGGCGGCCTTGGCGATGCCCTGCCGCGCCAATTCCGCCTGCATGACGCCCAGCACGGCATAGGCGCCGCCCAGCGCCTTGAAGCTGCCAAGGCCGAAGCGCCCGGACTCGTCCTTCATCTGCACCGACGCCACCCCGGCCCGCATGGCCAACGCCGGCAAGTCGCGCAGCGGGGTGGGAGCATAGCCGGGCCACGCGGTGATCTCGGCCCGCGCCCGGCGGAACCCGCCGGCAGGCAGCACCGTCAGGCCGGGCAGGCCCCGGCGAGGATTTACCAACCAGCGCAAGCCTGGGGCTGCTGCCGGCTCGGGTGAGTGCGGGTCTGCAGGTGATGCGCACATGCTGCAAGATTGCGCAGTGGGCGGGCGGCGGCTAGTCCTGACCGTGGGAGGGGCAGTTCATGCACATCACGATCCTGGGCGGCAACGGGTTCCTGGGGCGCAAGATCGGTGCCCGCCTAGCGGCAGACGGCACCCTGGGAGGCACGCCGATCCGCAGCCTGACCCTGTTCGACCTCGCTGCCGCCCCGGCACCTCCGGCCTCCTTTCCCATCCGCAGCCTAGGTGGCGATCTGGCCGAACTGCCGGCCGAGGCGGTCCCGCCGGGAACGTCCGTGGTGTTCCACCTGGCGGCCGTGGTCAGCAGCGCGGCCGAGGCCGATTACGACCTGGGCCGCCGGGTAAACCTGCGCGGCACGGACGCGGTGGTGGATGCCTGCCGCCGGCTGGCCGCACCGGGCCTCGGGGCGCCGCGCGTGGTGTTCACCAGCTCCGTCGCCAGCTTCAGCGGCGGCCAGGGCGCGGTGGTGGCGGACGACGCGCGCCAGATGCCTGGCAACTCCTACGGCGCGCAGAAGGCAGCGGCGGAGCTGATCCTGGCCGACGCCAGCCGGCGCGGATTCCTGGATGCGGTCAGCCTGCGCCTGCCCACCGTGGTGATCCGGCCGGGCCGGCCGAACGCGGCGGCCAGCAGCTTCGTCAGCGCCATCCTGCGGGAGCCGCTGCTGGGCCTGCGCGCGACGCTGCCGGTGGCGGACGACTTCGCGGTCTGGATATGCAGTCCGCGCCGGGCCGTGGACTGGCTGCTGCACGCCGCGGTGATGGACACGTCCCCGCTCGGCGCCGACCGCGGCATCAATCCGCCGGGCCTGAGTGCTACGACGGGCGAGATGCTGGCGGCGCTGGACCGCGTGCGTCCCGGCGCGTCCGCCCTGGTGGACCGCCGTCCGGACCCCGCCGTCGCGGCCATCGTCGGCGCCTGGCCTGCCGCATTCGCCGCGTCCCGCAGCCCGTCCCTTGGCTTCACCCGGCACGAGTCGCTGCCGGAGCTGGTCCAGGCGTTTCTGGACGACGACCTGGAGGCGACCCGGACGGAGCGGATGGCGGCAACTGCCTGAATTCGCCACCTGGCATTGCGGCAATTTAGAAACATTGCATTTATTTGCTGAAACGAGCCGGATCGCTGGTTGAACCCGGCGCATTCGGGACACAGTAAAGATCAGCCGTCGGCGGTGGGCCGCACGGCGCTTCCTGCCGCGTCTGGTCCTTTTCCCGATGTCCCCTTTCCGCACAACCGCCGCCTCCCCATCCGGGACCGCGGGAGCGGCGCGAATCCGGCGTGACCGGCGGGCAGTATTGGATGCGGTTGCGCATGCGCCGCAGGCCCTGCGCGCCCTGGTGCGTGCGGACGAGATATGGCTGGTCGTCCTGGCTGCCTCGGTCGGGCTGGTAGCGGGACTGGTGGTGGTCGCCATGGCGGAAACGGCGCAGTTGATGCACCGTTTGCTGTTCAGGCTGGGGTCTGGCGAGTTCCTTTCGGCGCAGGTCCACGTGCAGGTGCTGCGGGCGCTGCTGGTGCCCAGCCTGGGCGGCCTCGTGCTTGGCGTTGCCGGCCTTGGCCTGGCCCGGTGGTGGCTGCGCCGCACGGTGGACCCGATCGAGGCCAACGCCCTGTATGGCGGGCGCATGTCGCTGGGCGACAGCCTGGTGGTGGTCGCGCAGACCGTGTGGTCCAACGGCGTCGGCGCTTCCGTAGGGTTGGAGGCGGGCTATGCGCAGATCGGGTCGGCGCTGGCGTCCCGTGTGGGCCGCGCGTTCCGGGTCCGGCGCAACGACCTGCGCCTGCTGGTCGGATGCGGCGCCGCGGCGGCCATAGCGGCGGCGTTCAACGCGCCGCTGACCGGCGCCTTCTACGCGTTCGAGCTGGTGATCGGCACCTACTCGCTCGCGACTCTGGCGCCGGTGGTGATGGCGGCGATCTCCGCCGTATCGGTGATGCGCATCCTGACCGGCGGCGATGTCGGCTTCGACATCCGGGTGCCGACCCAGATCGAGACGGTGGACTACGTGCCGATCCTGGCACTCGGGATGCTGTGCGCGCTGGGCGGCATCGCGCTGATGCGCGGCGTGACGGTGGTCGAGGACCTGTTCCGGCGCAGCCGCCTGCCCGTCTGGCTGCGTCCGGCCGTCGGCGGCCTGGCCGTCGGCGGGCTGGCGCTGGTGTCGCCGTCAGTGCTGTCGTCCGGGCACTCGGCGCTGCGCATCGCGCTGGATGCGCCATACGGCTTGCAGCAGATCGGGCTGCTGATCCTGCTCAAGGCGCTGGCGTCCGCCATCAGCATCGGCTCGGGCTTCCGCGGCGGGCTGTTCTTCGCGTCGCTGTTCCTGGGGGCGCTGCTGGGCAAGCTTTTCGCGGGCGTGCTGGCCCTGGTGACGGTGGTGCAGGCGCTGCCGGCGGTGATCTGCGCGCTGGTGGGCATGAGCGCGCTGGCGGTGGCCGTGGTGGGCGGTCCCCTGACGATGGCGTTCCTGGCGCTGGAAAGCACGGGGTCCCTGCCGATGACGGTGGCGGTGCTGGCGGCCAGCGTGGTCAGCACCATCACGGTCCGCCGCACCTTCGGCTACAGCTTCGCGACATGGCGCTTCCACCTGCGGGGGGAAGGCATCCGCAGCGCGGTGGACATCGGCTGGATGCGGAACCTGACAGTGGGGAAGATGATGCGGCGGGAGTATCGCCGGATGCCGGAGGGGATGATGCTGACGTCGTTCCGCCGGGACTTCCCCCTGGGCAGCACTGGGCGTGTCGTGGCGGTGGACGATGCGGGGCGCTACGCCGGCATCCTGACGACGGCCGAGGCGCATTCAGCGCCGGAGGAAGCGACCCGGCTGGCAGAGATCGTCCATCACCGCAAGACCGTGCTGCTGCCGCAGATGACGATCAAGGAGGCGGTCCGCATGTTTGAGACCGCCGAGAGCGACGAGCTTGCGGTGGTGGACAGCGCGGACGGCATGAAGGTGATCGGGGTGCTGACGGAGCAGTATGCCTTGCGGCGCTACACCGAGGAGTTGGAGAAGCGGCGGCGGGAGCTTTCGGGAGAGTGATCTCGGCGGCCGGGTGGCATACTGGCGCACGCAGCTTCCAGGGCGCAGGACAGGCGGCGATTACCTGGTAGGGCCGCTCAACTGCCTCCCGAAGCTCGCTGTCCCGCTCCAACTTCTTGCCTCGCCCCCGGCAGCGCCCGTTCCACCGCCTGCGCCAGTTCGTCAATCCGGTACGGCTTCCGCAGCAGCGGCAGCCCCAGCGGCACCGCCGCCGCGCCTCCGCCGGTGTAGCCCGTCGTCAGCAGCACCGGCAGGCCGGGCCGGCGGCGCGCCGCCTCCCGCGCCAGGGCCAGGCCGTCCATGCCGCCCGGCATCAGCACATCGGTGAATAGCAGGTCCACCACCCGCCCGTCCGCCAGCGCGCCCAGGGCGGCGCCGGCGGTCGTCACCCGTGTCGGCGCATGGCCCAACTGCGCCAGCATGTCCACCACCAGCGCCGCCACGTCGTCGTCGTCCTCGCACACCAGAACCGCCGCGCGGCGCATGGGCGAGCTGCCGGGCGCCGATGCTTCCACGACCTTCTCCTGCGCGGCACGGCGCGATACCGGCAGCAGCAGAGACACGGTTGTTCCCTGGCCCGGCGCGCTGTGCAGCCGCACTCCGCCGCCGCTCTGCCGGGCAAAGCCATAGACCTGGGCCAACCCCAGCCCGGTGCCCTGGCCGACACCCTTGGTGGTGAAGAACGGCTCGAACACCCGCGCCTGGATTTCCTCGCTCATGCCGGTGCCCGTGTCGCCGACCGACAACCGGACGAAGGCGCCGTCCAGCCCGTCCGCGTCGGTGATGGCATAGCACCGCATCGTCTCCGCCGCGACGGTGAGCGTGCCGCCGTTCGGCATCGCGTCGCGGGCGTTCACTGCAAGGTTCAGCAGCGCCAACTCCAGTTCCGCCGGGTCAGCCTCCACAGCGGGGAGGCCCGGCGGGAAGCGCAGTTCCGCCCGGATGTCGCCGCGCAGCGCCTGACGCAGCAGTGACCCGGCGCCGTCCTGCATCCAGGCATTCAGCTCGATCCGCTCCGGACGCAGCGACTGGCGGCGGGCGACGGTCAGCAGGCGCTTGGTCAGCTCACCGCCGCGCTGCGCCGCGCGGCGCACGTTGTCGGCAAGCTGCGCACGGCGCACGGGGTCGGTGATCCGCTCCATCAGGGTGAGGCCGCTCAGCACCACCTGCAACAGGTTATTGAAGTCGTGCGCGACGCCGCCGGTTAATTGACCGACCGCTTCCAGCTTCTGCGCCTGGCGCAGCCGGGCTTCCAGCAGGTTGCGCTCCGTCACGTCGCGCGCCGCGGCCAGGACGCGCGTGACATAGCCATCCATGTCGCGAAGCGGAGTCAGCGTCATTTCGAACGTTGCGGATGGCGACAGGAACGGCAGCGGGCCGGAGAAGCCGTATCCCGTGCCCTCATCCACGCAGCGGCGCAGGTGCGCCTGCAGGTCGGCGGCGCCAGCCGGATCCATGACTGCCTCCAAACCCTGCCCGGCGGCCTCGTCGGCTGCCAAGCCGGCGCTGCGCGCTGCGGACGGATTGAGGCTTTCGAAGGTAAATCCCCCATCAGGTCCAGCGGCGACGATGAACATCGGCTCCGGAAAGCCCTCGAAGATGGCGCGGGACCGCGTTTCGCTTGCAGTGAGCGCCGCCGTCCGCTCCCGCACACGGTCCTCCAGCCCCGCAGCCAGGTCGCGCACCGCAAGTTGCCGTCCCCGTGCCCGAAGGGCTGAGCGCACGGCGCTGACCAGGCTTTCGGCATTCAACGGCCGTTCCAGCAGCACCGGGTTGCCAAGGCCGTTCAGGACCGCCGTGCGGGCAGCGCTCCTGGTCCCCGGCTGCTTGGTTGCCAGCACAAGGAAGGCCAGGTCGGACCAAGGGGCCTGGACCGACACGGCGTCCAGCAGCGCCGGCAGGTCAGGACCAGCCAGCGACTCCTCTGTCACCACGACGCAACTGCATCCCGGCAGGGCGCGCACGATAGCCGCCAAGTCAGCGCATACTTCCATCTTGATGCCAGAGGCATGCAACACCCGCTCGATCACCTGAGCGTCCCGGCCACGAGGCGCCAATACCAGGACCGGCTGCATCGCCTAAGACTTGCTGGCGGAGCCAGCCACGTGCAACAGGCCTGCCGTGTCACCGGTCCGGGTCGGGGTGCCGCTGAACACGCCGCGGAAGTGTTGCAGCGGCTCACCCACCTGCACGCCGGATTGGTCTAACCAGAACTCGCGTATGGTGCGCTCATGCGCTGCGGTCCGGGTCTTCACGACCGAGATCGCTTTCCGGACTTCGCCATCCACCTCGAAATAGCGGAGCAGGACGATGGAGTCGGCGAGGTAGCTGAGGTCCAGGTCGGTGCGTGTCTCCCCAACCAGTCCATGCTGGCCGAGCACCATCAGGGTGACGACGCCGCGCTGGTTCAGGTAGCTCAGCAGCTCGTGCATCTGCAGCAGCAGGTGGCGCTCCCCGGGCATGGATTGCAGGTAGGCGTTCAGGCTGTCTATGACGACGACGTGCACCCCACGGTCCACGGCGGCGCGGATCAGGCTGGCAAACTCGCCCGGCGACAGCTCCGCTGGGTCCACCTGCCGCACGGTAAGGCGGCCCGCTTCAAGGTAGGAAGACAGGTCCATGCCGAGTTTTGCGGTGCGGGTGAGCAGCGTCCGCGTCCCCTCGTCAAACAGGAAGTAAGCGGCGCGTTCGCCCCGTTCCAGTGCGGCCAGCACGGCACGGGTGGCGGTCGTAGTCTTGCCGGCCCCGGACGGGCCGATCAGCAGCGTGTTGGTGCCAGGCACCAAGCCGCCGCCCAGCAGCGCGTCCAAGCCCAGGGCGCCGGTGCTGGCCGGCGTGTCGCTGAATTGGTCGTGGTGCTCGCTGGCGACCAGGCGGGGGAAGACGTCCAGCCCGCCGGCATCCAGCCGGAAATCATGGTAGCCGCCGCGGAACCGGCTGCCGCGCAGCTTCACCACGCGCAAGCGCCGCCGTTCCGCGCCATACTCCAGCGCCAACTGCTCCAGCGTGATCACGCCGTGGGCGATGCTGTGCAGCTGCAGGTCGGTGTCGCTGCCGGTCCGGTCATCCAACAGCACGACGGTGCAACCGCGCTTGGTGAAGAATTGCTTCAACGCCAGGACCTGCCGCCGGTAGCGCAACGGGCTTTCCGCCAGCAACCGCATCTCGCTCAGGCTGTCGAAAACGACGCGGGCGGGCCGCAACTCATCCACCCGGGCCATTACGCCGCGTATCGTTTCCCCAAGTTCCAACTCGGAGGGGTGCAGGACGGTCTGCTCCTGGTACGGGTCAAGGCCGGCCTCGCTGATCAGCTCGAAGATATCAACGCCTTGCAGGTTCCAGCCGTGGCTGGCAGCAACCATGCGCAGCTCCTGCTCGGATTCTGACAGGGTGATATACAGCGCGGTCTCACCGGCGTCGCGGCCGGCCATAAGAAACTGCAGGGACAGGGTCGTCTTGCCGGTGCCCGGTGTTCCCTCAACCAGGTAAACCCGGCCTGGCTCCAAGCCCCCAGCCACAATTTCGTCCAGACCGGAGACGCCTGTCGAGATGCGGCTCGGCATGGCTTGGAAGCCCAAAGAATTCACGATGTGCTGCACTCCCACTAAGGGAAGCGATATGCGCCCGTCACCTTGGCCGTCAAGCTGGCACAAAGCCGGCGGCAGGGCTTAGTTCCTGGGGACACGGACCGATGCGGAATCAAAGCCTTCCATAATCCAGCACGGCCAACGATTGCCGAAGGGCAGTGCGGTCTTGACTGCCGCCCGGGTTCATCGCCCGATCCAGTGCCGCCATCACCGGCGGACAAACCGGCGGGGAGCATTGCCGGCGCGCCATTGGCGATACTTGAAAGTTGCATATGCCACGCCGCCCGCGATCAACATGACCGGGAGCAGCATGGACACGATCCAAAGCGCCAGGGCCGCAACAGCCGCCGTGCCGGCCAGGAGGGCGACCACCACGGCGCCAACGAGTAGCTTGAACGATCCTGGCACACGGGCAGCCGTACCGAATGCCGGGCGTTGCCGTGCCGGTTCAGGAAACCGCCCGTCTGGCGTCATGTCGATTACCGGAGGCGTACGAGGGTCCATTGGGTTCATGGCGACGACGTGGCCCGCAAGGTATTCTGCTTCAAGGGCGCGCGATCAAGGCCAGGCCGTGCCGATTGCAGCGGGTCCGGCGCCCATGTCGAGGGTAACGCCGGGCCACAGCTTGGCGCCATCCCACCGGAATACCTGGATGCTGCGCTCGACCATGTTCTGCACCAGCACCGTCCGGCTGTCCCGGCTGAAGGCGATCCCCTGGGACCAGTGTCCGATGGGCGCCTCTGCCACCGGGCGCAGCCGGCGGTCCGCCAACTCGTAGATCGAAAGCCGCCCACGCTCCCCCAGGAAGGGATCGCCGGCCGGCTTGGTCGTGCCCTCCTGCGTGGCGACGGCCAGGAAACGTCCGTCGGGCGCCCAGCGCAGGCCCTCCGGCGAGCGTCCGACCGTTTGGGTGTGGATGGTGCGGAAGGGCCGGGTGGATAGGTCTATCAGGCTGACGGTATCGGCATCGCCGTCGCCGCGCCCCATGTTGCTGACCGCGGCGAGCGTGCCGTCCGGCGACGTGTCTATCGTGTAGGGCGCCACGCCGGTCGTGACAGGCCTTGGGTCGGCGGTCACGTTGCGTCCATCTATGTTCAGCACCATCACCTGGTTGTCGCCATAGCGCGTCACCAGCGCCGATTTGCCGTCGCCGCTGAAGGCGATGCCGCTCGGCATGGATCCGGGGCCGACCTGGACCGTGCCGGCCGGGGTCAAGCGCCGGTCGTTGATGGTGAACACCGATACGGTGCCGGCAAAGCGGTTGGCCACCAGCGCCAGCGTGCCATCCGGCGAAATCCGCACGCTGGCTGCCCCTGCACCGGCCCGCAGGTGCTGCACGGCCATCGGCGGCTTGGCCGTGAGGTCCACCACCGTCAGCCGGTTGTCCGGGCTGATGCCCGCCGTCCCCGCCGGGTCGGCGCGGGTCGCCGCGGTGACGATGGCGAAGGTTTCGTCCTTGCTGACGGCCACAGCGGTCGGCGGGCCGACGACGCTGCCGGGCACTTCGATGGTGTCCGTGACCTTGGGCGGCGTTTGCGCCAGGTCTATGACGGACAGGGTGTCCGCCGAGGCCTCCGGCGGAGCGACCTGGGCACCGTTAACGAGCATGGTGTGGGAATCGTTGGATGAAAGGGCGATGTCCGCATGCGCCGGGACAGCCAGAGCTGCCCCCAGGATCACCGCCGCCAGGGGCCAGGCCCGCATCTCCATCTCCGCCATCCCAGGTTGCAGTGCCGGACGTTACGCCTCGTTGCGGCGGTTCACCAGACCCTCGACGTGGTCTGCAATGGCCAGGGAAGCGGTCAGGCCGGGGCTTTCGATGCCGAACAGGTGGATCAGGCCGCCGACGCCGTGCTGCGCCGGGCCGGATACCACGAAGTCGGCGGCAGGTTCGCCGGGTCCGCTGATCTTGGGCCGGATGCCGGCGTAGCCCGGCTGCAGCGCCCCGTCCGGCAGCGCCGGCCAGTAGCGGCGTATGGCGGCGTAGAAGCCATCGGCGCGGCTGATGTCCACGTCATACTCCTCCCGGTCCACCCACTGCACGTCGGGGCCGAAGCGGGCCTGGCCGCCGAGGTCCAGCGTCAGGTGGACGCCCAGCCCGGCGGCCTCCGGCACCGGGTAGATCAGGCGATGGAACGGGGCGCGGCCTTGCAGCGAGTAGTAGCTGCCCTTGCACAGGTGCGCCTGCGGGATGGTTTCCGGCGGGACCCCGCCGATGCGCCGGGCCACGTCCGGGGCGTGCAGGCCGACGGCATTGACCAGGACCTCGCAGCCCAACTCCATCGGCTCGTCGCCGCCGACCTGCAGGACGAAGCCGCCGGGCTGGACGGCGCCGGACTGCACGGGGGCGTGGATGGCGACGGAGCCGCCGGCGTGCTCCAGGTCGCCCTGGTAGGCGAGCATGAGGGCGTGGCTGTCCACGATGCCGGTGCTGGGGGACAGCAGGGCGGCGGCGGCGTGCAGGGCGGGTTCCAGGCGGCGGGCGTCCTGTTCGGACAGGTGCTCCAGGTCGTCCACGCCGTTGATGGCGGCCTTCTTGCGGATGCTGTCCAGCACCGGGACCTCCGCCGGATCGGCGGCGACGATCAGCTTGCCGAGACGGCTGTGCGGGATGCCGCGCTCGGCGCAGTAGGCATAGAGCATGTGCTTGCCCTCGACGCAGAACCGCGCCTTGAGGCTGCCGGCGGGGTAGTAGATGCCGGCGTGGACGACCTCGGAGTTTCGGGACGAGGCGCCGGTGCCGATGCCGCCGGCGCCTTCCAGCACCAGGACTTCACGCCCTGATCGCGCCAGGGCGCGGGCGGCGGCGAGGCCGACGACGCCGGCGCCGATGACGACGCATTCGACTTGGTCCATGGGTGGCGGCCTCCTTGGCGGGTCATCCAGCATTGTGGGGGTTGGGCGTCAACTGAGGAGGGGGCCGGGGGAAGGAGGAGCCGATCAAAGGCCCGAGCGGATATGCGGGTCTGCCCGCAAGCCAAGCAGGCTTGGGCGGCCTGCCCTGCGTCCTGTCCATCACGGAGTCGGACAACAAACTTCCTGCGCGGGCGGCGAGCGCCAAAGCGAGGGCTGCCAAGTTGAAGCTGGGCTGCAGCAGTTGGCCGGACAGCCGCCCTGACGCGGCCAGCCTCAGCAGCCGGGCGACGAACAGCGCGAGCGCCAGCCCTGGCTCCAGCGCCGCCTCCGGCACGCCGGGCACGAAGGCGAGCGCGGCGCCGGCCAGCGCCAGCAGCGCCGGCCAGGGAACACCCAGCCGCGGCGCGAGCAGGGCGAGGCCGGCGCCGCCGAGCAGCAGGGCCAGCACGAGTTCGAACACGGCCATGCCCGGGTGTGTCACGGCGGCCGCTTCCCTCCAAGGAGGACGGTCATCCGGGCGCGGCAGGGCGCGGCGGCGGCCGGGTTGGCGATGGTGATGCCAAGCTGGACAGGTTACCGGCAAGGCGCGCCGCGCCTTCGCAGCGTCGGTTGATGCGTCAAACCACCGGGGCTACGCGCAAAGCGTCCGCTCCGATGAAGCAGGGCGCGGCGGACCGGTCCTGACAGACTGCGATCCTCGGTGCCGGCCGTCAACGGAAGTCCGCCTTTTGCCAACGATGGCCCCCGAGCAGGACCCCGCCCCCTACCGCGTCACCGGCTCCCCGCGGTCATCGTCCTCGCGGTCGCTGCTCACCCCGATCGTCCGGATCAGCGCCGGGTGCATTACCCAGGCCGACAGCCGCTCGGTCCGCGGCACGCCGTGCCGCAGGCGGTCCAGCTCGGCCCGGGCATAGGCGTGGCGCGGCAAGGCGGCAATGGCCTCCGGCGTCATCCCATAGGCCAGCATCCGCCAGTCAACATTGCCGGTGAAGCCGTCCTGGCCGACCCAGTCCAGCAGCTTGGCGGCACCGGCGGCGCTGATGACGTAGCCGTCGCCGCCGGGCGCGTTGTCCTCCGGCGGGAAAGTCAGCATCGCCTCGGCCAGCGGGAGCACGCTGGGCGCATCAACGCCGGCCGGGTCCATGCGCGGCTCCAGCCGGTCGTTGACGAAGCACAGGTCGCAACCCGGCGGCAGCTCCAGCGGCCCCACGGTGCGCGGCAGGTCCATCAGAGGTATCACGTCGTCCTCGATCACCAGCAGGTGCGGCAGCCCCTGCGTGCGCGCCCAGTCCCAAGCGGCGGCGTGGCTGAGAAAGCAGCCCAGCGTGCCGCGCCCGACCTCGTCGCCGGGCTGCGACAGCAGGCGGGACACGGCGGCGGCGGACAGGCGGCTGCCCTCCACGGCGGGAATTCGGTGGACGCCGGGGAACATGCGCCCGATCCAGTCCCGCCGCTCGCCGTTGCGGTCCAGGTTGATGACGGCGATGGCGAGCGGTTCGCCCTCGTCGGGGCGGGCAGCCACCGTGCGGGCGACGCGCTGATGCAGGGCGGCGGCATCCCGCTTGGCGGCGTATTCGTGCGCCGGGTCCAGGCGGTGCGCCTCGGCGAAGGCGGCCTGGGCGGTGGGCCAGTCACGGCGCTGCCGGGCCACGTCGCCCAGCAGGGCGTGCAGGGCGGGGTTGCCCGGCGTCGCGTGCAGCATCCGCCGGGCGCGGGCGTCCAGCGCGTCCAGGTCGTCCAGGTGGTAGGCATACAGCGCGGTGTAGTGCGCCAGCCACTCCGCATCCGGCAGGCTGCGCGCGGCCCGGCGGAAAGCGGCATCTGAGTCGGGGTAGTGCAGCGCGGCCTTCATGCTGGCCCGCAGCTCCAGGCCGAGCCGCCAATCGTCCGGCGATTGCGCCAGGGCCGCGCGCCAGGCGGCCATAGCGTCGGCGTGGCGGCCGGCGACGCGGGCAGCCAGGGCGGCTTGAACGGGATCAGGCATAGCGGCGGACTTGGCATGAAAAGGCCAGGACCGGAAGACGCATGGCGAGAACAGGGACGGGTGGGCGCCGCGCCCTGTATTGCCCAAAAAACACAGATTCAAAAATCAGCGGCGGCGCTCAATTGGAATAGATTGACGCCCTGAACGGTCCAGCGTAGTTCTTTAAAAAAGTTGCATGAATTTAAATGCGTTAAGTTTGGAAAACAAATGACAACAAATATTGGCACTGCATCCGGCATTCTCGCTGCGACAAGCCAGGACAATTGGTACAGCGTCAAAGTTAATTCACCCCAAACGCTAAACCTGGATTTGCAGGCCGCGTTCGGCTCCCCGTCCATGAGCCTGTTCGACTCGTCCGGCAAGCAGGTGGCGTCGAGCGGCGGCGCAACCCGAACCAACGACGGGTGGAT
>DASWOJ010000353.1:0-15472 GCA_036398775.1 Acetobacteraceae bacterium
GCGGCGGTTGCGACGGACACCTGGGGCGTCGAGGTGCGTCCCAACAACACCGACGGCATCAACCAGCCCTGGCACTGGATCTGCATCCCGATCATGGGGCTGACGATGGGCGAGATCTTCAAGCTCGATGAGCTGGCCCGGGCCTGCGCCGCCGACAAGGTTTACGAGTTCCTGTTCGTGGCGCCGGCCCTGCCGATCACCGGTGCAGTCGGCTCCCCGCTGAACCCAATTGTGATACGCTGACGTCAACTCGGCAGCGCGGCATAGACCGCGCGCCGATGGGAGGGTGCGATGACCAAGTTGATGACAAGGCGGGCAGCCGTGACCGCCCTGGCGGCCATTGCGGCCACGCCGTCCGCCCGTGCCGCGGACTACCCGGCCCGGCCAGTGCGGGTGATCGTGCCGTTCGCGCCCGCGGGGCCGACGGACATCATGGCCCGCATCCTGGCGAACTACCTGGGCGCGAAGCTGAACGGGTCGGTGATCGTTGACAACCGGCCAGGCGCCGGCGGCAACATCGGCACCGCCTTCGTCGCCCGCGCGGAGCCGGACGGCTACACCTTGCTGATCGACTCCAGCGCGTTCGTGGTCAACCCGAGCCTGTATAGGCGCTGTCCCTACGATGCGTTCGCCGATTTCGCACCGATCAGCGAGCTTGGCACCTCGCCCAACCTGTTCGTCGCCAGCCCGACCTCGGGCATCAAGTCCGTCGCCGACCTGGTGGCCCGCTGCAAGGCCGATCCAGCCGCCGTCACCTACGCCAACCCCGGCATCGGCACCACGCCGCAACTGTCGGGCGAGCTGCTGAAGCTGAAGGCGGGCATCGCCATGACGTCCGTGCCGTTCGGCGGCGCCGGGCCGGCAGTGCAGGCGGTGCTGGGCGGCACCACCCCCGTCGCCTGCGTCGCGCTGCCTCCGGCCAGGCCGCTGGTCGCGTCCGGCTCGCTGGTGCCGCTGGCCGTGACCGGTGAGAAGCGCTGGTTCGACCTGCCGGAGGTGCCGACGATGGTCGAGCTGGGCTACCCCGATTTCGTGGCCGACACGTTCCAGGCCTTCCTCGCGCCCGCCAAGACCTCGCCCGGCATCGTGGCCGCCCTGGCCAAGGCATCGGTCGAGATCCTGCAGGACCCGAAGATCGCCGCCCAGCTCCATGACGCCGGGCTGGAGGTGGTGGCGAGCACTCCCGAGGCATTCGCCAGGCGGATCGCCTCGGAGGTCCCGAAGTGGCGCGACGTGATCACCAAGGCCGGCATCCCCCAGGTCTGACGCCGGTGCGGATCACCGCCATCCACGAACGGGCCGTGCCGGTGCAGTCGGCCATGCGCAACGCCGCGTTCGATTTCTCGGAGATGACCACGTCCGTGGTGGCGGTCGTCACCGACGTGCTGCGCGGGGGCCGGCCGGTGGTCGGCTATGCGTTCAATTCCACCGGGCGCTACGCCTGCGGGGCGGCGATGCGGGAGCGGTTCATCCCCCGGCTGCTGTCGGCCGCCCCGGACGAGCTGCTGGACGCGGACGGCCTGCTGGACCCGGCGCGATGCGCCACCCGCATGGCCCTGCGCGAAAAGCCCGGCGGCGACGCCGAGCGCTCGGTGCCAATCGGCACGATCGAGGTCGCAGTTTGGGACGCGGTGGCCAAGGCGATGGACCGGCCGCTGTGGCACGTGCTGGCGGAACGCTTCGGTGCGGGGCCGGCGCCCACGACGGTGCCGGTCTATGTCGGCGGCGGCTGGTATCAACCCGGCGACGATCTTGCGGCGTTGCGGGACGAGGTGCGGCGGCACCTGGACGCCGGCTACACCGCGCTGAAGATCAAGACCGGCGGGGTCCCGCTGGACGACGACTGCCGCCGGCTGGACGCCGTGATCGCCATTCTCGGCGACCCCTCGCGTTTGGCGGTGGACGCCAACGCAGCCCTGCCGCCGGGCCGCGCCACCGAGTATGCCGACCGCCTGGCGCCCTACGGCCTGCGCTGGTTCGAGGAACCCTGCGCGCCGCAGGCCTATGGCGAGTTCGCCCGGCTGGCACAGCGCTACGCTCCGCCGCTGGCGACAGGGGAGAACCTGTTCTGCCTGTCCGATGTCGAGAACCTGCTGGCGTTCGGCGGCTTCCGCAGGGGTCATGACGTGCTGCAGGTTGATCCACCGCAAAGCTACGGGATCGCCGCTTATGCCGCGATGACCGCCCGCGTCGAGGCGTTGGGTGCGAGCCGCGCCTGCATCTACCCGCATGGCGGCAACATGATGTCGTTCGCAGTGGCGGCCGGGTTGGGCCTGGGCGGCTGCGAGGCCTATCCCGGCGTGTTCGGCGCCTTCGGCGGCTATGCCGACGGGATGGAGGTGTCGGAGGGCGCACTGAACCTGCCGGACATGCCGGGCATCGGGTTCGAACGGCAGCCGGCGCTGTTTCCCCTCATGCAGGAGATGGCGGCATGAGCCGGTTTGGCAGGAACCGCGAGCATTACGCCGGGCTGTTGATGGCGCTGATCGGCGCCGGCGCCATCTACAAGGGCGTCGAGTATGGCGTTGGCGGCCTGACCAACATGGGGTCGGGCTTTTTTCCGGTTGTGCTGGGCGTAGGGCTGGTGCTGATGGGCGCGCTGATGGCTGCGGCCCGCGCCCCGGCGCAGGATGGCGCGGACGCTCCGGCAGACAGCCATGCCATCCGGGCGCCCGACTGGCGCGGTGCGGCGGCGATCATTGCCGCAGTCGCGCTGTTCATCCTGCTGGCCGACCGCGCCGGCCTGGCGCCGGCGACCTTCGCCTGCGTGTTCGTCGGGGCGCTCGGCACCAGCAGCACCCGGCTGATCGAGGCCGCGGTCCTGGCCGTGGCCGTGACGGTCTTCGGCGTGGTCCTGTTCCGCTACGGGCTGCAGGTCCAGTTCCCCATCATCCGCGGAGTCCTGCAGTGATCGAAACCGGCTTCCTCGGCCTGGTGCACGGCTTCGGCGTCGCACTGGAGCCGCACAACCTGATGTGGTGCTTCGTCGGCGTGCTGGTGGGCAACATGGTGGGCGTGCTGCCGGGCATGGGGGTGCTGTCGTGCATCTCCATCCTGCTGCCGCTGACCTTCTCCATGCAGCCGGTGGCGGCGCTGCTGATGTTGGCGGGTATCTACTACGGGGCGCAGTACGGCGGCGCCATCTGCTCCATCCTGCTGAACCTGCCATGCCATCCGCCCCATGCCGTGACATGCCTCGACGGGTATCCCATGACCCAGCAGGGGCGCGGCGGGGTGGCGCTAGGGGTCACCATGCTGGCCGCGGTGATCGGTGCCGCCTTCGGCATCGTGCAGATGATCTTCATGGCGCCCTACATCGCCCGCATCGCCTTCAGCTTCGGCCCGCAGGAGATATGCTCGCTGATGCTGCTGGGCCTGCTGGCCGGGGCGACCTTGGCGAAGGGGTCGGCGGTCAAGGGGGTGTCCATGACGCTGCTCGGCATCCTTCTCAGCCTGGTGGGCACGGACGTGAACACGGGCAACGAGCGGTTCACCTTCGGACAGTTGGAGCTTTCGGACGGGCTGGAGCTGGTCACCGTGTCGCTCGGGCTGTTCGGGATCGCCGAGTTCCTGAAAAGCGTCAACGCGGTGAACCCGGCCGGGACGCGCGCGGTCAAGCTCGGGTTCCGCGACCTGCGGCCGAGCCGCGCCGACCTGCGGCAGGCGCTGCCGCCGGTGCTGCGCGGCACCGTCATCGGCAGCCTGTGCTCGCTGATCCCGGGTACTGGGCCGACCATCGCCTCGTTTATCGCCTATGCGATGGAGAAGAAGATCAGCAAGACGCCGGGCCGCTTCGGCCACGGCGCCATCGAGGGGGTGGCCGCGCCCGAGGCGTCCACCCACTCGGCCGTGCAGGGCGACTTCATCCCGACCATGAGCCTGGGCATCCCCGGTGACGCGGTGATGGCGCTGCTGCTGGGGGCACTGATGATCCACGGCATCCAGCCGGGGCCGCGGCTGATCGTGGAGCAGCCGGACATCTTCTGGGGCCTGATCGCCTCGTTCTGGATCGGCAACCTGATCCTGGTGTTCCTGAACGTGCCGATGATCGGCATCTGGGTGAAGCTGCTGAGCGTGCCGTATCGTTTCCTGTATCCGACCGCGCTGTTCTTCGTCTGCATCGGCGTCTTTGCCGCGCGCAACGAGATGTTCGACGTGGGTGCGACCCTGTTGTTCGGCGCCTTCGGCTACCTGCTGCTGCAACTAGGCTTCGAGCCGGCGCCAATCCTGCTCGGCTTCGTGCTCGGCCCGCGGCTGGAGGAGAACTTCAGGCGGTCCGTCCTGCTGTCGCGCGGCAGCTTGGCGACGTTCGTGGACCGGCCGATCAGCGCGGTGTTCGTGGGCCTGTGCCTGCTGCTGATCCTGGCCCAGGTTTACGCCGCCCTGCGCCGGACGAAGCCGCCCATCCGGGTGCCGGAGGAGGCGTTCGACTGAATGCTCCATGCGGCGTTGGCCTGTGCCATCCGCCTGACCGCCTCGACCGGCCAGACCATGCGGTGAACGGGGGAGGGCGCTTTGGCCAGGAATGCGAGCAAGCGCTGAACCGGGACCACGCTGGAAATAAACCAGCATGCATGCCACCCAGCCTGAAATGGCCAAAGTCAGGCTTATACCAATCGCTGAAAGTCCCGACCTATGCCCCGCTGCTCGCGTCCTGCAAGGCGCCGTGTGCCGACAGGTCAGAACTTCCGGCAGTTGGTATTAAAAGCCCTGCCGTGCGCCTGGACTCCCACTCAGCAGCGGTGGGCGGCTTGACCCGGCACCCGTCAGTCCGCATCACCCGCGCCCCATGTCCATCAAGCCCACCATCATCGGCCCCCCTGTCGTCGGCCCTCCTGTTGTTGGCCCCCCTGTTGTCGGCATAGACTTCGGCACCACCAACAGCGTCGTCGCCGTGCTGCGGCCGGACGGCGCCGTGCGGACGCTGCGGGCGCCCGGGCTGGAGGTGTTCCGCACGGTGCTGTGCTTCTGGACCGAGCGCGGGGCGCTGCGCCACGCCGCCGGACCGCATGCCGTCGCGGCCTACCTCGATGACCCCGAGGACACCCGGCTGATCATGTCCATGAAGACTTACCTGGCGCAGCGCAGCTTTTCCAGTACCCTGGTCATGGGCCGTCCCTTCACCCTGGAGGCCCTGGTCGCCCTGTTCCTGCGCGGCCTGCTGGCGGACCAGGGCTTCGCAAGCGGCGAACTCGACAGCGCCCGCATCGTCGCCGGCCGCCCCGTCCGGTTTGCCGGCGAACTGGCCGACGACGCCCTGGGCGAGGCCCGGCTGCGCGAATCCTTCCGCCAGGCCGGCCTGGGTGAGGTGGACGTGGCCTACGAGCCGGAGGCCGCCGGCTTCCGTTTCACCCGCGCCCTGGCCGCCCCCGCCACCGTGCTGATCGGCGACTTCGGTGGCGGCACCAGCGACTTCTCCCTGCTGCGTTTCGATCCCGGCGCGGCGCGGCCGGTGACGCCGCTGGCCACCACCGGCGTCGGCGTGGCCGGCGACAGCTTCGATGCGCGCATCATTGACCGCGTGGTGGCGCCGCATCTGGGCAAGAACGGGACCTACCGGATCATGGGCAAGGACATGCCGGTCCCGGCCGAATACTACACCGGCCTGTCCCGCTGGCACCGCCTGTCCCTGATGCGTACGCCCCGCACCCTGCGCGAGATCGGCGAGGTCGCCCGCACCGCCGCCGAACCGGAGCGCCTGCGCCGGTTGATCCAGGTGATCGAGGAGGAGCTGGGCTACCAGCTTTACCAGTCGGTTTCGGCTGTGAAGGCGGAGCTGTCGCGTGCCGACCGGGCGGTGCTGCGCTTCGAGCACCCGGGGCTGCGCATCGAGGAGGAGATCGAGCGCACGGCGTTCGAGGGCTGGATCGCGCCGGAGCTTGCGGCGTTGTCCGCCGCCGTGGACCGCGCGCTGGCGATGGCGGCATTGGCACCGAATGCGGTGGACCGGGTGTTCCTGACCGGCGGCACCGCCTTCGTGCCCGCCGTGCGCCGGCTGTTCGAGGCGCGTTTCGGGCGGGAGCGCGTGTCCGGTGGCGGGGAGTTCGTGTCGGTGGCCGAAGGCCTGGCGCTGATCGGGCAGGACCGGATGATCCGGTAGGGCCGCATCCGGATGCCTACCTTCGCTGGCCTCCCTGGAAGCAGGCGCGAGGACGCAAGCCGCCCAAGCAAGGCATAGCCTGGCGAGGGCCGTGATCCCGTCCGAAGATGCGCCGGGCTGGCGCCGCTTGTTACCGGACCGCTGCCGGTTGACCCTGACCAGCCGCGGCGATGACTGTGAAGCCGCGTTTCTCGAACATTGCCTGCGCCTCCGGCCCGGCCAGGAACTGCAGCAGCGCCCGGGCCTCCGGCGTATCGCCCTCCTTTGTCACCGCGAATGGGTAAGTGATCGGGTCGTGCGTGTTCTCGGGGAAGGCGCCCGCCACGGCCACGCCGGCGCTGGCGGCGGCGTCGGTCGCATATACGATGCCGGCTGGCGCTTCGCTGCGCTCCACCAGCATCAACGCGCCGCGCACGTCCTCGGTCCGGGCCAGGTGCGGCTCCACTTGGGACCACAGGCCCAGGGCAGTCAGCGCCTGCTTGGCATACAGTCCGACCGGCACGTGCGCCGGGTCGCCTGTGGCGACGCGCCCGTCCGGGCCAAGCAGCGCGGCCAGGTCCAAACCGGGGCCGACCGCGACCTGCCTCGCCCGTTCCTTGGGCACGATCAGCACGAGCTGATTGGCCAGCAGGTCGCGCCGCGTGCCCGTGGCGATCAGCGTCCGCTGCGCCAGGTAGTCCATCCATTGCTGGTCGGCCGACGCAAACACGTTGGCCGGCGCCCCCTGCTCGATCTGCCTCGCCAATGTCGAGCTGGCCGCGAACACCAGGCGCAACGGCGCGTGCCCGGCCTGCTGCCAGGCCGCCGACACGTCCCGCATCGCATCCGTCAGGCTTGCGGCGGCGAATACCGAAACCGGCTCCGCTGCCCCGGAGGCGACGGGGGACAGACAGGCGAGCAGGACGGCAAGCAGGACGCTACGCAGCAAGGGGCGTCTCCGGATCTGGGGTTAGCGGCATGGCGGGCGCCCAAGGCTCCAGGCCGCAGGCGGCATCGTTCGGCGCCACAGGGCGGCGACGCCGGCCAGCCCCGACAGAACAAGGGCTGGGTTCCCCGGTTCCGGCACCACGGTTGCATCAGGCACTTGCAGGCTGACCAGGTTGCTCACGCAGCGCCCGCCCGCCGCGTTGCCGTGCACGACCAGGCGGGCAAAGCCGACCGTGCCCAGCGGCTGGCCAGCTCGTGAGCAGCCGTCGCATCAAGGGAGCCATCCATGTCGGGCCTCCAGCATCAGGGTCCGTCATATTCAACGGAGTATAACGGACGCGCCAGCACGTAATGCGTCCGGCCCGGCACAATGATATGTGACCGGCATGGCCCGGCTCACGCTCCGCATAGACCTCGACGATAGACGGGCGGTCGGACCCGCCAAGGTGCGGCTGCAGGTGCTGGTGGGGGAAACGGCTCCATCTCGGCCGCCGGACGTGCGACGGGCAAGAGCTACCCCCGGGTCTGGCTGCCGGTGGACGTGCTTGCGCCGCCGGGCGTGGTGGGCGCGGGCGGCATCGGCCTGCAGACCGCCGAGCGGATCAAGATCCGCTACTGGGACCAGGTTTCGTTCGTCATCCTGCTGATCCTGGCGACGGTAGCGGTCATTCGTGGAACGAAAGGGAGCAGAATTAGGGTATCTTTGACGTTCCCAGATGCACCTTTGGCCGCGACGCCTTTTCGATGATGCCGCTGACGCCCTCGCGGCGCTGCAGCTCGGCCCAGACTTCAGCCGGCTGCACCCCGGCCGCCACCCACATCACCAGCAGATGATACAGCACGTCGGCGCTTTCGCCGACCAGGGCGGTGCGGTTGCCGGCCACGGCCTCGATCAGGCACTCCACCGCCTCCTCGCCGAACTTCTGCGCGACCTTGGCGGTGCCGCGCTGCAGAAGGCGGGCGGAGTGGCTGACGGTGGGGTCGGCCGAGCGGCGCTCCACCACCACGGTCCACAGCCGGTCCAGCACATCTGCCGAGGCGGCGGGCACGGGCGCCTGCGGCGATGGCGCCTTCTGCGCGGCCTTGAGGGACGACTTGACCTTAACTTTGGACGGCGCTTTCCGGGCCATCTTGGTCGTCGCCAGCTTCATTGTCTTCGGCATCGCTAGGCCGCCATCCCGATGGGCCGGCCGGGCAGCCGCACCGGCAGGCCGGCGTCGTGCAGCGCCGCCTTGACCTGGGGAATGGTGAAGGTGCCGAAGTGGAACACGCTGGCCGCCAGCAACCCGGTCGCCCCGGCTGCCGCGCCATCCACGAAGTGCTGCAGCGTGCCGACGCCGCCCGACGCGATCACCGGAACCCGAATTGCGCCGCACACGGCCCGTAACAGGGCGCCGTCGAAGCCGTGCCCAGTGCCGTCACGGTCCATGCTGGTCAGCAGTATCTCGCCCGCGCCAAGCTCCGCCGCCTGCCGGCACCAGGCGACGGCGTCTAGGCCCGTAGGGGTGCGTCCGCCGTGGGTGAACACCTCCCAGCGTCCAGGTCCCGACTGCCGGGCATCCACGGCGACGACGACGCACTGGCTGCCGAACTTCTCCGCACCCTCCCGCACCAGGTCCGGGCGGATGACGGCGGCGCTGTTCATGCTGCACTTGTCGGCGCCGGCCAGAAGCAGGCGGCGCATGTCCTCGGTGGTGCGGACGCCGCCGCCGACGGTCAAGGGCAGGAAAATGCGGGCGGCCGTGCGGGACACGACATCCAGGATGGTGTCGCGGTTCTCGTGGCTGGCGGTGATGTCGAGGAACGTCAGCTCGTCGGCGCCGGCGGCGTCATAGACGGCGGCCTGCTCCACGGGATCGCCGGCGTCGCGCAGGGACACAAAGTTGACGCCCTTCACGACCCGGCCGTCCCTGACGTCCAGGCATGGAATGATTCTCAGCTTCAGCATAGGGACCTATAATCTCCACTCGCGCCGAGGTTGCAAGGTATGCGGCACGCGTGGCCCCCAGTCACCTGCCTGTGCAGGGCGGCACGCCGGTGCAAGGCCCCTGCCAGTCCCGGCGACTGGCTGAGGCGTGTGCCCGGCAAGCTGTGAGGCCCGCCCCAAATGCAGCATATGCCGAGCCGCCGCCTTGAAGCCACCCGTGCGCAGGCTGGACCACACGAACGGACAGCGGCTTTGCGACGGCATTCCGCACTCATATCGAGGAGTCTTAAAATCTAGCAACATTCTTTTTGCGCATCGAACCGACACGTGCTAGATAAGCATTTCCTAATAGATAAGGTGGGTCAATGGTCCGGTTAGCTTCTGCCATCGCTGCCGGCCTGTGCGTTGCTGCACTGGCCGCCTCGCCTGCGTTTGCAGACGTGATTGCCTATACAACTCCAGCCGGGACGGTTGCGAACCAGCATTACGGCCAAGGCTTCGGGATGGACTTCAAGCCTAATCAGGCCATCACCGTCACGCAGCTTGGCCTGTTCAGCCCGTCCGGCTTCGCCGCGCCGGCCAGCGCCCCGGATTATGCGACGCTGTTCAGCGCGGCCGGCGCGGTGCTGGCGCAGGTGACGTTCTCGGCGGCATCGCAGGGCACGCTGCTGGCGGGAAGCGCCGACTACTTCAAGACGCTGGCAGCACCGCTCACGCTGACGGCGGGCAACACCTATTCCATCATCTCGTTCTACACCAATGGCGTGGACGGTCTGTCGAACGCAGGCGGCGGCGCGACCGCACCGGCCGAAACAGGGGCGCCCTACATCAGCTATGTCGGCCTCGGCCGCAACAGCGGCGGTACGCCGTCTGCTTATCCGACGAACCCTGACAGCGGGCCAGCCAACCGCTACTCCGCCGCAACCTTCGCCTTCGTGCTGCCGACCTCCGTGCCGGAGCCGGCGTCGCTCGCCCTGCTTGGCGCCGGTCTTGGCATGACGGCACTGATGCGCCACCGCCGGGCCTGAAGGCGCCAAGTCGGTCAGGTGCCGCAGCCCGGCCTGCGTCGCCTGACCCCCTTCTTCATAAGGCCGGGCTGCCGCGAAGCGCGGTGATGCCGCTTTCGATGCACTGGCCGGGACGAGGGCGGTTCCCAGCCGCGGCGCTACCGGCCCAAGTGCGCGTCGAAGAAGGCGGCGATCTCGCCCATTGCCTCCTGCACCTCGGGGATGCGGTCGTCGCGATAGAACTGCGCGTGCGACTGCGCCTCGAACACCTGCAGCCTGGTGTCCACGCCGGCCTGACGGAGCTTCTGGTTGACGCGGACGGTGTTGCTCAGCAGCAGGTCGCGGGTGCCGCTGGTCAGGATGGTGGGCGGGAAGCCGTGCAGGTCGCCATACAACGGGGACAGCATCGGGTCGGCGAGGTTGTGCCCCTGGGCATAAAACCGGGTCGCAGCGTCACAGAACCCATCCGGAGACACCAGGACATTGTCCACCAGGGCGTTGGTTTGGAAGGTGTCGCCCTGCTTGGTCACGTCGGACATGGGCGTGCCTGGGGCGATGGCGCCGGGCATAGGAATGTTTTCCAACTTGGCACGCAGCATCATTTCCAGCGTCAGCGCGCCGCCGGCGGAGCTGCCGAACACGCCGACGTTGCCCGGCGGCACCATGCCGGCCGCGGCCTTGTAAACCGCCACCGCATCGTCCAGCGCCGCGGGGAAGTAGGCCTCGGGCGGCATGCGGTAATCCACCGCGATCACCTTCATGTGGCCAAAGCCGGCCAGCATCAGCGCCTCGGGCAGGGCAGCAAGGCGCGGGTTCAGCACGTAGCAGCCGCCGTGGACGTGCACGAGCAGCCGGTTTCGGTTGCCTGCCGGAATGTCATCGGGGGTGAGGGTATAGACGCGCACGCCGGCGATGGTGGACGGCTCGATATGCACGTGCAGGCGTTCAGCCATCGGCGCGACCTGGGGCGCGGCGGCGGATTCCAGCGTCTTGACGAGTTCGGTCCAGCCCTCGGGCGTGGTGGGGGGATGGTCCCAGTTCGTCCGGAGCGGCTGGGCGATGACGGCCTGCATCGCCGGGCTGACGGTGCCTGGGACAGGGATGCTCTTGGCCGGCTCTTCACGCGGGGGGAGGGGGGCTTCGGCGAAGGCGGGGACCGATGCGAGCAGCATCACCGCAGCGGCGGTGGTCAACAGGTGGTTGGGCATGGACGATCCCCCGGGTCGGTTTGTCCGGACTGTGCGGCTGATGCGACCGGGCGGCAAGCGGGCAACCGGAACCGCTATGCCGCTGCTCCGGCCAAGACACGTAATGCCGCCCGCACGCCCACGCTGCCGTCATACAGCGCCCGCCCAACTATGACCCCCTCAATCCCCGCGGCTGCCCTTGCTGCCGTGCCCGCGGCTGCCCTTGCTGCCGTGCCCGCGGCCATATCCGCGGCATCGCGCAGCGCCTGCAAGTCCGCCAGCGACCCCACGCCGCCGCTGGCGATCACCGGCGTGCCCAGCCGTGCGGCCAGCAACAAGGTCGCCGGCAGGTTCAACCCGGTTCCCATGCCGTCCCGGCCGATGTCGGTGTAGATGATGGCGGCCACTCCGGCGTCCTCGAACCGCAGCGCCAGCTCGGCGGCTGGTATGGTCGAGGTATCGGCCCAGCCCTCGGTCGCCACGAACCCGTCGCGAGCGTCAATGCCGACCGCGACCCGGCCGGGAAAGGCGCGGCAGGCGTCGCGCACCAAGGCAGGGGTCTTCACCGCGGCGCTGCCCAGGATCACGCGGCGGACGCCGGCAGACAGCCACCCCTCCACCCCCGCCATGTCACGGATGCCGCCGCCGAGCTGAATGGGAACGGTGGCCGCCTGCAGGATCGCGGCGACGGCGGCGGTGTTCACCGGGCGTCCGGCGAAGGCGCCGTTCAGGTCCACCACGTGCAGCCACGTGCAGCCTGCGTCCTGCCAGGCCCGGGCCTGGGCGCCGGGGTCGTCGGAGAACACGGTGGCGTCGTCCATGTCGCCCCGGCGCAGGCGCACGCAGGTGCCATCCTTTAAATCTATGGCGGGGTAGAGGGTCAGGAGAGTCATGCTGTCCTGCTCCCTCTCCCTCCGGGAGAGGGTTGGGGTGAGGGGGTCTTGGCTGCGGAGCGGAGGCTGCCGTTGCCGCCAGCATCCGATCCCGCATTGCCAGGTTCCGCGCCGCAAGACCCTCTCACCCCGGCCCTCTCCTGGAGGAAGAGGGAGAAGGAGGCGCCCATCATGCCTTTGGCTCGCGTTGCAGCAGCTTGGTGAAATAAATGCCGCGGATCGTGCGGCCACGGACGCGGGCATAGGCGGGGTGCTCGCCCCAGCGGTGGTAGCCCAAGGACTCGTACAGCCGGATCGCCGCCTCCTGGGTTTCCCGCACGTCCAGGTTCAGTACCTGGTAGCCCAGCGCCCGGGCGCCGTCCTCCATGCGCCGGGTCATCATCCGCGCCAGGCCGTGGCCGCGGGCATAGGGGGCGACGAAGGAGTGCATGATGGCCGCCGCAAATGCCTGCGCCTCGTTGTTGCGCGGCGGGCGCACCAGTTGCGCCGATCCGACGATGACCCCGTCGAGCCTGGCGGTGAACAGCTCCCGCTCCGGCACCAGCAGCACGCCCTTGAAGTAGCTTTGCAGCGCCAGGCGCCCCGGCGACTTCACCCAGCCGAAGCCGCCGCCCTCGATGATGGCGGCATCGGCGGCCTCGCACAGGGCCTGCATGTCGTCGTCGAGCAACTCCGCCGCACGCTCGACCAGCAGGCGGCTTTGCAGCAAGTCAACCACCGGCCGGGTCCCAGCGCAGGAAGTTGGCGAGGATGCGCAGGCCGACCTCCTGGCTTTTCTCCACGTGGAATTGGGTACCGGCGCGGTTGCCGCGGGCGACCAGGGCGGGGACAGGGCCGCCATAGTCGGTAGTGGCCAGCAGGTCCGCCGGGTCGCCGCCGCTCAAGGCATAGCTGTGGACGAAGTAGGCATGGTCGCCGGGCTGCAGCCCATCCAGCAGCGGATGCGCGCCGGGCGTGAAGTCCAGCGCGTTCCAGCCCATCTGCGGCAGGCGCAGGCCCGGCGGGTCCATCGGCGCGACCTCGCCGCCGATCCAGCCGAAGCCGGGGGTTGTCGTGTGCTCCAGCCCACGCTGCGCCATGAGCTGCATGCCGACGCAGATGCCCAGGAAGGGCCGGCCGGCGGCGGCGCTGCCCTCGACCGCGGCGTGCAGGCCCGGCACCGCGGCCAGGCCCGACGCGCAGTCCGCGAACGCGCCCTGGCCCGGCAGCACCACGCGGTCCGCCGCCGCCACATCGGCGGCGTCGCCGGTGATCATCACGTCGGCCGCGATGCCGGACCGCTCCGCTGCGACCGTTAGCGCCCGGGCGGCGGAGGCCAGGTTGCCGCTGCCATAGTCCACGACCGCGACGCGCATCAGCGCAGCCATGCCGGGTCCGCATGGGCCGCGGCCAGGTCGGGCCGGGCGTCCAGCAGGCGGGCGAAGGCGGCATCGCCGTCCCCTGCCGCGACCACGTGGGCCAGGGCGTAGCCGCGCCGGGCCAGCGACCAGCGCAGCAGGTCCCGGCCCAGCAGGCCCAGCAGCAGGAAGAAGCCCAGGACCAGCAAGCCGCGCAGACCCTGGGGTATCAGCAGGTTCAGCACGACCACGACGGCCAGCACGATCGCGCCGGGTATCCAGGCGCGGTGTGCCAGCAGCCAGAACGGGCCGAACAGGGCGGCGCCCCAGCTCCATCCCTCGTGCACCAGCACCGGCGGGCGGGCGGGGTGGAGGTGGGCGGTCCAGACCTTCATGCTTGGCCCTTCATAGGGATCCCTTGGTGGAGGGAATGGCGCCGCCGGCGCGCGGGTCAGGCTCGACGGCCTGGCGCAGGGCGCGGGCGACGGACTTGAAGGTGGCCTCGGCGACGTGGTGGGCGTTGCGGCCGGCGCGCTGGACGACGTGCAGGGTCAACAGGCCGTTCATGGCGAAGGCGCGGAAGAACTCCTCGAACAGCTCGGTGTCCATGGCGCCGATCTTGTCGCGCTCGAACCGCACGTTCCAGGCGATGAAGGGGCGGCCCGACAGGTCGAGCGCCGCATCCACCAGCGCCTCGTCCATCGGCAGGCTGCAGTGGCCGTAACGTCGGATGCCGCGCTTGTCGCCCAGCGCCTGGGCCAACGCCTGGCCGAGCACGATGCCCACGTCCTCCGTCGTGTGGTGGAAATCTATGTGCAGGTCGCCCTCGGCCTCGACGGTCAGGTCGAGCATAGCGTGGCGGGCGAGGGCGGTCAGCATGTGGTCCAAGAAGCCGATGCCGGTGGCGATCTGGGCCTGCCCGGCGCCGTCGAGGTCCAGCGTCACGGTGATGCGCGTCTCGGACGTGGCGCGGGTGATGGTGGCAGTGCGGGACATGCGGCGCGGTGTAGCGCAAGCGGTCGGTGGGGGGAACAGGCGGGGGAAAGTCACCGTTCTGCTCCTGAACTATCACGGGAAGGCGAACGGCCTTGGCACACTGTTCTACTTGCGATGTCTGTGCCAATGGCACAGTATCTCAAGGTGTGGTCCATCCAGGAGATTTCGTTCCAGATGGCGAACGAAATGACGGATGATCCTATTGTCGCTTTGGTTGCCATCACCCCAACTGGTCGGCTGACTTTCGTGGCGGAGCTTTTGAAGCAGGGGACGACACTGGCGCTTCAGGGCATCCATGTGCAGGACGCACATCCCAATGCGGCCGGGGCAGCGAGCCTGATGGTAATCGCACAAGCGTTGATGGAAGGGATGGGGTTTGATGGACTCGAAGTGGAGGGAGCGGTTCGCACAACTGGGGCCAATCCGGGACATAGACCGCGTGTCTTCCGGTTCGCCCGCCGTGTTCGTCTTGCGCCTGTCCCCTGACGGGCCGGTTCCCAGGACGATTGATGCCATGCACGCCCTCGCGCGGCGGGGTATGACGATGCTGCGAGCAAAGCGGGCAATCGAGGCATTGCTGGAAGATGGCAGGGTGTTCGTTGACGTTCCCACGGTCGAGGACCCGGCGGCCCTTGCAGCCGACCTTGCGGGCGCCGGCATCGCGGCTGCCCCGGTAGAGGCGTCAGGGGTGGTTGACGTGCGGGGCTTGCGGGAGCGCCTGCAGCTTTCACGCGAGCAGTTCGCCCTGCGCTACGGCTTGGAGGTGGAGACGCTGCGGAACTGGGAAACAGGCCGGCGGGAGCTGGACGCTGCGGCCCGGAGCTACCTGCGCGCAATCGCCAACGCCCCGGAGCAGGTCGAGCAGGCCTATGCTCCGACGCCCGCAATGGGCGGGTAGCTTCAGGCGGCATTGTCGATCGTAACCTGAGGCGCATTCGTCCGAAAGAATTGGCCAGCCCCCAGTCATCCGCCCGATCTGCCTATATCTTGTGCAGCCGCTCGCCGCCCCCCATCTCCCGGCCATCATGCAAGACACACCCCACGACCCCGTTGGCTGGCACGGGACAACCATCCTGTGCGTACGCCGCAACGGCCGGG
>DASWOJ010000354.1:0-4138 GCA_036398775.1 Acetobacteraceae bacterium
GCTGAACGAAGACGGCTGGCGGGACCATTCGCCGTCCCAACTGCGCCAGATCTACGGCGATGTCGGCTATCGCGGCGACAAGGCCGAGGTCCACGTCAACCTGGTCGGCGCCATCAACAACCTGACCGGCAACGGCACGACACCGGTGGAGCTGCTGGCGGTTGACCGCAGTGCGGTGTTCACTTACCCCGACGAGACCCGCAACAAGTATCTGCGCCTGACCACCACCGGCAGCTACGAGGTGTCCGACCGCATCAGCCTGCAGGCGACGACCTACTATAGCAACCTCTCTCAGCGCACCCTGAATGGCGACGCCGCGGACGTGGAGCCATGCGACAGCAACCGCGGCGTCCTGTGCATCAACGATGGTCCGGCGCTGACCGGCAGGAACGGCGGTGCGGTCCCCAACTTCCTCAACCCCGGCCTGTATCCCGGGTTGCGGCAGTTCCGCCGCGGCGGCCCCTACGCCCTGCTGAACGAGACCGCCACCGACAGCAACGGCTTCGGCGCGGCCGTGCAGGGAACGCACCGGTCAGAGGTGTTCGGGCGGACCAACCGGCTGCTGGTGGGCGCAAGCTACGACGGCGGCCGCACGACGTTCTCCGCCCGGACCTCGATCGGGGCGCTGACGCTGGACCGCGACTATGCCGGACCGGGGATCGTGCTCAACGAGGACGACGGCAGCATCACCCCCGTCCGGGTGGATGCGTCCAACGACTACTACGGCGTGTATGCGTCGGACACGCTGGACGTGACGGAACGGCTGTCGTTCACGGTCTCCGGCCGGCTGAACGTGGCGGAGATCGACCTGCAGGACCGCAACGGCACCGCCCTGAGCGGAAACCACAGCTTCACCAAGTTCAACCCGGCGGCGGGCGTCACCTACAAGCTGCTGCCCAACGTGTCGCTGTATGGCGGCTACTCGCAAAGCAACCGGGCGCCGACGCCTGCGGAACTGTCCTGCGCGTCGCCGGCCAGCCCGTGCAGCCTGACCAACTTCTTCGTCGCCGACCCCTCGCTGAAGCAGGTGGTGGCGCAGAACTACGAAGCCGGGATACGCGGCAGCTTCGGCTTGGCCTTGATTGGCGGGCCGGCGGCGGGGCGGGTCAGTTGGAACCTCGGGCTGTTCCGCACCGATGCGGACGACGACATCCTGTTCACCACCAGCGTGGTGCAGGGCCGGGGCTACTTCCAGAACGTCGGCAGCACGCGGCGGCAAGGGGTGGAGGCCGGGGTCAGCCTGCGCCAGGGGGGGCTGCTGGCCTACCTCGACTATGCCTACACGGAGGCGACGTTCCAGAGCGGCTTTTCCGTCGGCAGCGAGAACAACCCGTTTGCCGACGCCAACGGGCTGACGCAGGTGCGCCCGGGGAACGTGCTCCCTGGAGTTCCGACGCAGCGGCTGAAGTTCGGCGTGCAGTATCAGTTGACGCCGAAGTGGACGGTGGGCACGACAGGCATCGCCAGCAGTGGGCGTTACCTGCAAGGCGACGCGGCGAACCTGACCCCCAAGACCCCGTCCTACGTGGTGCTGAACCTGAACACGGAGTATCAGGTGACGCAGAACATCCAACTGTTCGGGCTGGTGCAAAACGTGACCGACGCGAAGTATGCGACGTTCGGCGGCTTCTCGCCGGTGGGCCTGGTGCCGATCGTGCAGGCGCCAGGGGCGACGAACACCAGGAGCCTCGTGCCGGGGGCGCCGGTGGCGGGGTTTGGCGGGGTGCGGGTGACGTTCTGATGCGGTAGGACGCACACCAGGCCAACCCTCGCCGGCCGTAATCCGGCGGGGGTTGGCGCCGCAGCCTACTGGATGAGCTTGAGCAGCGCTTGGCCAGCCGGCGTCTTGAGTTCGTCAATGGACAGCGAGCCATCATTGTCGGGGTTTGCGGCATAGAAGTAGCGCCGGACCAAGTCGAACCACTCCTCCGCGCCGATGGTGGTGTCACCATCGGGGTTGGCAGTCTTGAACTCCTCGGGCGTCAGCAAACCCGCAAGCTGCTGTGCCGTCATCCGACCGCGCTTCTCGGTGTCCAGGGTGCCGAACTTGACGATGGCGGCGTTCAGCACTGCTTTCATGTCCAGCAGGCCCTTGCCGCTGCGGTCGAACCGCTGGATGAAGGCCGCCGGGTCCGAAGCGGCAGCACCGGGCGCCGGCGTCGTTTGCGCGCCAGCAGGCGTGCCGCTGAGGACAGCAGTGAGCAAACAGGCAACCACCAGCGGCCTTGTCTTTTCATAGCTCATATCTTGCCTCTCCATTGTTCTTGGTGCGGAGCCGCAGCCGAGATGCTCTATCCTTGAGCAAAAGAAACGACCCGACATGCTCATAGTTTCTGTGGCTTTATCTCTCGACCTTGTCCGGCGGCTGACGCCACACTCAGGTGGATGCAGCCGCGCTTGACGGCCCCACCGGCATCATCAAGCACATCGCAGCGCCGGCCGGCGACATGGACGACAACTGGACGCTGCGCGCCAGCCGGCCTTGCAAGTCGTCCACGACCTGATCCGCGGCCATGTCGAACGCCACGGGGATGCCCGTATGCGTATCGAAGGAGGTGTTGCGGGAAGCAGACGATTCCCGGGCGACGCGCATCCCGAATGGAGGGGTGGAAGCCGAATGGCGCTTGCGTAGAGCGGAACCGCTCATCCGCGCGGACGGCACCGCCGCTTGATGATGGACTGGCTTGCCACAGCGGCAAGCAGGGCCAGCAGCGTCAAGCCGCGTGCCCGGAGTGGCCCGGCTTGTCCCGCCGCCGAACCGCGGCGCCAAGGGCAAGAACGCCGCCCAGCAGAGCTGCCGACCCCGGCTCCGGCACGGCGGCGGCTACCGGCGTTGCCAAGTAGCTCAGCCCGCCGCCGGCAAAGGCGCCGATGAGCTGACCCTGGTTGTTGACGCTGCTGCCCAGGAACGCGGCGCCGTCCGGCCCGGTCACGTCGCTGAACACGCCTCCGGCCTCGGTGAAGCCGTGCTGGGCGCCGGTTGTATCCGTATAGATACCAGATACCTCCCCGGCGTCGTTGATCCCGTTCAGCATCGTGGACGCCGCGCCGGGCACGTCTATGGTCGTGAACGTGCCGGCGTCATACAGGAAGCCTTGCGGATTGATTTGCTGGGAGTTCGTGTAGGCGCCCACGACCTGCCCGGCGTCGTTGATGCGGGCAGGCCGCGTCGTCCCGGCGCCAGGGACCGCCAACAATGTGTAAGCGCCGCCGAACGAAACATAGCCCTGCGTGGTAGCCGTCCCGTCGGTGGCGAATACAAGGGTGCTGCCCACGATCTGCCGCTCGCTGTTCAGGCTGGCCACGCTCGCGACGCCGGGTTGCGCTTCCGGGACCGCAAAGCCGGACACGACGCCGCCGAACACCGCGAAAAGGGAGCTCCTCGCCCCGCTTGTGCCGACCAGCACAAGGTCGCCGGCATCGTTGATGCCTGCCACCCGTGCCGCTGGTGCATTTGGCCCCACGGCCAACGGTGTGACCGTCCTGTTGCTATACAGCGCGGGGCCAACGACCACGCTTCCGTCGGCGAGCTGCACCACTGGCGCCTGGCCCGCGACCTGGCCAAGGTTGTTGAGCGCCGTCGCGGTAAACCCTGCTGGCAGCGGGGTAAAGGCATAGGGAGCCGCAAGCGCCGGGCTGGCTACAAGCAGGGCGCATGGCAGGATCACCTTGAGCTTCAAACCTGCCTCCACGATGCGACGCTTCAAGCCGAGGCAGGACGCACCCCGCTCCCTAGAGTACATTGCACCGGCACGATCAAGCCGGGAACAGGAAAACGAAGGGCGTGGAGCCTTCGTGATGCGTCGTGTCCTGGCGCATGTTCCAACCGTGCAGGCTCGCAGGGTCTGTTGCCGGTCCCCTGGCAACGCCCATGACCCAGGGCCGGCTCGCCGTCGCCGCCTGCGACCTGGCAGGTTGCTGGCTGCCAGGGGCCGTGCATAGGGCACCTGAACCGCGCGGGATGCCCCCAAGTGCTGGGACAACCCGCGCACATGTCCTATGCTGCCCGCAACGGCCCTCGAACCAGCGGGTCGGCCCGGGAGAGAAACATGGCAAGGTTCCCAGCCGCCGCGGCGGCCCTGTGCGGAGTGCTCATTCCAGTGATGGTCGCCGCCGCAGTCCAGGACAAACGCTTCAA
>DASWOJ010000355.1:0-17541 GCA_036398775.1 Acetobacteraceae bacterium
GGCCCGCGCCCTGGCCCGGCTGCTGGGCGGCGGCGCCACCACAAAGTCCACCGTGTCGCGTGAGCTGCTGCCGGAGATGCTCCGCCAGTTGGTCGCCACCGGCCAGGCCCGCTGGGCGCCCAGCGGCAAGCGGCTGGTGGACGGCGAGACCCGCACCTTCGACGCGCACCACAAGCCTAAGCTGCCGCTGAAGTCCGCGGTGCTGCAAAGCGATGCCGGGCCGTTCTACGTGGATGGGAGCAGCGGCGCCGTGGGCCGCGTCCGCCTGCGCCAGCCCGCCCCGGCGCCCGCCCGTCCGCGCCGCCCGGAGCCGGTCCACATCCCCGCAACCGCCAGCGACGGCGCCATCGTCGAAACCGAGATGACCCCCGTCATGCGCCTGCGCCGGGTCAAGAACATTGATGGCACCGGCCGCATCAGCTTGCTGGACGCGCTGACGCTCGACTTCGACTACGGCGGCGTGCTGGTCGCCGGGCACGACGAGCGGCAGTTCATCCGCGTCATGTCGCCGGCCGGCCCCAGCTTCGTCCGCCGCGACACGGTGGCGGAGGAGGCCGCGTTCAGCACCGTCAGCACCGACGGCTTCACCCAGATGCGGATCGCTGAGGCCGGGTCGCTCAAGGGCCGCCGCGCCCTGGTCCATGTCGGCCAGGATGCCGCCGAGCGCTGGCACCACTTCATCGCCGCTCGCATCCCGCAGCTTCAGGTGCTGGGCTGGCGCAACCTGATCGACCGCGATTTCGGCCCACGCCTGGTTGAGGAGGTCGGCACGACGGACGTGCAGGTGCAGGACGCCGGTCCCGGCCGGTTCAGCCTGGACTTCGGCATCGAGATAGATGGCGTCCGCCTGCCGCTGCTGCCAATCCTGACCAAGCTGATCGAGCGCGGCGGCCTGGACGCCGCGCAGATCGTGGACGGCGAGATCATCACCAGCCTGGATGACGGCCGCGTGGTGAAGCTGCCGGCCGACCGCATACGCCGGCTGCTGGCGATCATGGGCGACCTGATCGAGGGCGCCGGCCGCCTGCAGGACGGCCCCCTCGTGCTGCCCACCGCGGAGGCCGCGACGGTCCTGGAGCTGGAGGACCTGGTCAACACCCGGTTCCAGAGCGCCGCCGCCATACGCGCCTACGTCGAGCAGTTCCGCGACGAGGCGGAGATCGCCCCGGTGCTGCTGCCTGGCGCCTTCAAGGGTGACCTGCGCCCCTACCAAAAACAGGGCCTGGATTGGCTGCAGCACCTGCGCGGCCACGGTCTCGGCGGCTTGCTGGCCGACGACATGGGCCTTGGCAAGACCGCGCAGACCATCGCGCACTTGGTGTTCGAGCACGCGGCCGGGCGCCTGGACCGCCCGGCGCTGATCGTCGTGCCCACCAGCCTCATCAGCAACTGGACGGCGGAGCTGACCAAGTTCGCGCCGCACCTGCATACGGCGGTGCTGCACGGCCTGGACCGGCACCAGCGCCGGGACCGGCTGGACGGTACGCACGTGGTCATCACGACTTACACCGTGCTGGCGCGCGACATCGCCGAGATGAAGGAGCTGGCCTGGTCGGTCGTTGTGCTGGACGAGGCGCAGGCGATCAAGTCTCCCGCCGCCAAGGCCACGCGGGCCGTGGGTCAGTTGGACACCAAGCACCGCGTCTGCCTGTCCGGCACCCCGGTCGAGAACAACCTTGAGGAACTGTGGTCGCAGTTCAACTTCCTGATGCCGGGCCTGCTGGGCGACCGGGCGGTGTTCGCCAAGCGGTTCCGCACGCCGATCGAGAAGCGCGGCGACGACCAGCGCCGGATGCAGTTGGTGCGCCGCATCAAGCCGTTCATCATGCGCCGGACCAAGAGCGAGGTGGCGACGGAGCTGCCGCCCAAGCACACCATCCTGCGCCGCATCACCCTGGCGCCGGACCAGCGCGAGCTGTATGAGACCATCCGCGTCACCTTGCAGGAACGTGTTCGCGAGGAGGTGGCCGAGCGCAGCCTGGCCGGCAGCCGCATCGTCGTGCTGGACGCGCTGCTGAAGCTGCGCCAGGTCTGCTGCGACCCGCGGCTGGTGAAGCTGCCCTCGGCCCGGCTGGTCGAGTCGTCCTCCAAGCTGGACGACCTGTTGGAGATGGTGTCCGAGATGATCCCGGAGGGGCGGCGCATCCTGCTGTTCAGCCAGTTCACCTCCATGCTGGACCTGATAAAGCCGCGGATGCAGGCGGCCGGCATTCCCTATGTCGAGTTGCGCGGCGACACTCGGGACCGGGCGGAGCCGGTGCGGTCGTTCCAGGCGGGGGAGGTGCCGCTGTTCCTGATCTCGCTGAAGGCGGGCGGGCGCGGTCTGAACCTGACGGCGGCGGACACGGTCATCCACTACGACCCCTGGTGGAACCCGGCGGTCGAGAACCAGGCCAGCGACCGGGCGCACCGGATCGGCCAGACCAAGTCGGTGTTCGTTTACAAGCTGATCGGCGCGGACACGGTGGAGGAGCGCATCCTTGAGCTGCAGCAACGCAAGGCGGAACTGGCGAACCTGACGTTCACCGAGCCGGGGGACCTGGCGGCGCTGGCGCAGGAAGATGTGGATTTCCTGTTTGGCGGAGAGGCGGGGCGGAAGGCGGCATAAGCCGGCGAGTCACCTGCAATCGTATGTTGCTTCTTGAGGAACGCGACATGCAGTGCCTGGCTTCTTGCTCTCCGGCTGGTCTTCGGTCAGCAAGGCGTCAATATGCATGCCTGTTGCACCGCCCTGGTGACCCGCGCAGTCCGACTGATCGCATCAGCCATAGCCTACGCGTCCAGCACCGGCCTGCCGCTCAAAGCTTGTCCACTTGGACCGCCATCAAGCCAAGACCTGGGCCGCTATCACCCGCACCATCCAAATCTTGGTTGACGAACGTGACTTCGAACGGCCCGCCAGTCGCCGGCAGCACCGCCTCATAAGCGGCCGGCGTACCCGAAACCGCCCAGGCCGCAATCAGCTTGCCATTGGCCAGCACCGCTACCCGCTGCGTCTGCACCGGCGGGGCCGGAAAGACGACCGCCCAAGCCGTCAGACGCACCGCCCCCGGATCACCCTGGACCAAGAAGCGCAAAGCCCCGCGGGACCCACTCCAGCGTCCCCAGGCAAGAGCCCCTGACCACCCGGCATCCAGCATCTCCGCCCCGGCGCCATCGCCGCGGAGCGACAGCAAGCCGCCCGTCGGCACCAGGTGAACCGCCCGGTAATCACCTAACCCGGCATACCAATGCCCCGTCCGCAGGTCCAAGCCGCACACGTCCTGCAGCCCATGCGCGCGGACGTAGGCGGCGATCCGGCTGACGTAATCCGGGCTGCTGGGATCGGCGGCGTCCCAATCCCGCGGGTTGAACGTCGAGATGCCGTTGACCGTGGGCAGCCCCGCCACCTCGGCGATCAGCATGGCGTTGGCGTTGGCGCTGTTGGTTTGCAGCGCCTTGTCCGACTCCGGATCGTCCCGCCTGGCCGACAGCACCGCGAAGGCCCGGCACCCCGCCGGCGCCGGCAGGACGGATTGCAATCGGCGCAACTCGGCCATCCGGTCCAACCCGGCGACGTTCGGCCCGCTGCTGAGCTCCTCCGCCACCAGCAGCACCGCCAGCGCCGCCGCCAACGCCGGCCTGCTGCCTCGCAGCCGGTGCAGCCAAACCAGCACCACGCACAGCATGGGCAGGGACAGCATGATCCAGGCGCGGGACACGACGCGTATCGCCTTCGCGCCCGGCACCAAATGGTAAACCACCCACCAGCCCGACCTCCCGCCAACACTCAGGGTCAGAAAATAGACCGCGCACACCGTCAGCGCTGCCGCCCCGGCCACAGGCCACCGCCGCCCTGACCAGGCAGCCGCCGCGAAGCAGGCCAGGAACACCGGCGGCCAGCCCACGATGCGCTCCGCCGACCACCCGGTGCGGCCGGGGAAGAGCAGGGCATCGGACCAGCCGAACAGCAGGTTTCCCGGCCCTACCCGCACGGTCTCGCGCAGCGTGAGCAGGAACGGGCGCACCGCCGCGAACTCATGCATCCCGCTTTCCCGCGCCTTGGGCAGGTAAAGGATGAGGAATGGCACGGCGGCAGCGACGCAAATCACGGCGATGACGGCGACGGCCGCCCATTCCCGGCGCAAGGTGGCAACGGCACGATGCCGCAGCGCCGGGTCCATCACGGCGGCAACCACCGCCAGCACCACGGCATAGAAGGCCAGCAGCCAAGCCATGTAGAACGCCGTCAGCAGCCAGGCCGCTGCCAGGACGGCGAAGGCTGCGCCCCATCCAACCGCCGCCCGCGGCCTTGCCGCCTCCAGCGCCCGCATCGTGCGGACGGCCAGCAGCGCGGCCATGGGTCCGAGCGCCACGCCCAGGATCTGCATGTGGGCAGACTGCTGGTAGGCGTTCAGGCTCAGGGTGAACATGGCCGCGCCAAACGCCGCCCACGGGAACGGCAGGTTCAGGACGCCGCGGGCGAAGCCGTAGGCGCCGGCAAAGCCCACGATGCGCAGGGTGACGGCAACCATCTCGGCAGACAGGAACGGGTCCATGCCGACCGCCCGCCAGGCGGAGTAGGCCATGCCATGCAGCATGTAGCCGTCATTGTAGGCCAGCGTGCCGCGATGCGGGTAGAAGTATGCGGTGGTGTCCCAGGGTGCCCGTCCGCGCAGGACGTTGAACCAGTGCTCGAAGATGCTGGTTTGGATCAGCCCGTCCAGCCGGTCTCCGGTCACATGGCCAAACCCGGTCAGCAACTGCGTGCTGAACACCGCAGCCATCGCAAGCAGCAACGCCAGGCACAGGATCAGGAGCCGATAAGATTTCGCCGTCGTCGCGGGCAACCTGCCTCCTGCACGGGCGGTCCCGCGCCAGCCTGACAACCGTGGCGCGGGACAACGCCGCCGTGCGCTTCGTTATGCCCCGCCGCCTACCGCCGCGCCATCCGCCAGATCGTGTCGTTGCCGTCCTCCGACACCAGCACCGACCCGTCCCGCAGCGCCGTGACCCCGACCGGACGCCCCCACACCGAGTTGTCGTCCCGCACGAAGCCGGTCAGCACGTCCTCATACTCCCCGGTCGGCGCCCCATCCCGCATCGGCACCCGAACCACCTTGTAGCCCGTCCGCATGCCCCGGTTCCACGACCCGTGCAGCGCCACCAGCGCATCCCCGCGCCACGGGAACATCGCCCCGTCATACAGCGTGATCCCCAGGGGTGCCGAGTGCGGCTGGATCAGCACGTCCGGCACCAGCACGCTCCCGGCCAGGTCCGGGCGGCGTCCGGGGCTGCGCGGGTCCTCATGCGCGCCGATGTAATACCAGGGCCAGCCGTAGAACCCGCCCGGCCGCACCCGCGTCACGTAGTCCGGCGGCAGGTTGTCGCCCAGGCCATCCCGCTCGTTCACGGCGCACATCACCGTCCCATCCGGCTGCACCGCCAGCCCGACGCAGTTGCGCAGCCCGTTCGCGAAGTGCCCGACCGGCCGGCCCTGCGGGTCGAACAGCAGCACGTCGGCCCGGTCCTGCTCGTCGCCCCAAGCGGCGCCACGTCCTGACGCAGCCTCCAGTGCAGCAAGCTGCGGCGCCGGCAGGGCAGGCGGCGCTTCGGCGTTGCTGCCGCTGCCCACCGACACATACATCCGCGCGCCGTCCGGCGAGAACGCGACATCCCGCGTGGAATGCCCGCCCTCCGGCAGCGTAGGCACCACGACTTCTGCCGGGCCAGACGCGCGCAGGTTGCCGGGCTGGTAGGGGTAGCGCACGACGCGCCCGGTTTCACCGACGTAAACGTAGCGCGGCGCCGGACCCGGCGGCCAGAAGGCGATGCCGAACGGCCCGTCCAGGCCCGACGCGAATACCTCGCTCGCTGCTGGCGCCTTCTCGTCCGCTGTCGGACGCAGCACCCGGATGCGCCCGCCGCCGGTTTCGGCGACGAACACGTCCCCGTTCGGCGCCGTCCGCAGGATGCGCGGACCGGACAGCCCGGCCGCGAACACCGCGACCTCTGTCCCCGCGGGACCCCGAGGCACCGCTCCGGCAGGACGCGCGGTCACCGACGGGCTGTTGCTGCGGGACCGCGTCTCATAGGGTGCCCGCAGGTCTGCCGGGTGGATCAGCCGGACTACCCCGGGCGCATCCTTCCGCCAGTCGCCGAAAGCGTCCGGACCCGTGCGGACCGGCTCCGCACGGGCTGCTGGCGGGACCACCGTCCCAAGGAGTAGGAATGCTGACGCCAGGATGCCCCGCATGGCTTGCTGCTCCATCTTGCGCAGCCGCATTGAGCGCGGCCAGCCGCCATGCGACATCTGGCGCGGCATGGGGCCGGGGTAAGCCGCACCGGGACACCCTCACGCAGATACGAACGGAAGGAGCGCGGCGTGGACACCGAGGACAGCGCTGCTGCGCCCAAGCCGCGCGCTCCCCCCGTGCGGAGCACCCGTCCCGGCTTCACGCCTGAACCGCTGCCTGCCGTGCCCAGCCAGGCCGCCATGCGCGGCACTGCCTTCGACCTGGTCCCGCCCAACCGCGAGGCGCTGTTCCAGGCCATCTCTGGCGCGTTCGACGCGGGATTCTACCTGGACAGGAACCCCGACGTCCGAGCGGCGGGGGTGGACCCGTTGCCGCACTACGCCGTCACTGGCGCCTTCGAGGGCCGGGACCCCAACCGCTGGTTCGACAGCCGGGCCTACATCCTGGCCAACCCGGACGTGGACGCGATGGCGCTCAACCCGCTCTGGCACTATCTGGTCCAGGGCCGCGCCCAGGGCCGGCCGCCGCGCCATGTTCATGCCGCGGAGCGAGCCGCCCAGCAGCAGGCCCGTTCCCTGGCCCCAGATTATCCGCCATCCCAGCCGTTGGCCTGCCTGATGCCGGAAAGCCTACGATCCGCGCTTGAGGCGCGCCTGACCAGCGCCGCCGGGGTCACGCTCGCCATCAGCCACGACCGCTACACCCACTCGGTCGGCGGCGTGCAGATCCTGGTGTCCGACGAGCAGCTTGCGTTCAACGCCCGCGGCCAGGCCTACCTGCACATCGCCCCCAGGACGCCCCGGCTGTCCCTGGCGCCAGGGAACGACATGCCAGGGAACGACATATCAGGGGACGAGGCGCCCTTCTACCTTCATGCCACGCTCGACGGCGCCTATGTCGGCACGACTACGTATGCCGACCTGGCGTCCGTCCTGGCCGGCTTGCGCCCGCGCCTGCCGAACGAGCGCCGCCTCGTGATGCATTGCTTGCTGGGGCATAAGGCCGGCGCGATGGCCCTGCTGCATCAGGCGATGCGGCCGCAGGCGGCGGTGTTCTGGGTTAACGACTACGAATCCATCTGTCCCGGATACAACCTGCTCCGCAACGACGTGGAGTTCTGCGGCGCGCCGCCCGTCGGCAGCTTCGCCTGCCGGGTGTGCGTGCACGGGCCGCACCGCGCCGCGCACGTGCAGCAGTTCGAGGCGCTGTTCGCCGCGGTGCCGCTGCATGTCGTGGCCCCGTCCGCGGCTGCCCTGGCCGTTTGGCAGTCCGGCGCACACCTGCCGCACCTGTCCGCAGCGGTCCACGAGTATGCCGCCGTGACGCCCCTTCCGGCACCGGACCCGCCTGCCGGCCCGGAAGCCGGAGCAGGTCCTGGGCCGTCCCCCATCGCCCCAGCTCGCGCTGCCCCGGTTCGCGTCGCCTTTGCCGGGTTCGCAATGGCCCACAAGGGCTGGCCCACCTTCGCAGCCCTTGCGGCGCGGCTGCAGGGATCAGCGGAGCATCGTCTGTTCCACTTCGCCGCCGCGCGCGCCGAGCCGCCGCTGCCCGGCGTGGAAACGGTGCTGGCCCGCGTCGCCCCCGGTGCGCGCGGCGCGATGACGGAATCGTTGCTGGCCTATGGCATCCAGCTCGTCCTGCTGCTGTCCCCGTGGCCGGAAACCTTCTGCCTCGTCGCCTATGAGGCTCTCGCAGCCGGCGCCGACCTGATTGTGCTGCGGGATGGCGGCAATCTCCCGGACCTGGTCCTGCGCACCGGCCGCGGCGTGGTGGCCGCCGATGCGGAGGCCGTGCTGGATTTCTTCCTGCACGGCGGGGCCGCACGTTATGCCGCCCTGGCCGCGGCAGGCCGGTCAAGCCGCGGCAGGCTGGCCTCACGCGGCTTGACCGCAACCCTGCCGCTGCCCGGTGTCCCCGCCTGATGCGGACCTGCTGCTGCACCAGCTTCAGCTACACCTATCTTGCCCGTGCGCGCGTCCTGCTGCAAACGCTGCGCGAGGCCGAGCCGGATTGGAACGTGGCGGCCGTGGTCGTGGACGAGCCGCCGCCGGGCCTGGACGCCGCCGCGGCGCTGGCCGGGTTCGACCGGGTGCTGGGCATGGACCACCTGGGCATTCCCCGCGTCCGCTCCTGGCTGTTCCGGCATGGCCTTGTGGAGGCCTGCACCGCCGTGAAGGCCGCTGCCATGCGGCGCCTCTTGAACGAGGGCTGCGACCAGGTGGTGTTCCTCGACCCGGACATCGCGGTGTTCAATCCGCTTACGCCAGTGCTGGACGCCGCCGCAGACGCTTCGATCCTGCTCACGCCGCATCAGGCCGAGCCGAACTGGCAGCCGGCCGTCGTGCAGGACAACGAGATGGCGTCACTGCGCTACGGCGTGTTCAACCTGGGCTTCCTTGCCGTGCGTGCGGTGCCGGCTGGCCGGGCCTTCCTGGACTGGTGGGCCACCCAGCTCCACGCCGCCTGCCGCGACGCGCCGGATGAGGGCCTGTTCACCGACCAGAAATACGCTGACCTCGTGCCCTGCCTGTTTCCGGGGGTCGCGGTGCTGCGCGACCCCGGCTGCAACGTCGCGTCCTGGAACCTCAGCACCCGCCGGGTCCGGATTGGGCGGGACGGGGGCATCACGGTGAACGGTGCGCCGCTGCGGTTCTGGCACTTCACCAAGGCCGGCGGCATCGGCGACACCATGCTGCAGCGCCATGCCGGCGACAGCATTGCGCCGCTGGAGATCCAGGCCTGGTATCTTCGCGAGCTGGCCCGGCACTCCGCCCTGGCGCCGGTGCCCGAGGGCTGGTGGCACTACGGCCGGTTTGCCGACGGCACCCTGGTCACCCCGGCAGTCCGGCAGCTCTATAGCATGCGCTGGGACCTGAAGGCGGCGTTCGAGGACCCGTTCCCGGCCGGCGACGGAAGTTTCCTTGCCTGGCTGCGGGCGCACGAACCGGGGCTTCTCGCAGCTACTCCAAGCGCCACTGCCGCTTCTTGAACACGTCCAGCTTTTCGCGCGCAGGCCGGGCGGCGGGGGGCAGGGCCAGCCAAAGCTGCAAGCGCTGCAGCACCTCCCGCGTGACCACCGCCAGGTCGAGCGCCACCGCCTCCGCCACCTGCAGGTAGCCTAGCCCCTCCAGCTCGCCCGATCCCGCAAGCGTTCCGGACACGCAGGAGGCATCCACCACCAGGAACCGGGCATTGAAACGGATCGGGCTGGAGGGCGGGGTGACGGCGCGGCACAAATAGTCCACGCCGTCCAGCCGCGGCGGGATGCCCAGGGTCAGCCCGGTCTCCTCCTCCAGCTCGCGCGCCGCGGCGGCGACCAGCGCGCGGGCGAGGCGAGGGCGGGCGCCGCGGCCCAGCATGGCCAGCACCTCCGGACGCGGCTCGGCGGCGGCGGGCAGGGCGGCATCCCCCGGGTCCACGGCGCCGCCGGGGAACACCAGGCGGTTCGGCATGAAGCGGTGCCCGGCGCCCCGCATGCCCATCAGCACCTCGGTGCCGCCGGGTCCGTCGCGCAGGACCAGCAGGCTGGCGGCATGGCGGGCGAAGACCGGGCGCACAGGGGCAGGGCTGCCGGAGGCGGGGTGGCCAGGGGCGGCCGGTGGGGCTGGATGCTGCATGGCGCCCAGCCTTGCCCCGTGTACGCCTGGGGTGCAACCCGGCCTGGCTGCACGGGGTCTGGCTGCACGGGGTCTGGCTGCACGGGGCCTGGCTGCACGGGGCCGGGCGAGGCGGCATCCGGCGCCGTCCCGATCTTTCCGTGCGCAACTGCATCCAAAGCGCGGCTTGGTCGGTAATTTCCATGCCGGACCACGGGCGACCATCCCGCCGCCCTGGGGATCACGGACCCACGAGGGGAACGCGCATGAATAGGTATGTCCAGGCGGACGCCAGCACTCGGGCGCTCATTGCCGGACCGCTGCTGCTGGGTTTCGCAGCCCCTGCCAATGCAGAGGTCAGGGTTGGCGGCGCGCCGATGCACGCCAGCAAGGACATCATGGACAACGCCGCGAACTCGCAGGACCACACCACCCTGGTTGCCGCCGTGCAGGCCGCCGGGCTGACCGAGATGCTGAAGGGTCCCGGCCCGTTCACGGTGTTCGCCCCCGTCAACGCCGCCTTCGCCGCGCTGCCGCCCAGCGCCGTGGACACGCTCCTGCAGCCTGAGAACAAGGCCATGCTGACCAAGGTGCTGACCCTGCACGTCGTGCCCGGCAAGCTGGATGCCGTGGCGCTGATGGAAATGATGGAGGCCGGCAGGGCGACGCTTAGGACACTTGAGGGCGAGAGCCTGACCGCCACCGCGCCCGGCGGCGTCGTCACCCTCACCGACGCCCAGGGCCGCATTGCCCACGTGACGACGCCCAACGTCATTCAAAGCAACGGCGTCGTCCATGTCGTGGACTGCGTGCTGCTGCCCGAGTGACGCCCCCTGGACGCTGGCCGCAGCGCAGTCCGGCGTGCTCTGCCGCTGTCGGCTGCCAAGGGAGTCCGTCCGGAGTGGACGCAATGCCACCCCGCCCCGAAACCCTGCTTGCCGTGCCGCTGACGCGCTGCGCTCAGGCTGACACCGGCTTGATCGGCATACTGGCATGAGCGGAATTGGCGGTCAGGGCGACATTGACGGCCAGGGCGACGACCCCGACCTGGATATGGCCGAATACGTGCTGGGCACCCTGCGGCCGAACCAGGCCCGCGCGGTCGAGGCGCTGGCCCTTGCCGACCCGGCCGTCGCTGCCGGACTAGGGGCGTGGGAGACCACGCTTGGACACCTTGCAGCCCTAGTGCCGCCCGTGGCGCCGCCGTCGGAGCTATGGCGGCGTCTCGTTTTGGCTACTGGGATCGAGGTCCCCCAAATCCTCGGCCGGAGTGATGGCTCCGCAGGACGTGCCCGGGCCAGACTGCGGCTTTGGCGGAGGCTCGCAGGTGCCGCCGCCCTGGCAGCCATGGTGTTCGCCGCCCTGCTGCTTCGCCCGCCGCCCTCTGCAGCCCCGGACCTGCTGGCGGCATTGTCTCCAGCCGGGACACCAGGCGCAGCCTTCCTTGTCCGGGTTGATGCGGATGGCAACGTCGTAATCGTTGCCCCGGCGCCCCTGCTGGCCGCCAGCGGCCAGGTGCTGGAACTATGGGCATTGGCGCCGGGCGCCGGGGTGCCGCTCAGCCTGGGCGTCCTGCCCGGCGCCGGAACCGTCCGCCTGCGTGCCGCAGTCCGGCCCGGCACGCAGCTTCTGCTCAGTCAGGAGCCAGTCGGGGGGTCCCCAACCGGTCAGCCGACTGGTCCGGTGGTTTATTCGGGCATCATCGTCGCCGGAGGATGATCCGGACGTTGAAACAGCCTTGACGAACCTGCCCGTCTTCCTCATTTGAGGTCAATCAGGACCGTTCAGGTCCGCTTATAGGTCCGATCATGTTGCGCCTGTCGAAACTCGCGGATTATGCCGTCGTCGTGCTGGTGCGGCTGTCCCAGGATGCGCCGTGCCAAACCAGCCCCGGCATTGCCGCCGCCACGGGTGTCCCCGAGCCGACGGTGGCGAAGGTGCTCAAGGCGCTGGCTGCGGCGGGTCTCGTCACCAGCCAACGCGGCGCCCGCGGCGGCTACCGCTTGGCGCAGCCGCTGTCGGAGGTGTCCGTCGCCGCGGTCGTCACCGCCATTGATGGCCCTATTGCGCTGACCGCCTGCGTCGAAGGGTCCAGCATCGGATGCGAGGCGGAGTGCACGTGCCCCGTCCGTGGCCGCTGGGACCTTGTCAATTTCGCCATCCGCGAGGCCCTGTCCACCATCACCCTTGCCGACATGGCCGCAGTTACGCCGCGTGCCCGCGCCATTCCGGCGCACGCCCTGTCCATTTCTCCTGCCGAATAGGTCCATACCGATGCCAGCAGTCGCCGAAACCCTCGATACCGTCGAGTCCATCACCCAGTCCGGCTACAAGTGGGGCTTCGAGACGGACATCGAGATGGAGATCGCCCCCAAGGGGCTGACCACCGACACCATCCGCATGATCTCCGCCAAGAAGGAGGAGCCGGAGTGGCTGCTGGAATGGCGCCTCAACGCCTTCGCCGCATGGCAGGCGATGGAGGAGCCGAACTGGGCCAAGGTCGGCTATCCCAAGATAGATTTCCAGGACATCCACTATTACGCCGCCCCGAAGCGCCCGGCGCCGAAGTCGCTGGCCGACGTGGACCCCGAACTGCTGGCGATGTACGAGAAGCTGGGCATCCCATTGAAGGAGCGCGCGATCCTAGCCGGCGTCGAGGGCGCGGGCGAGGGCGCCGCCAACCCCGGCAACGGCAATCCGAATATCGCGGTTGACGCCGTGTTCGACAGTGTTTCCGTCGCCACCACCTTCCGTGACACCCTGTCCAAATCCGGCGTGATCTTCTGCCCGATCAGCGAGGCGGTGCGCGAGCATCCCGAGCTCGTGCGCAAGTATCTCGGCACCGTCGTGCCGGTGTCGGACAACTACTATGCCGCGCTGAACTGCGCCGTGTTCACCGATGGCAGCTTCGTTTACATCCCCAAGGGCGTACGCTGCCCTATGGAGCTATCCACCTACTTCCGCATTAATGCCAAGAACACCGGTCAGTTCGAGCGGACGCTGATCATCGCCGATGCGGGCGCCTACGTCAGCTACCTCGAAGGCTGCACCGCGCCGCAGCGGGATGAGAACCAACTCCATGCCGCCGTGGTCGAGCTGATCGCGATGGACGACGCGCAGATCAAGTACAGCACGGTGCAAAATTGGTTTCCCGGCGACGCCGAGGGCAAGGGCGGCATCTACAACTTCGTCACCAAGCGCGCGGCCTGCCGCGGCGCCCGCAGCAAGGTGAGCTGGACCCAGGTCGAGACGGGGTCGGCCATCACCTGGAAGTATCCGTCCTGCATCCTGCAGGGCGAGGGCAGCGTCGGCGAGTTCTACTCGGTCGCCGTGACCAACAACCGCCAGCAGGCGGACACCGGCACCAAGATGATCCACATCGGCAAGAACACCCGCAGCACCATCGTGTCCAAGGGCATCAGCGCCGGCCGGTCGGACAACACCTACCGCGGCCTGGTCCGCATCCTGCCACGGGCTTCCGGCGCACGGAACTTCACCCAGTGCGACAGCTTGCTGATCGGCGACCAGTGCGGAGCGCACACCGTGCCCTACATCGAAAGCCGCAACCCCACCGCCAAGGTCGAGCACGAGGCGACCACCTCCAAAATCGCCGAGGACCAGCTCTTCTACTGCCGCAGCCGCGGCTTGTCTGAGGAGGATGCGGTGGGCCTGATCGTCAACGGCTTCTGCAAGGACGTCCTGAAGGAACTGCCCATGGAATTTGCGGTCGAGGCGCAGAAGCTGCTCGCCGTGTCGCTTGAGGGGTCTGTCGGCTGATGCTGTCCATTCAAAACCTGGCCGCGCGGATCGAGGAGAAGGAAATCCTGCGCGGCATCAGCCTGGAGGTGCCCTCCGGGGAGGTCCATGCCATCATGGGGCCGAACGGTTCGGGCAAGAGCACCCTTGGCTACGTGCTGTCGGGCCATGAGGGCTATCATGTGACCGGCGGCACTGCCACCTTCGAGGGGCAGGACCTACTGGAGATGGAGCCGGAGGCACGTGCCGCCGCCGGCCTGTTCCTGGCGTTCCAGGCGCCTATCGAGTTGCCCGGCGTCGGCAATGCCAACTTCCTGCGCACCGCGCTCAACGCGATCCGCCGCGCCCGCGGCGAGGACGAGCTGGACGCGGTCAGCTTCCTGCGCCTGGCCCGCGCCGAGAGCAAGCGCCTCGGGATGCCGGACGACATGCTCAAGCGCAACGTCAACGTCGGCTTCAGCGGCGGCGAGAAGAAGCGCAACGAGGTGCTGCAAATGGCCATCCTGCGCCCCAAGCTCGCCATCCTGGACGAGACGGACAGCGGGCTGGACATTGACGCGCTGAAAATCGTGGCGAACGGGGTGAATGCCTTGCGGTCTCCGGAGTTCTCGGCGCTGGTCATCACCCATCACCAGCGCCTGCTGGATCACCTGGTGCCGGACCGTGTCCACGTGCTGTCCGCCGGGCGCATCATCCGCTCGGGCGGGCCGGAGTTGGCCCGCGAGCTTGAGGCGAACGGCTACAGCGAAATCGTCGGCGAGGCTGCCGGCATGAATGGGGCGGCATGAACCAGTCGCTCCGCAACGGTGCCGACGCTTTCCTGCAACGTTATCACGGCCTACGGGAGCGGTTGCCCGGCGACCTCGCCCTGCGCGACGCCGCGGCGGAGCGTTTCGGCACGGACGGCCTGCCCGGCACCAAGGGCGAGGCATGGCGCTACACCAGCCTGCGCGGCCTGGCGGAAACGGCGTTCCAGGAGCCGCTAGACGAGATGTCGTCCAGCCCGGACCTGGGCGAGGGCATTCCTGGTCCGCGTCTGGTCATGGTTGATGGCCGCTACCAGCCCGGCCTGTCCGTCCTGCCAGACGGCGTGACGGTGACCAGCTTCGCCGATCAGCCGGCATTCGGCCGCCTGCCGAAGCTGGAGGCGCCAATGGTGGCGCTGAACACCATGCTGGCGGAAGATGGCGTGCAGTTGCACGTAGCTGCCGGGGTGGATGCGGGCACCGTCGAACTGGTGTCGGTGGCAGTGGACGGCCACCGTCCCGTCGCATTCCATCCGCGTCACAGCATCCATCTGGAAGCCGGCGCCAAGCTGACCGTCATCGAGGTCGTGCGCGGCGAGGGCGCCTACCTGCATAACGCCGTCACCGAGGCCGTGGTGGCGGAGGATGCGTCGCTGATCCACGTCCGCCTGCAGCAGGAGAGCGCCGAAGCCTACCACGTCAACACCACCTTTGCGGAGATCGGTGCCAGAGGCATTTACGACGCCTTCGTGCTGACGCTCGGGGCCAAGCTGGCGCGGACGGAAATCCATGCGCGGCTGCTGGGGGAGGGCGGGGCGGTACACCTGAATGGCGCCCAGTTGCTCGGCGGGCAGCAGCATGGCGACATCACCACGGTCGTCGCGCACGATGCGCCGGGCTGCGCGTCGCGCCAGACGGTCAAGAACGTGTTGTCGGACCACTCGCGCGGCGTGTTCCAGGGGCGGATCGAGGTCGCGCGGGTGGCGCAGAAGACCGACGGCTACCAGATGAACCAGGCGCTCCTGCTGTCGCCGCATGCCGAGATCAACTGCAAGCCGCAGTTGGAGATCTACGCCGACGACGTGAAGTGCAGCCACGGCGCGACGGTGGGCGAGCTGGACATCGAGCAGCTATTCTACCTGCGCAGCCGCGGCATCCCCGAGGCGGAGGCCCGCGCCATCCTGGTGCGCTCCTTCCTGTCCGAGGCGATGGACCCGATCCAGCACGATGGCGCCCGTGCCATGCTGGAACGGGCGATTGAGCAGTGGTGGGAGCGGCGGCCAGCATGAACGCGTTCAGCAAAACCAGTTTCGACGTCGAGCGCATCCGCGCCGAGTTCCCGATCCTCAGCCAGCAGGTCCGTGGCAAGCCGCTGGTGTTCCTTGATAGCGCCGCCTCGGCGCAGAAGCCGCGCTTCGTCATAGACGCGATGGTCCAGGCGATGGAAACGCAGTACGCCAACGTCCACCGCGGCTTGCACTGGATGAGCGAACGGACGACCGATGCCTACGAGGGCACCCGGGACGCCGTGGCCCGGCTGTTGAACGCTCCCAGCCGCGACGAGATCGTGTTCACCAAGAACACCACCGAGGCGATCAACCTGGTCGCCCACAGCTACGGCCGCGGCATACTGCAGCCAGGCCAGGCCGTGGTGATCAGCGAGATGGAGCATCACGCCAACTTGGTGCCGTGGCAGATGCTGCGGGACGCGCATGGGATCGAACTGCGCGTGGCCCCGATCACCGACGCCGGCGAACTGGACCTGGCCGGGCTGGAAGTGCTGTTGCAGGACCGCAAAGTTGGCCTCGTTTCCATCCTGCACATGAGCAACGTGCTGGGCACCGTGATCCCCGCTGCCCGCGTCGCGGCGCTGGCGCATGAATATGGTGCCCGGGTGCTGTTCGACGGCAGCCAGGCCGTGGTCCACCGCACCGTGGATGTTCAGGCCATCGGCGCCGACTTCTACACCTTCACCGCGCATAAGCTGTATGGCCCGACCGGCCTCGGCGTGCTGTGGGCGCGGCGCGAGCTGCTCGAGCGCATGCCGCCGTTCATGGGCGGCGGCGACATGATCGGCTCTGTCTCGTTCGAGCGCAGCACCTGGGCGGAGGTCCCGCACAAGTTCGAGGCCGGCACCCCGCCCATCATCGAGGCCATTGGCCTCGGCGCCGCCATCGAGTGGGTGGAGCGCATTGGCTTTGACGCCATGCAGGCGCATGAGGCTGCGCTGACCGACCATGCCCTGGCCCGGCTGTCCGAGGTGCCGGGCCTGCGCGTGCTAGGATCGGCGCAGGACCGCGGCGGCGTCTTCAGCTTCACGATGGAGGGCGCGCACGCCCATGATATCGCCACGTTGCTGGACCGCCAGGGCATCGCTGTACGCGCCGGCAATCACTGCGCCGAGCCGCTGATGCGTCGCCTGGGCGTGGACAGCAGCGCCCGCGCCAGCACCGGCATCTACACCACGCTGGGTGAGATTGACGTGCTGGCCGACACGCTGCACCGGGTGCGGGAGTTCTTCGCCTAGTGTTCGATGATCTGCGCGACCTGTACAGCGCCGAAATCCGCGCCCACGGACGCTCGCCAAGCCACGGCAAGCGTCCGGCGGCGTTTGACGCCTCTGCCAAGGGCGACAATCCGATGTGCGGCGACCGTGTGCAGGTCTTCGTGCGGCGGGATGGCGATGCGGTGGCCGAAGCCGGGTTCGAGGCGCGCGGCTGCGAGATCACCATCGCCAGCGCAGACCTGATGTGCGAAGCCGTGCAGGGCCAACAGGCGCACCACATCAGGGCGATGGCTGGCCAGGTGGCCGAGATGGCCAGGACAGGGCTATGCGAAGAGTGCGAAGAAGCTTTGCAGCGGCTGCGCCCGCTGTCCGCGGTGCATGAGTTCCCGTCGCGCGTGAAGTGCGTGACGCTTCCCTGGCACGCCCTCGTGGCGGCGCTGGATGGTGACAAGGAGACGACCAGTGAGTGACGCCCCGACTGCTGCCTCCGCCAATGTCGGCACCTGGACGCCGGACGGCGAAGTCATGGCCAAGCCGACCGAGGACGCCATCCTCGCCGCCATCGCCACGGTGTACGATCCAGAAATCCCGGTGAACATCTACGAGCTGGGCCTGATCTATGCCGTCGAGATGGACGACGCGAACGGGGTCAAGGTGGAGATGACCCTGACCGCGCCGGGCTGCCCGAGCGCACAGGAGCT
>DASWOJ010000356.1:0-1870 GCA_036398775.1 Acetobacteraceae bacterium
GATGCCGCGACAAGCTGCCCCAACTGTGGGCAGCGTAGCATGAACAAGCGGCCTGCAAGCGGCAGCCAGGAAATCGAGGCTTGCGGCGTGTCTGCCTAATAACCCCCGGCGTCAGCTCGCTCCCAATGCCCTCGCATCAATGTTTGCGGCATGTCCAGAGTGGCAACTTGTTGCAATATGCAGATGGCATTGCGTCTGCCGAATCGCCGGGGGTGGTGTCGCGTAGGTGGTGGAATCGGGTGGTGGCGTAGTCTCCGGTTCGTAGCAACGAGCCATGCCGGCGTTTCAGCGCCGGCGGAGACCACGCCATGGAACAGGGTAGCACAACGAGCGAAGCGGCTGGCACGGGGCCGTTTGCAGGGGGACCCTGGTTTGACCCGATCGAGGCGGGCATCCGGGAGCGGGTGCGTGGGTTCATCGAGGAACTGCTGGAGCAGGAGCTGACGCAGGTGCCGGGGCGCGGCAAGTCCGAGTGGGCTGCGGGCGAGCCGAAGGCTACCGGAACGGCACGCGGGAGCGGCAGTTGCTGGGCAGCTTCGGCCCGGTCGAGGTCGAGGTACCCCGCGCCCGCATGGCCGCGGCTGACGGCGGCACCAAGGAGTGGCGCAGTGCGGCGCTGCCCCGCTACGCCCGGACGACGCGCCAAGTGGAGGCGCTGATCGCGGGCGCCTACCTGTCCGGCGCCAACACGCGCCGGGTCAAGCGCGCGCTGTCTGCGCTGTTCGGGGGCGCGGTGGGCAAGGATGTCGCGCAAATCGCTGTGCGATTTCGCTGGGTCAGCCGAACGTGGCGCAAGGTGCGGACCGACTGGGATGCCTGGAACAAGCGGGACCTGGCTGACGAGGACATCGTGCGCCTGATCCTGGACGGCACGGTTGTTCGCGTACGGCTGGACAAGAAGGCGACGAATATCTCGCTGCTGGTTGTGCTTGGGGTGCGGCGTGACGGGCAGAAGGTGCTCTTGGCCGTCAAGAACATGGGAGGCGAAAGCGAGGCGGCCTGGCGCGCCATCCTGGAGGGCCTGGTCGGGCGCGGCCTGCAGACGCCGGAGTTCCTCATCACCGACGGCGGGGCCGGTCTGGAGCGGGCGCTGGCGGCGTTATGGCCCGACGTGCCGGCGCAGCGCTGTTCGGTCCACAAGCACAGGAATCTGTTGGCCCATGCGCCGGACGCCCTGCACGAGGAGGTCACGGCCGACTACACCGACATGATCTACGCCGAGACCGCGAAGGAGGTGCAGGCCAGGCGCAAAGCGTTCCTGCGCAAGTGGCGGCTGCGCTGCCCGGCGGTCGCCACCAGCCTGGAAGAGGCCGGAGACCGGCTGTTCGCCCTTCTCCGTCTGCCCTCGTCGCAGTGGAAGTCAGCACGGACCACCAACGCCATCGAGCGGCTGCACGAGAAGTTCAAGCGCCGGATCAAGACCCAGACCGTGCTGCTCTCGGCTGAAACCGCCGCCATGCTGTTCTGGGCCTTGATGGCGTCGGGCCAGATCATCATGCGCAAGGTGGACGGGTGGCAGATGTTGGGCGGGAAGCTGGCCGATCCCATGCCCGTTGACCTCGCGGCCTGAGCCAGGCAACCATCACCATGCCGGAGACACGCCAGTCAGGCCATTTCCAGAGGTGGCCGGGAGAATTCGGACAGGTCGTTAAGTGGATTTTCTGCCTGAGCGCGGCGAGGATGCCGCTGATCAGGAGCAAGGATGACCAAGCGAGCACGCCGGAACCACAACCCGGCTTTCAAAGCGAAGGTGGCACTGGCAGCTGACCTGCCCCCCTAGAAGTGTTCCGCCGAAGGTGAGACTTCGGTGTGAACACGGAAGGGAATGGGATGGCACGCAAGCATCACAAGCCGGAGGAGGTCGTCGCCA
>DASWOJ010000357.1:0-3461 GCA_036398775.1 Acetobacteraceae bacterium
GGCCGCATTCGGTGTGGCCAGCATCGCATCAGCCAGCGCGACGAGCATTGAGGCGCTGACGATCTGGCGCTTCGTCACCGGCATCGGCCTGGGTGGCGCCATGCCCGCGGCGATCACGCTCACGTCGGAGTACTGCCCTGAGGGCCGCCGCTCCCTGCTGGTCATGGCCATGTTCTGTGGCTTCACCATGGGCGGAGCGCTGGGCGGCCTGTCCGCCGCGGCGCTCATCACCGATTTCGGCTGGCAAGGCGTGCTGATCCTGGGCGGTGCGCTTCCCCTCGTGCTGGCAGCGATACTCCTGTTCATACTGCCGGAGTCGGTGCGCTATCTCGTCCTCAAAGGGGGCCACGACGGCCGGGTGGGCGCGATCCTGCGCCGGATTGATCCCGTGGCCCCGCTGGACGGGGCGCAGTTCGTCGGCGTGCGCCGGGTCGCAGGCTCCCCCGTCCGGCAGTTGTTCACCCCCAGCCTGGTCGTGGGCACGCTGCTGCTTTGGCTGACCTTCTTCATGAGCCTGCTGGTGTTCTACCTGCTGACGAGCTGGTTGCCGACGCTGCTCAACACCGCGGGACAGACCCCGAAATCGGCGTCGCTGATCGCGCTGATGCTGCCGGTCGGCAGCACGGTGGGCGCCATCGGCATCGGCCTGCTGATGGACCGGCTTAACCCGCATGCCGTTCTCTTCGGCAGCTACACGGTTGCGGCCGCCTTTATCCTGCTGCTCGGTTTGTCCACGGCATCGCCGGTGCTGCTGGTGCTGGCGGTGTTCGGCGCGGGCCTTGGTACCGGGGGGTCGCAGATCGGCATCAACGCCCTGGCCGCGGGATATTACCCGACGGCGAGCCGCGCTACGGGCGTAAGCTGGGCGAGCGCCATTGGCCGCACCGGCTCGGTGCTGGGTTCGATGGTTGGCGGCTACCTGCTGTCCCTTGGATGGTCGCTGGCCACGGTGTTCGCCATCGCCGCCGTGCCTGCGCTGCTGGCGGGCCTCGCCATCTTCGCCAAGGGCCGGCTGCAAGCCCTGTCCGACCTGGCACCGGTGGTTGGCGCCCTTCCGAAGCAGATATCCTGACAGGGCTGAACGCGGGAAGGTGGGCGGCTCGTACTGCCCACCCCCGCGGCGGCACCTGCCTACGGCCCACCCTCCGGACAACATGATCTCGCATTTGGAGCAGCCCGTCAGGCCCGGACCGGGCCTGCGCCGGGTTCTGATGGATTTTGGCCCGGTTTATGCCGCCAACGGCTTCATCGGCTTCGTGTTTGCGGCGACCGGCCCGGTGGCGATCATCCTGTCGGTCGGCAAGGGTGGCGGGTTGTCGCCTGCGGAACTGGCGTCTTGGATATTCGGCGTCTTCTTCGTCAACGGCCTTATCACCCTGGCGATGAGTTGGCGCTACCGTCAGCCGCTGTGCTTCTTCTGGACCATCCCAGGCACGGTGCTGGTTGGCCCGGCCCTGCAACACCTGTCATTCGCCGAGGTTACTGGCGCCTTCTACGCCACGAGCCTCCTGCTCTTGGCACTGGGCGCGTCGGGCTGGGTCAAACGGGCCATGCAGGCGGTTCCCATGCCGATCGTCATGGGCATGGTGGCCGGCGTGTTCCTTCGATTTGGTCTCGACCTGGTGCGGGCCTTGCACGGCGATGCCTCCATTGCCGCGCCGATGGTTTTCACCTTTCTCGGCCTGTCGGCGCTTCCCGTGCTGGGCCGCCGGATGCCGCCATTGATCGGCGCGTTGCTGGTGGGGGCGATGGTTGCGGGGGCGCTTGGACGCTTCGACGCATCGGCCCTGGGCAGCATCCAGGTCGTCCATCCGGTCGTGCAGGTGCCGGTCTGGTCGCTGGCGGCGATGGTCGAGCTGGTCATTCCCCTGGCCATCACCGTGCTGGTTGTCCAGAACGGGCAGGGCTTCGCCGTCCTGCACGCGGCCGGGCACCAGCCCCCGATCAACGCCTCCACCCTGATGTGTGGCATCGGTTCGGTGTTCAGCGCCACCGTGGGCGCGGTCAGCACATGCGTGACTGGCCCGACCAATGCCCTGATTACATCTTCCGGCGAGCGCCAGTGCCACTACACGGCGGCGATCTTCACCGGCTTGCTGGCGGTCGCGTTCGGCCTGATGGCACCGGCATTCACCGGCCTGATGCTCGCGGCCCCCAAGGAGTACATCATGGTGCTTGGCGGACTAGCGATGCTGCGCGTGCTGCAAGCGGCGTTCACCGCCTCGTTCAGGGACCGCTTCACCCTCGGGGCGCTGGTCAGCTTCCTGGTGACGGTGAGTGATCTGCCTGTACTGCACATCGGTGCGGCGTTCTGGGGCTTGATTGCCGGCCTTGGGGTGTCATGGCTGCTGGAGCGGCGCGACTTCACTTGGTGACGCGCAATCCTTCCCTGCTCTGCCCTGGAAACGATCATATCATTCCAGTGGGAGATCGTCATGGCTGACCCATCCGCTTTTCGTCGGTGCCCGCCAAGGGCCAACCTCAGCCATGTTGGAGATTCTGCAAGATCTTACCAAGCAGATGCAGCAAGGCGTCGCGCTCGGCTGCCGAGAAACCCTGGGTAAGTTGCTCTTCGTGCACTCTCGCCTTCGCTGTCAGTTCGGCAACAGCCCGCCGCCCCTTCGTTGTCAGCCACACCGACTTGAGCCGGCGGTCGGAGGGAGAAGGGCGACGATCAGCCAAGTCATCCGCTTTCAAACGGTCGATGATCGGGACAAGGCTGGACCTCTTAAGTGCGATGGCCTCAGCAAGGCGGCTTTGCGGCTGGCCGGGCTGGTGCGCGATGATCGCCAGCAGGCCGAGATAGCGGGGTGCACACCGTGCTGAGTGAGGCTCCCCTCAAACTCTCGATAGGCACCAATCTGTGCCAGGCGCAGGCGGTAGCTGACAAAATCCGCCAGCTCGCCAGGGTGCAGTGAAGCCGGACTGCTGTCGTTCTTCATGACGTGCGGCTGACTGCTCCAGATGCTTGAAAAATGCTTGACAAAAAGTCGGCACCGGACAGACGTTCGATCATCGAACAAGTTTAGTTCAATCTGTCCACGGTGAGGTCCGGCCAATAGACCCATCCAGGCTAGAGCAGCATGGGGGTGCCGTCTGCCCGGCGCTGTTGCATGGACCCTTGGGTGGTGCTGCAGGTCGGGCTGACATAGGAAGATCATCCTTCGTCTGACCCCTGGATGCCCACCTTGCCGTTTAAGCTGAACCAAGACCGCTGCCATCACATTCCCAAGCAGAAGCGCGAGGTCACCAACTCGGCCGCGTATGATGCCGCTCTGCGTCAGCGCGGCAGCCTGACGGTATGGTTCACCGACGAGGCAGTCGCAGCCTGGGCGGCCGAGCCGCGCACAACCCAGGGCGGGCAGCGCTGGTATTCGCCCCTGGCCATCCTGACAGCACTCACACTCAGGGCTGTGTTTCACTTGGCGCTGCGGCAGACCGAAGGGCTGATCGGTTGCATC
>DASWOJ010000358.1:0-7131 GCA_036398775.1 Acetobacteraceae bacterium
GAATAGGGCTCCTCGCCCGAGGAGCAGGCCGAGGACCAGATGCGCACCCGGCCGCCGGCCCGCGCGCGGGCGGCCAGGGCCGGCATCAGCTTGGACTTCAGGTGCTCGAAATGGTGCGGCTCGCGGAAGAAGCGGGTGACGTTGGTGGTCAGGGCCGCCAGCATCTTCTGCCGCTCGTCGATCTGGCTGTCGTCGGCGACCAGGGCGCAATACTGGTGGAAGCTCTGCAGCCCGAGCGCGCGCAGGCGCTTGGCCAGGCGCGAATAGGCGAGCGTCGCCTTCGATTCCGGAAGATGAATCCCCGACAGGCCGTAGAGGATCTCCGCGATCTTGCGGAAATCCCCGGCGGTGTACGGGTACTCGCCCTGGACCAGGGCTTCGTCCGGCCGATCGATGACGGCGTTTCGGCTCATGCCGCTTCGGCTTCCTGGTCGGGCAGGATGCGGTCGAGTTGCACCAGGCTGATCATTCGGCCCTCAATGGCCAGGATGCCCTTCACGAAGGTCTTCACCTGGTCGCAGGCGACGTCCGGCGTCGGCTGCACCATGTCGTCGGTTGCGGCCAGGATGTCGGAGACTGCCTCGACCAAGAGGCCGACCATGCGGCCGCCGATGCGGGCGACGATGATGACGTGGCGCGCGGTCGGCTCGGTCGCCCCGAGGCCGAGGCGCTCGGACAGGTCGATGATCGGCAGCACCGCGCCGCGCAGGTTGATGACGCCGCGCAGCCAGTCCGGGGAGCGCGGCAGCACGGTCGCCGGGGTCCAGCCGCGGATTTCCCGCACGGCCATGATATCCACGCAGAATTCCTGCGCGCCGATGCGGAACGCGATCAGCTCCCGCTTGCTGGCGTGGGCGGTCTTGGCGTCAATCGTGAGGGCGTCAAGCATAGGCCGCTCCTGCGGTTGCGGGGTGAGGGACAGGGCCGGCGGCCACGGCGTCCACGTCTAGGATCAGCGCGACGCGGCCGTCCCCCAGGATGGTTGCCGCCGCCACGCCGGGCACCGGGCGGTAGTTGGCTTCAAGGCTTTTGATGACGACCTGGCGCTGGCCAAGGATGGCGTCCACCAGCAGCGCAGCACGGCGGCCGCCCTCGCCTTCGACCAGCAGCGCCACCGCCCCTGGCTCGTCCAGGGGTGCGGCGCGGAAGCCCAGGGCCACCGCCACGTCCACCAGCGGCACCCAGGTGCCGCGTATGGCGACGACGCGCGCCGCGTCCGTCGGCTGGTCGCCGAAGCCGTGCACGTCTCCGCGCTTCGGCTGCAGGGTTTCGATGATGGCGGTCAACGGCACGATCATCGTGTGCCCGGCCACCAGCACCACCATCCCGTCCAGCACCGCCAGCGTCAGCGGCAGGCTGAGGGTGAAGCACGAGCCTTGGCCCGGCTTGGAGGCGATGCTGATGCGCCCGCCCAACCCCAGCACCTGCCGGCGCACCACGTCCATGCCGACGCCCCGGCCGGAGATGTCCGATATGGTTTCCGCCGTGGAGAAGCCCGGCAGGAATATCAGGTTGTCCACCTCGTCGTCCGACAAGGCCGCATCGGCGGTGATCAGGCCCTTGGCGACCGCGCTGGCGCGGACGCGGTTGCGGTTGATGCCGGCACCGTCGTCCGACACCTCGATCACGATGCGTCCGCCGCGGTGCATCGCCGCCAAGCGGACCACGCCCTCCGCCGGCTTCCCCGCTGCCGCGCGGACCTCCGGGCGTTCCACTCCATGGTCTATGGCGTTGCGCAGCATGTGGGTCAGCGGGTCCGCCAGGTGCTCGATCACCGTGCGGTCCACCTCGGTCCCTTCGCCCTCCGTCACTAGGCGGACCTGCTTGCCGGTCATGGCCGCGACCTCCCGCGTCAGACGGGGCATGCGCTGGAACACCGACTTCACGGGCTGGGCACGTATGGCCATAACGGCTTCCTGGATGCCGCGGGTCAGTGCGCCCAGGTCGTCCAGGCCGGTCGAAACGCCGCTGGAGCGGGGTGCGCCCAGCTCGCCCACGCGCTGGGCCAGCATGGCCTGGTTGATGACCAGCTCACCCACCAGGTCAATCAGGCGGTCCACCCGTTCCAGGTCCACGCGGATGGTGGGCTTGGCCGCCGGTCCGGCTTCGGCAGCCTTCAGGCCGGCGGGGTGCGGATCGGCAGCGGCGGGAGCAGCGGCGAGTGCGGCGGATGGCGGCGCGGCGGACGCAGCCGGCGCAGGCGGCGGGACCGCCGGGCCAGCCATCTCCTGCGCATCGGCCTGGATGCGGCGAAGCAATTCCATCACGTCCGGCTCTGTCGGGGAGGAGGTTTCCAGGGGTGCCGGGGACGGCGCATCCGCGCGTTGAACCAGCAGGTCGCAGTCGCCGTCCACGAACTCGAACACTTCGCGTATGGCCGCCTCGGATTCGGCGGTGTACAGGTCAACGGTCCATGCGAGGTAAGCGCCCTCCGGGTCCAGCGACGCCAGCGGCGGCAGGGTGTCCGTGTCGAGCCGGACCTCCATCGCGCCCAGGCGGCCAAGCTCCCGCAGCAGCAGCGACACGTCGTTCGCCTTGGCATACAGCGCGGCGTGGGGACGCAAGCGGATTTGCCACATGGCTTCCGCCGGGGTGTCGGCCTGGAACGGCACCACCGTGAAGCCGAAATCGGCGAAGTCGTCGCCGCCATCGGCCGCATCCGCATCGGCTGCCGCGGCGCCGTTGCCATCCAGGGCGGCAAGCTCCGCCGCGACGGCGTCCACACGGGCAGGGTTGCCTCCCGTCCCGGATTGCGCCGCGCGCACCAGGTCCTGCAGGCAGTCCGCCGCACGCAGCAGCACGCGCAGCACTGGCGGCTCCGGCGCGAGCTGGTCCGACCGCACGCGGTCCAACGTGGATTCGAACACGTGTGCGAAGCGCACCAGGGGGGTCAGCCCGAAGGCGCCGGCGCCGCCCTTCATGGAGTGTACCGCGCGGAACACGGCGTTCACGGTATCGGGGCCGCCGGTGCCGGACTCCATCGCCATCAGGCCGGACTCAAGGTCGGCCAGACCCTCCTCGCATTCCTGGAAGAAGGTTTGCTTGATGGCGTCCATCGGATCGAGATCGTCGCCTGCCATGGTTCAGGCCGCCACGCGACGCAGGGCATCCACCAGCTTGACCGGATCTAACGGCTTGACGATCCAGCCGGTGGCGCCGGCGCTGCGGGCACGTGCCTTCTTGTCGCCGTCGCTTTCGGTCGTCAGCACCAGGATCGGGGTGGCACGGTGGCGTCCCTGGCGCCGTACCTCCTCGATGAAGCCGAAGCCGTCCATGCGCGGCATGTTGATGTCGGTGACAATCACGTCGGGCTGCTCCCCTTCGAGGACTGCAAGCCCGTCCAGCCCGTCCACCGCCTGGATCACCCGGTATCCCGCCCGGTCCAGCGCCAGGCGCAGCATGTCCCGCATCGTGCGGCTGTCATCCACTGTCAGCACCAGCTTGGTCATGGCGCGTCCTCCCCACAAAATAATTCGTTCGCACCGAGCAGCGCCGCCCCGGCCCGTAGTTCCTGCGACGCCGCCAGCAGGCGGAAGGTGCGTCCGTCCGCCACCCAGGTGCGCTGCGCCGACAGCAGCACCTGCAGGCATTGCCCGCCGAGGTGGCGCACGGCAGAGCCGTCCAGAGAAACGTCGCCTCCACGGTGCGCGAGAAGCGACGCCGCCAAATCCGGCGCGGCGCGCAGGTCCAGCGCGGGCGGCAGGTCCAGTGCGGGCGGCGGACCCACCACACGCAGCGGGTCCAGGGGGGATGGCCGAGATATGTCGGGCGTATCGTCCAAGGCCGGTGATCCCATCGGTTGTGCAATGGGGCCAAGCTACGGCATGACATTGAACATAGGGTTAAGCGGCGGCGCGGTCCGCACCTTCGGCCCGGCGCGGACGGGTCCCGCCGGGTTCTCCGTCGCCCGGCCGCATCGCAGCGCCGTCCGGAAGCTCGAAAGGAGCACCTGCATGAGCAGCACGACCCTGCCGCAACCGCGCCGCCGCAGCCTGCAATCCCTGGCGCCGACGTTCGTGGGGCTGTCCGATCGTGCTGGCCATCGGCCTCACGGCGCTGATGGCGGCCCTGGCGCCGGAGATCGCGCCCAAAGGAACGCCGGCCGCCGTCGTAACGTCCTGGCACGACGGCATCCTCGCCATCCTGGCCTTCGCGTTCCATATGATCCTGGCGGCCAGCCATGCCCCAGCCGTGGCAGGAGGGCTGCGCCGGCTGGTGCCGCTCGCGCGGACGCCCAACCAGGCGGTTGCGCTGACGTTCCTGGTCGCGGCGGCATCCCTGCTGAACCGGGGCTTCGGCCTGGTCGGCGGCGCCATCCTGGCGCGGGAAGCCGCACGCCAGGTCCGGGTGGATTTCGGCTGGCTGGCGTAGGGTCTGTCCGGACCCGCCGCCTGCGGCAAAACGCGGCAAGATGCGCCCAGTGCATGAACCCGGCCGCATAGTGCCGAAACGGAGATTGGAATGACCGGTCGCAAGCTCGACATTGCCTTCTGGCATTATGATCGCACAAAGCTGCTGGCCGACGGCACGGTCAAGATCAGCGGCGCCGATGCCTCATTCCACGGTGCCCGGATCGTGCCCGAAATCTTCGAGGCAATGATCCGCAAGCGGGCCTATGACGTGTCGGAACTTGGGATGACCTATTTCCTGCGCACGTTTGCCGAGAAGGAGCCGCCGTTCCTGGCAATCCCCGTCTTCCCGGTCCGCTCATTCCGCCACGGTGCGGTCTACATCAACAAGGGAAGCGGCATCACGAGGCCAGAGGATCTTGCCGGCAAGCGGATTGGCGAGCTCGCGCTTTACGGCCACGATGCCGGCGTGATGTCCAAGGGCATCCTATCGGACGATTATGGCGTGAAGCCCGGGCAAAGCCGTTGGATCGTCGGCGGGATTGACTTCCCGATGGACCCGGTCACCTTCGTGCCTCACCCAGTGCCGCAAGGCGTCGAGGTCGAATGGGCGGGCAAGGACGCCGATCTCGGCAAGATGCTTGAGGCCGGCGAGATTGATGCGCTGATCTCGGCCGACGCCCCGAAATGCGTGCTGGACAAGTCGCCGAGGGTCGGCCGGCTGTTCGAAGACTACGAGGCGATCGAGCAGGACTATTATCGCCGCACCGGGATATTCCCGATCATGCACGCCGTGGTCGTCACGCGCGAGCTGGCCCTCGAAGCGCCCGAGCTGGTGAAGGCGGTCTATGACGGCTTCTGCGCTGCCAAGGACCAGATGGCCGCGCAGTATGTCGAGGGCATGACCTTCAACAACATGGCGGTGATGCTGCCTTGGCTGACCAAGCTGATCGGGGGTGTCCGTGACCTGCTGGGCGGAGATTGGTGGCCCTACGGCATCGCGGCCAATCGGGCAGCGATTGATGCGGTGCTCCGCTACCACTACGAACAAGGGTTGACCGCACGCCGGTTCGCCATCGAGGACGTGTTCGTACCCGGCCTGCTAGACACCTGAGGGGCAAGCGCCAGCAGCGATCAGGAAGGTCGCGGGCGCCGAATAGCCGCCGTCAGGGTCATCCGCCTCGAAGGGCATGTCGGCATGCCCGCCATCGTCGCTGCAGGACGATCCCGGCCCCATCAGGCGCGGCCGCGAGGCCAGCTGATGCCAGGCCAAGCAAGCCTGCTTGGGTCAAATGTCACCCCCGTCGCCGCCGGTTGGACCCGCCAACGCCCGCAGCCGTGCCGCCAGCACGTCTGCGTCCCCGGCCGCCAGCAGCAGCTTCTCCCGTGACCCCGCGCCCTGCAGCACCGTCACGTCCCGCGCCGCCAGACCCAGGGCCGCCGCCAATGCGGCGCAGGCCGCCCGCGTCGCCCGGCCATTCTCCGGCGGCTCCGTCACCGCGACCCGCAGGCGGGGCGACCCGGCGGCGTCCAGCACGGCGCCGCCCAATCCAGCCCGCCGCGCCCGCGGCTGCACCCGGATGGCGATGGCTGCGCCGCCGGGACGGAAGCGCCAAAACGGGGCCAGCCTGGTTTCCATGCGTGTCATCGCGTGTCATCCGGGACGGTTCAGGTTGCACCCTGTCCCGACCGCCCCTTCTTACACTTCCATGAGCCTCACGCACCCCGGCCGCGCCGCACCCGATCCCGACGCGCCGGACACCGGGCCGCCGCCGCACCGGCACGCCCGGCTGATCGTCGGCGCCATGCTGGTGTCCACCTTCATGGCCGCGGTCGAGGTGACCGTCATCAGCACCGCCATGCCCACCATCGTCGGCGAGCTCGGCGGCTTCGAGCTGTTCACCTGGGCCTTTGGCATCTACCTGCTGACCCAGGCGGTGATGACCCCGATCTATGGCCGGATGGCGGACGGGTTCGGGCGGCGCCGGGTGTATATCGGCAGCGTGCTGGTGTTCCTGATCGGCTCGCTGCTGTGCGGCTGCGCGTGGAGCATGGGGTCCTTGATCGCCTTCCGCGCCATCCAGGGCCTAGGCGGCGGCGGGCTGGTGCCGATGGGCAGCATCATCATCTCCGACGTGACGCCGCCAGCCGGCCGGGCGCGGGCGCTGGGCTGGGTCAGCGGCGTTTGGGGCATCGCCGCCATCGTCGGGCCGCTGCTGGGGTCGTTCTTCGTCGGCACGCTCGGCTGGCCGTTCGTGTTCTGGGTCAACCTGCCCATCGGCTTGGTGACGATGGCGCTGGTGGCCCGCTACCTGCACGAGCCTGCGCCGTCGGGGCAGCGCACCAGGCTGGACCTGCCCGGCGCCGGGCTGCTGGCCCTGGGCATTGGCGCCATCATGGCGGCGCTGGTGCAGCACGAGTCCTTTGGCCGCATCGGCTTGCCGCTGCTGGTGGCCGTGGGCCTGGCGGCGCTGGCGGGCTTCGCCGTGCGGGAGCGCCGGGCCGCCATCCCGATCCTGCCGCTGCATCTATGGCGCACGCCGATGATCGTGGCCGGCAACCTGTCGGCGCTGCTGTGCGGGATGCTGCTGATCGGCGCCACCGCCTTCCTGCCATCCTGGACCGAGGGCGTGATGGGCCGCAGCGCGCTGGTCGCCGGAGTGGTGCTGGGCGTGCTGACGATCAGTTGGACCTGCGCCAGCATCGGCGCCAGCCGGATGATGACCCGGCTGGCCTACCGCCCGGTGGCGCTGGCCGGGTCGGCGAGCCTGATGGCGGGGAC
>DASWOJ010000359.1:0-2821 GCA_036398775.1 Acetobacteraceae bacterium
GGGCTGATGATTGCAAGCCCGTCCCGCCGAGCCTGCGCCTGGGGTTATGCAGCGTGAGCCAGGCGCCCCGATAATTCCAACGAGCGTGAGCCGGTTCAGGCCGATAAGTGCAAGCCACTACAGCTAAGCATCTCGCCTTTCGGCTTGCGATGCGACGTGGCCATCAAACGCCACTTCCATATGGTGCTGAAGAAGGGTCGCCATCTTGACCACCGCCTGGCTGATTTCGTTGTCCGAGTCGGGTGGCTGTGACAATGAATTTTGGCCCAGCAGTGCTGATGAATTCTGGCCCACCTCCCGCGGTGTGACCGGCTGGCTCGGGCCTAGGCTCGAGCCAGCCGGTTAGCGTTGCTGTTCTATGCTCCCCGTCATGCTTTGCCTGGCTTTCGCTGGGCCGTGGTGCGGCGGAACCGGTATGAGTCTGCGCCGGTGGTGATGATGTGCGCCCGGTCGGTCAGGCGATCGATCAGCGCTTTGCACAGCCGGGCGTTCGGGATGACTTGAGACCACTCAGAAAAAGGTAAGTTGGTGGTCAGGATCACCGCCGCCTTCTCCGCCCGGTCGGCAATCACCTGGAACATCAACTCGCACGCGGTTTCGGCCAGAGGCACGTAGCCCAGCTCGTCGATGCAGATCAGGTCGAGCCGCTCCCACCGGCCGAGCGCGCGGCTGAGCTGGTTCGCATGCGCCGCCTCGGCCAGCTCGTTGATCAGCGCAGTCGCCGTCGTAAACCGCACCCGGCGCCGCTGGCGGCACGCTGCCACGCACAATCCGGTCGCAAGGTGCGTCTTGCCCGTGCCCGCCTCGCCGACCAGCAGCACAGGTTCGGCGCGGGCCACGTAGTCGCCCTCGGCCAGAGTGCGCAGCTGGGCGGCCGAAACGCTGGAACGGTCGAACTCAAACGCGTCCAGCGTCTTCATCCGCGGCAGCCGCGCCTCGTGCAGCATGCGGGTGACGGCCCGGCTTTCACGCTCCTCCATCTCGGCCGCCAGCAACGCCTCGAGGTAGCCGGTATGGGACTGCCCTGCCCGGGTCGCCTCGTCAGCCAAGCGCGCGAACTGGCCGCCGACCGTCGGCAGGCGTAGCGCCTTGCAGTGCTGCCGGATGGCTTGGTCCTGCAGGTCGCTCATCATGCCGTCCCCGCGCAGGGACTGGACAACAGCAGCACGTCGTAGTCGGCCGTCGTCGGCAGCGGCCGGTCGTAGCGGGCGAGCGCGCCCACATCGACCGGATCGGGCTGGGCTTTGTGCAATCCCGCCTCGGTCAGAAGGTAGCGCACCGCGGCGACGTCGCAGGCGCCCAGCGACACCGTCGTGGCGACCGCCGTCCGCAGCCGGTCATGGCCGAACTCCCGCCCCAGCGCCACCACCGCCACCATGGCGCGGGTGCCATTCTGCTTGCCGTGCCGAACCCGCAGCCGGTCCCAGAGCTCATCGTAGCAGGCAGGCCATCGGCCAGTCTGGCGCCATTGCTCCAGCGGCTTGGACCCAGCCATCGCGCCGGGCTTGTGGCTCAGCACATCGAGGTAGTGCTCGAGGTCCAGCACCTGCTGGCGTCGGCTGTAGCAGCGCTCATGGCGCGCAATCCGCTGGCCCGCGTGCCAAACCTCGACGTGCAGCGGATGCACATGCGCTTCTACCCGGATGCCCGCCTTGACCGGCACCGAGTAGAAATTGGTCTTGACCGCCACGCACCCCCGCTTGTCCACCAAGGGAAACACCACCTCGGCCAAGTCGAACCCCTCGGCCGCCCCCGGCAGCAGGTGGGGGCGCTCCACCGTCATCGCCGCGCCGACCGGCTCCGTGCGCCCGTCCAGCACGCGCGTCTCGTCCTCCCGGCACCACGCCACCAGCAGCGTGTTCAGTGCGTCAAGGTCAGCAGCGGACGGCACAGGAACCAGGTGATTGCGCCGGAAGTAGCCGCCCTCGCCCTCAACGCCGCCCTTTTCATGACCCTCGCCAGGGGTGCAGAACTCGGCGGCAAACCGCCAATGCGAGCGGAACGCCACGAAACGCACCGTCTCCTCCCGCCGGTGGCCCCTCAGGATCTTGCGCACCGCACTCGCCAGGTTGTCATAGCGCAGCAGCCGGAACACACCGCCAAAGTAGTCGAACGCCAGCTCGTGCGCCTCCAGGAACGCCTGCTGCGTCGCGTGCCGGTAGGCGCGGTGGAACGCAGCCCCGCTCGCCATCGAGCGCATCGCGAACACCTGCAGCTTGGTCCGCTCGTCCCCAAGATCCGCCCACGCCTCATACCAGTCCACCTGCGCCTCTTGGCCCCAGGTGTAGCTTTGCGGCACAAACGTCTCGCGCAGCACCAAGCCCAACTGCCGCTTGCGCTCGCGCACATGGTTGCGCACCGTCGACTCAGCGACCGAAACGCCCGGGAACTCCCTCAGGATCCGACGATGGATGCGACGCGCCGTGTGCCGCTGCTTGCGCGGAGCACGCCGGTCCTCGTCCAGCACCGCGTCAATGAACGCCAGGACGCCGTCCAGCTTCGGCTTGACCCGTTGCGGGTAGGCGTGCGGCGGCGGCAATGCCCCGGCGATCGCCTGCCGCACCATCCGGCGATGAACCCCGAACTTGGCAGCAACCCCCGCAACAGTCCCGATCACAAACTCATGCTCCCGACGGAGCTGCTCAAACAAATCCACTCTGGCGTTCCAATCCACTCTGAGCCCCCCGGCAAAGCCGGAGACACCCTAGGTTTGAGGGACGGGGGATGGGCCAAAATCCGCCAGCATTACTGGGCCAAAATTCGATAGCAGAGCCAGCCCGGTTCCTGCGACGGCGTGGCTCTTGCCTCATGTTGGCGCGAG
>DASWOJ010000360.1:0-4505 GCA_036398775.1 Acetobacteraceae bacterium
CCTGGCGATTATCGAGCGCGCCATGAGCCTGTTCAACCCGTTCCACCGCGGCACCGAGCCGTTGCCGCCGGCACCTGGACCTGCGCCTGGGGCCGCGCCGGAGCATCCTGCGGCAGCCTCTGCCGATGCGGCCGAGTTGGACCGGTTGCGGACGGAGGTCGAGGAGCTGCGGGTCCGGCTTGCAGCGGCCCAGGCGGTCGCGCAACTGGACGCCGGAGCTGCGGCGCCGGAGGCGGGTCCGGCAGCGGCGGCGCCAGCGCCGGACGAGCAGCCGGCTGCCGCCGAGGAAGGGCCGAAGGTGCCGCCGGCCGGGCCTATCGGCGCGGCTGCCGCCCTGGCGGAGGATATGACGAGCAGCACTTCGGCCGTCGAGGCAGCCGTCCATCGGGCCGTGGACGCCGTGGCCGGCCATGCCGCAGAAGCTGCGCCTGACCTGGAGACGGAGTATCCCGCCAGCACGCCGGACAACGCCGAGTCCCCCGCCCCCTTGTCAACGAGCCGCCGCATTAAGACTGCGCGCAGCAAGCCCTAGAGCGGCGTCCAAGCTCGACGCAAGCCCGGATGGCTCTTTCAGTCGCGAGCAGGGGCTTTCAGCCGAGTCCGGCCACTGCGCGCCTCGGCCTGGCTGCAATTTGCTGCGGGTCATGCCTGGCCCGGACGGGTCGAAGCAGCGGGATGGCGGCCGCCCGGCAGTTGCGCATCGCGCGACCGAGACGCCGGGTGCCAGTGGTGCCCACCACAGCGGCCGCAGCGGCCTCCGCCGCATCGCCGCTGCGACCGGGATCACGCTGAACACGCCCGCAGCCTGCAGCTTCCGCGTGCGCCAGGTTATTGCTCCGGCATCGTCATCCCGTGCCGCTGCCTCGGCGCTGCCGTCCAATCAACTGCCGGCAGGCGCAGCAACGGGAAGCCCGCGACCGAGACGATGCCGCCGGCGACGCTGACCGGAAAGGTTGCCGGCGCGCCGGGGCTGCGGCCGGACAACAAGCCCAGCACTGCCTTGGCTGCCACGGCGGCCGAAGTCTGGATCACCCCGGCCTGCGTCAGCCGGTCCAGCGCCGTCTGGTAGCCCTGCACGCGCGCGGTCAGGTTCAGCACCGGCTGTAGGGCGGGGTCAAGGCCCGCGGCGCCGGACGCGGACGCTTGCAGGCCGCCGGCATCAAGCTGAAGTGCGTTGACCTGCAGCACCCCCCCGCCGTCGCGCCACGCCGTCGCAGCGGCGGCGGGATCAGGGCCGGGCAGCAGCGGGCCGGTCAGAATGGTCTCGGCCACGAGGTGTCCGGCGCCCAGGAACGGCCCTGCCTCGATGCCGGCGAGATCGAGCTGCAACGTGCGTCCCTGGAGGTTGGCGTGCATCGCAGCGATCGTGACGGGGCCGCCGGGCAAGTGCACGGCAAGGTCACGGCCAACCGCCTCGGCGCTGTCTGCCTGGACGGCGAGCTGCAGCGACGCCGCCACCTGCAGCCAATCTCCGCCGCCAAGCCGTACTTCCTGCATCCTGCTTGGGGTGAGCAACAGCGTCCCCGGCTGGGCGGCGCGCAGCCTGAAGTCCAGGTCATCGGCGCGCCAGCCAGCGGGCACCCCGGCGGATGTGCCATCCAGCCGGACCCGCCCGTAGCGGACCCCTGCCGCGAGTGGCCAGCCCGTCCGTTGCGGGGCGTCCGAGACGACCTCCCAGCCCTGCCGGCGCAGGTTGTCCAATGCGGCCCCGGTTTCCGATGCCAGCCGGCTGCATGCGTAGAACCAGACCGCGCCGTGCAGGGCGACGGCAGCCGCGGCTGCGGCCAAGCTACGGGACAACCAGGTCTTCATGCAGCCTCGGAAGGCACGACGGCAGCGTTCATGGGAAGGCACCCGCACGCGTCATCCACAGGGCAGGCACAAGCCTCAAGAGGTTGCGGAGCTTGGAACGGCTGTTATGGGAGCATTTGGCCGCTTCCACGATGTCACGTTGATGTATACTGCAAAATCAACGGCTTGCTTAACGTCGAGAACACGCCGTGAACGCCATCGCGGTGACGGTGGATCAGATAGGTGAAGTGGAACTGAGATAAAACGGACACTTAGCCCTCCGGCGACGGCGTTTCTCACATCGCCGGCACGGGGCCATGCACAGAGTTATCCACAGCCATAGACCGTTCCGCGTCCCGCCAACGGGCACGCAGGGCGGCGACCATTTCGGCTTGCGGCAGGTCCGGCGGGATGGGCGGGCCGATCGCGATGTGGATGACGCCGGGACGCTTGTTGAAGGCCCGCCGGCCCCAGAGCAGCCCTGAATCGGTGGCGACCGGGATCACGGGCAGCCCGGTCCGGTTGGCCAGGAGGGCGATGCCGGGCCGCAGAGGGACGTCCTCGCCGGGGCGGACGCGGGTGCCCTCGGGGAAGACGACGATCTGGCGGTTGTCGGCCTTGGCGCGGTCGCCGCCGCGCAGCAGGGTGCGTACGGCGTTGATGCCGCCGCGCGCGACCGGGATCTGGCCCGCCGGGATCAGCAGCGGGCCGAACAGCGGCACCCGCGACAGCTCGGCCTTGAACACGTAGGCGACGCGGGGCAGCAGCCGCAGCCAGATCAGCGTGTCGAACGCGGACTGGTGCTGGGAGGCGATCAGCATCGGGCCGCCCGGCGGCAGGTGCTCGCGGCCGGTGACCACGACGCGAATACCGCAGATGACGCGGGCGCCGTCCAGCAGCAGCCCGGCCCAGACCTGGGCGAAGCGAAGCGCATGGCGCCGGCCGATCCATCGGCAGGGCGTGCCGGACCCAGCGACGACGATCGTCACCAGGAAGAACCAGACGTTGAACAACGCCGAACGCAGGGTGATCAGGGGAGCAATCATCGGGCAGCCTCCGTTCGGATCAGCGAGGCCAGGTGCAGGCGCACGGCGATCAGCTTGTCATACTCGTTGGCCAACATGCGCGCGGTCGCCGGGTCGGTGCCGCCGCGCAGGGCAGGAGGCACTACCGGGGAGGGATACAGCTCGGCGCCGGGCAGGCCGCGGCTCAGTTCCAGAAGGGCGCGGGGCATGTGGTAGCCGGCGGTCACGACGATCAGGCGGCGCAGGCCGTGCGTCGCGGCCCATTGGGCGGTTTCGGCGCCGTTGCCGACGGTGGTGGTCGCGGTCCGGCCCAGGGTGACCTGGCCGGCGATGCGCGCCGGATCCAATTGGACGCGCCGGGCAAGCTCCGGCAGGTCGGCGCCGCGGGCGACGCCGGACACCAGCAGCAGCGGCGCGCGTCCGTCGGCCAGCAGGGTCAGCGCGGTCTCGATCCGGTCGGCGCCGCCGGTCAGCACGACGATGCCGTCCGCGACGTCCGGCAGCGCCGTGCCGGGCTGGCGGGCAGTGTGCTCGAACCAGGCGAAGCCGAGGCCCCACGCTGCGGAGCAGGCCAGCAGAACGGCGCTGGCGGCGACGCCGGCCTGCCGCACCCGGTCCACCCACCGCCCCCTTGTCATGGCAGCCGCCGCAGCCAGCGGCGCACGGTGCCCTGCGCCGTCAGCCAGCCGATCCCGGCGGCGGCCACCGGCAGCAGCGGCAGGGTAAGCCATAGCCCGCCCGGCAAGGCGTCGGCGAGGCTGGCCGGCCCGTCCTGCCCGGTGAAGGGCCGGGCCAGGCCGGACAGTCCCGCCAGCACCGGCAGCGCGGCCGCCGCGCCCAGGGCGCCGCCGGAGGTGGCCAGCATCGTCGCGCGGCGTGCGAAGCGGTTGGCGATGTAGCCACGCGTGGCGCCCAGGCCGTGCACGATCTCGATGGCGTCGCGCCGGGACGCCAGCCCGGCGCGGGTCGCCACCGCGACCACCGCCGCGGCGACGAAGCCGACCAGGGCGACGGCCAGGCCGGCGCAGGCCTGCAGGCTGCGGGCCAGCGCCCCGAGGCGGCGCACCCAGACGTCCTGGGTTTCCGCCAGCGTGCCGGGCGCTGCCGCGTCCAGCCGCTCTGCCAGGTTCGGCGGCGGGGCACCGGTCAGGCGCACGTCTATGACCGCCGGCAGGTCGAGGGCCACCGCGCCCAGGCCGTCGCCCAGCCAGGGGCGGAGCAACTCGATCAACTCGCGGTCGGGCACCAGGCGGGCGCTGGCAACGCCGGCCTCGGTGCGCAATGCGGCCAGCACCGCGTCAACCCGGCGGCTGGCGCCGTGTGCGGCGGGACTGGCTGGCTGCGGGACCTGGATGGTCATGACCGCCGCGGCGCCGCCCTGCCAACGGCTGGCCAGGGCGGCGGCGGCGAATGCGCCGGCCAGCGCCAGCGCCGCCAGGAACGTCATCGCCGCCACCAGCAGGGGCAGCAGCCGGTCCGACAGCGCCCGGCGCAGCCCCAGGTCGTCCGCGCCGGCCGGACGCAGCGTGCGTGCCGGGCTGGAGGGGCGCGCGGCAGGCGTCCTAGTCATCGCGCACCAGTTGGCCGTCCAGCAGGCGGATGGTGTGGGCAGGGTGCCGGGCCACCAGGGCATCGTTGTGGGTCGCCACCACGACCGTCGTGCCCAGGCGGTTCATCTCGTGCAGCAAC
>DASWOJ010000361.1:0-11493 GCA_036398775.1 Acetobacteraceae bacterium
ATGCAGTGGCGTGCTCCGCAATAGGCCGCCAGCGCCGCCTCCAGCTCGGCGACCTCCGGACCCATTACGAAAGCGCAGTGCGCCAGGACCGCATCCAGCCGGGGACGCAGCCGCGGGGCGATGCGGGCCTGCTGCGCCTTCAGGTCGAGGAACGGGATCGGCGTCATGCCGCCTGGCCTTGCGCCGGAACGATAAGGAGGCGGGGCATCGAAGTTATTCTCCAGGTATGGGGGCAGGCAGCCGGGCGGCGGCATCGCCGGGTGCGTGATCGAACTCCGGAACCATGCGGCCCAGCAGCGCCAGGGCGGCGGCGGCATGGCCGGCACGGCAGGCGGCGGCGATGCGGGCGATGGCGTCACCGACCGCGGCGGCGTCCGTTGTCCGGGGCGTGGCCATCAGCAGGCCGGGATGGCCGGTGGGGGCAGGCGGCTCGCTGCCGTGGAACAGTTCCTCATACAGCTTCTCGCCGGGCCGCAGGCCGGTGAAGCGAATGCGGATGCGGCCGGGGACATCCGGGGGGGCGTCGGGGGCACCGTCCTCCGCCGGCTGCAGCCCGGCCAGGCGGATCATCTGCCGGGCGAGGTCCACGATGCGGACCGGCTCGCCCATGTCCAGCACGAAGATGCCGCCGCGGCGGACACTCGCCTGCGGCGTCCCGAGGACGCCCAGCTGCGCGCCGGGGGTGCCCGGCTGGGCGGCCCCTGCCACGCCCAGGACGCTCGCCTGCAACACCAGGCCCACGGCTTCGCGCACCGTCATGAAGTAGCGGCGCATCTCCGGGTGGGTCACCGTCAGCGGGCCGCCGCGCTCCAACTGGCGGCGGAACAGCGGCACGACGGAGCCGGTGCTGCCGAGCACGTTGCCGAACCGCACGGTGACGCAGCGCATCGCCCCTTCCCCTTCCCGCACGGCAGCCATGTCGAGGGCCTGGCAGTACATCTCGGCCAGCCGCTTGCTGGCGCCCATCACGCTGCTGGGGTTCACCGCCTTGTCGGTCGAGATCAGCACCATCGCCCGCGCGCCGGACGCCCGGGCGGCGTCGGCGACGTGGCGGGTGCCGACGGTGTTGGTCAGCAGGTCCTCGGTCGGGTTCGCCTCGCCCATCGGGACGTGCTTCAGGGCGGCGGCGTGGAATACCAGGTCGGGGCGGAACCCGGCGAAAACCTCCTCGATGCGGGCGCTGTCGCGCACGTCGGCAATGCAGGTGCGGCGGGGGGCGCCGGGATGGGCCTCGGCCAGCTCCTGCTCGATGCTCCACAGGGCGTATTCGCCGTTGTCGAGCAGCACCAGCTCGCTGGGGTCCAGCGCCGCGCACTGACGGGCCAGCTCGGAGCCGATGGTGCCGCCGGCGCCGGTGACGATCACCCGGCGCCCGCGCACCAACGCCGCCATGCCGTCGCGGTCCAGCGGCACCTGCGGACGGTTCAGCAGGTCCTCGATGGCGACGGGGGCGAGTTCCAGCACGTCGGCGCCCCCGGCGGATTGCAGCGCGGTCGGGCGGGGGACGCGGCGGACCGGCACGCCTTCGGCATCGGCCTGGGCCAGCACCCCGGCCAGCACGGGGCCGGCGAGGTCGGGCTGGGTCACCACCAGGGCCGAGGGCAGGCGTCCCTCGGCGCGCAGCCGGGCCAGCACGGCGGCGGTCTGGCCCACGTCGCCCAGAATGGCGTGGCCGTGGATGCGCCGGCCGGTCTGGCCCTGGCGCAGGGACAGCAGGCCCAGCACGCGGTAGCTGATGCGGCCGTGGCCGAACTCCAGGGCGCGCAGGAACAGGTCGGCGCCGTCGCCGGCGCCGACCAGCAGCACGGCGAGTTGGGTGGCCTCCGCCCCGTCGCGCGTGCGGCGCCGGGCCATTTGGAGGCGATACACGACCCGGGGAGTGCCGAGCGCCACGATCAGCACCAGGGCGTGGACCACCGGAAAGGTCGGCGTCGGCAGCGGGAAGCCCGACACGCGCAACAGCAGCGCGAACAGTGCGGCGCTGGCGACGCTGCTGAGCACCAGGTTCACCAGGTCCTCGATGCCGGCGAACCGCCAGTATTGCTGCGGCATGCGGAACGGCAGCCCGGCCAGCAGCAGGGTGATTGCGCCGCCGGCGACGAACCACAGCGGGTGCAGCAGCCCGCCGCCGGGGTCGGCGACGTAGCGGGCCAGCGGCGTCGCCACCGCCGCCAGCGCCCCGTCCAGCAGGACGTTCACCAGGATGCGGTTGAACATGGGCCGCGTGGCGAGGCTCGGGGGTGGGGCGTGTTGCGGGGCCATCGTCCCGCCCCTATAGCCCACCCGGCCCTGCTTAGCAGTCCCCCCGGGCCAGAGGGCCTCCTCTGCTGACGCTGCACGCATTGCTGACCCACCTGGTGTTCCTGCTGGCGCTGGCCGGGCTGTCGGCCGGGCTGGTGCGGGGGATGATCGGGGTGGGCGTCATGGACCAGCCGGACGCCGGCCAGGCCGGGGCGCGGAAGGCGCATGTCCGGCCGGTGCCGAAGGGCGGCGGCGTGGGCGTGGTCGCGGCCTTCCTGTTGGGGACGCTGATCCTGTATCGGTTTGCCGAGTTCTCGCGGATCGCCGATCCGTCGTTCCGCGGGGTGATCCTGGCGGCCGCGGGGATCGCCGCCGTCGCGTTCTTGGATGATATCCGGGACTGGCCGTTTGCGGTGAAGCTCGGGGCGCAGGTGCTGGCGGCGGCCGTCGCGGTCGGCAGCGGCGTAGTGATCGGGACGCTGAACCTGCCGGGGATCGGCCCGGCGCCGCTGGGGTGGGCCGGGGTGCCGCTGACCCTGGCCTGGATCCTGTTCGCGACCAATGCGGTCAACTTCATGGACGGGCTGAACGGCCTGGCGTCCGGGGTCTGCGCCATCGCCTGCTTAATCCTGGCGGCGATCGCGGCGGCGTATGGCGGATGGTTCGTTTACTTTGCGTCGCTGCTGCTGGCGGCGGGGCTGGCCGGGTTCCTGCCGTTCAACTTCCCCCGTGCGCGCATCTTCATGGGGGATGTGGGCAGCCAGTTCTGCGGCTTCGTGCTGGCGGTGCTGGGCGTGGCGGCCGGGCGGCTGCAAGGCGCGGACCTGTCGGTGCTGCTGGCGCCGATGCTGCTGTTCGGGATGCTGTTCGACGTGGCATTCACCCTGGTGCGCCGCCTGCTGGCTGGGGACCGGCTGACGCAGGCGCACCGCAGCCATCTGTATCAGGTGGCGCATCGGTCGGGGGTGCCGGCAGTGACGGTGACGCTGGTGCAATGGGGCTTCGTCGTCTGGGGCGGGCTGTGCTGCGGCGCGTTCCTGATGTCCGCCGGTTGGTGGAAGCCAATGGCGGTGCTGCTGGTGCTGCCGCCGCAACTGGCCTGGGCCGCCTGGGTTGCGCGCCGGGCACGCCAGGCCGGGCTGGGACGCTGGTAGCGGCCCCGCACCCGCGATCCCTGCTTGCGGGGAACCCGGCGGCGGCGGCTAAGTTGTGCCCTGGCAGAGCCTCGGCTCCACAAGGGAATGGTTCCATGATGCGTCGCCTGTCCGCCGCACTGTTGATCGCCGCCGCAGCGCACGGACCCGCCTGGGCGCAGTCCAATCCGTCCTTCAACGTCGCCAACCGTGCCGGCAGCAACATCGTCGAGCTGTATGCCAGCCCCGCCGGCGTCACCAACTGGGGGCGCAACCGGCTGGCGGGGGTCGCGGTGCCGCCGAGGCAGCGCTACGCCATACGGCTGCCGGCCGACGGCAACTGCGTGTATGACGTGCGGGTGGTGTATTCGAGCGGGGAGCCGGAGGAACGCCGGGGCGTCAACACCTGTGCCCTTGACGACCTGACTTTCCCCGCCGCTGCAGGGGCCACCCAGCCGTCGCGCCCCGATGCCCGAGGCGGCAGCCGGGGCAGCCGGCAGGCGGAAACCGACGACCCCTCGTTCCGGCTGGTCAACACTGGGCGCAGCGAGATTAACGAAGTTTATGCGAGCCTGGTTGGCGACGACGATTGGGGGGCGGACCGGCTGGGCGACGATACCGTCTCCCCCGGCGGGACGCGGGTGATCCGGCTGCCGACGGGGCAGTGCAGTTGGGACCTGCGGATCGTCTATGCCAACGGCAAGGCCACTGAGAAGCGACGCCTGAACCTGTGCGGGATCACTGACCTGCGGGTGCCCTGACCCAGCGGTTTCCTGACCTGAGTGTGTTTTGACCTGGGGGTGGCCTGGCCTGGGCTAGCCTGACGGCGCGCTTTCCACTCCCCTGCACCTGTGGTTCCGTGGTGTAATCCGTCGGGCAAGCGGTGCCACGCCGCGGCAGGGAGGATGCGATGGGGACGACGCTTGCCGCAGTCACGGCGCCTGCCCAGGCAGCGGCGCGACGCAACTATGCCCGCCGCTACTGGCCGTTCATCGTGCCGGCCGGTGTCGTCGTGACCGCCGTCATCCTGTTTCCCTGGGCATTTACCCTGTTCATGTCGGTGCATGATTGGCACATCGGCGGCGGCATCAGCTTCAACGGGCTCGCCAATTACGGCCGGATGTTGGGGGATGAGCGGTTCGGCATGGCCGTGCTGCGCACGTTGTACTTCACCGGGTTGTCCGTGCTGCTGCCAATGGTGCTGGGCATCGCCGCCGCCGTCACCTTCCACCGCGAGTTCCCCGGACGCGGCCTGGCGCGCACCCTATTCATCCTGCCGATGATGGCGACGCCCGTCGCGATCTCGCTGGTGTGGACGATGATGTTCCACCCGCAACTCGGGGTGCTGAACTACCTGCTGACCAGCGTGGGGCTGCCGCCGAGCGAGTGGGTGTATTCGCCGGGCACCGTCATCCCGACGCTGGTGCTGGTCGAGACGTGGCAGTGGACGCCACTGGTGATGCTGATCGTGCTCGGCGGGCTGGCGAGCCTGCCGCAGGACCCGTATGAGGCCGCGGACCTGGACGGCGCCAGCGCGTGGCAGGCGTTCTGGCACGTCACGCTGCCGCTGGTTTGGCCGTTCATCCTGGCGGCAGCCGTCATACGCGGAATTGACGCGCTGAAGGCGTTCGACACCATCTTCGTCATCAGCAACGGCGGGCCGGGGACGGCGAGCGAGACGCTCAACATCCTGCTGTATTTGCAGGCGTTCAGCTTCTACGACATGGGCTATGCCTCGGCGGTGGTCGTGGTGTTCTTTGCGCTGATCCTGCTTATCACCATGCTGATGCTATGGACTCGGCGCAGGGCGACGCTATGACCGCCGACTCCGTCATTGCGGGCTGGTTGCGGCAGGGTGATCCACGGTTTGCCGGATCGTTCTGCCGGCCCGGGGATTGTCGGGCCGCTGCGGTTTCCGGAATGAAGAACCCTTGGCGAAGCGGGCGCCTATGAGCAAGGTCGGGTCGCGCACCTGGGGGCGGCGCCTCGGCCTGTATGCGTCGGTGTTCGCGCTGGTGTCCCCGGCAGTGCTGGTATTCCTGTGGATGCTGTCGCTGGCGTTCAAGAACGAGGTGGACAACACCGCCTTCCCGCCAGTGTTCATCCCGAACCCGCCGACACTGGACAACTTCGTGCAGGTATTCGAGCGCAACGACTTCCTGCTTTATACCTGGAACTCGGTCGTGGTTTCGTTCGGGGCAACGGGCATCGCGCTGCTGATCGGGGTGCCCGCAGGCTATGGCATCGCCAAGGCGAGGGCGGCACGGGCGGCGCTGCTGATCCTGGTGGCGCGGATCACACCGGGGTTGGCCTATTTGATCCCGTTGTTCCTGCTGTTCCAATGGTTGGGCCTTACGGGCACCCTGACGGCGCTGGTGATTGCGCACCTGGTTATCACCGTCCCAATCGTGGCCTGGGTAATGATCGGCTTCTTCGAAGGGCTGCCAGCCGAGTTGGAGGAGGCCGCGCTGGTGGATGGGGCCACTATCTGGCAGGCCTTCTGCCACGTCGCGCTACCGCTCGCACGGCCGGGCATCACCGTGGCGACGATCCTCGCATTCATCTTCAGTTGGAACAACTTCATCTTCGGCGTCGTGCTGGCGGGACGTGCCACGCGCACGCTTCCGGTTGCCGTTTACAGCGTGCTGACGTTCGAGCAGGTGAGTTGGGGACCGCTCGCGGCGGCTGCGCTGCTCGTTACTGCGCCAGTGCTGCTTCTGACCCTGCTGATGCAGCGTCAGATCGTAGCAGGGCTGACGGCAGGAGGAGTGAAGGGCGGTTGACCGGTGCGTATGCTGACGAAGCGGCAGCTAGCAAGCCTCGATGCACGCCGAGTGCCTCTGATCCGGCAACGCTTAGGACAGCCAGAACTGAGGTGGCCAGGGAGGCCAGCGCTTGTCCACGCGGCCTTCCGAGTCATGGTTCCGGAAGCAAGACCTGACAACCAGGCCTGCTCGAGTTGCGAGTTAGCCTGCGTTGACAACTTTTAGTGGTGCTTCGGTCTTGGTGGCGCTTGCCGCAGCAGGGCGCTTCGCGGCCACTGTCGCCTCCGACATGATCGAGCGCAGGTCGCGCAGAAATGCTTGGCCTTTGATCGTACGCTGCACCAGGACGCTGCGGCGGTCCATCGGATCAACCTTGCGCCTCGCGAGGTCCAACTCGCCCAATCGGTCCAAGGCTCGGGTTATGGCGGGCTTGGACACGTTTAGGTCTGCCGCAAGTCCACGAACGGTATGGGCGCCGTCTTGCAAGTAACAGGTGAGGAAAACACCCAATTGCCGTGCAGATAGGTCGGGTCCGTCACGCCGGACGAGCGCCACGATCGTATCACGCAGGACGCCGACGAAGTGGTCTGGAGTAGGAGGTGCTGCCACAGTGAATATCCTTTCAAGCAAGCCATTGTCTCACCCTGAACTCCAGCCGCACACTGATCAGGCATGTTTCAGGGGTCGTGGGCAAGGTTCGTTACCGGAACAGTGGCGACGTGGTGACGCCACAAATCGTTAACAGGGTCTGACCATTAGATTTTCCTCCGTATTGTTCTCAAATCCGTGACCGGATCGAGATTTCGTCATCTACGGCCTGCTGCCCGCCAAAGTTCGCAAGCAGGCGAACAGGGCACGCAAGCCGGGAGCCTCGCCGCCCTCCGGCCGTCCTGGCCTAGTGGCATCGTTCCAGGCATAGGTATCCAGGTGGACCCAGGGCGTACCCGGAGCCACGAAGCGTTGCAGGAACAGCGCCGCAGTGATGGCGCCAGCCATCGGCTTGCTAGACACGTTGTTGATGTCGGCGACGGTACTGGCCAGCCAGGGGTCGTATCCGGGCCACAACGGCAGACGCCACAACGGGTCATGCACCGCCGCCCCCGCCGCAAGCAGCGACGCCGCAAGCGCGTCCCCGGCGGCGTCGTGCGCGGTGAACATCGCTGGCAAATCCGGCCCGAGCGCGACGCGTGCAGCGCCGGTCAGCGTGGCGGCATCCACCAGCAGGGACGGGCGCAGGTCGGACATTTCCGCCAGCAGGTCGCACAGGACCAGCCGGCCCTCGGCGTCAGTGTTGCCGACCTCGACCGTAAGGCCGCGCCGGGTGCGCAGGACGTCCAGCGGGCGCATGGCGTCGCCGGACACCATGTTCTCGACGCAGCCGATCCGCACCTGCAGCCGCAGCGGCAGGTCGGCGTCCATCACCATCCGCGCGAGTGCAAGCATCAGGGCCGCGCCGCCCATGTCCTTTTTCATGCGCAACATGCCGGAAGAAGGCTTCAGGTCGTAGCCGCCGCTGTCGAAGCACACGCCCTTGCCGCACAGGGCCACCAGCGGCGCGTCCGCCGCGGCGCCGCTGCCGGTCCAGGCGAAGCCGGCGACGGCTGGCGCACGCGTGCTGCCGCGGCCTACGGCGGCGACGGCCGGATAGTCCGCCTGCAGCGATGCCCCGGCGGCATGCAGCGGCTCGGCGCAGAACGCCTGTCCGAGATTCAGGGTGGCGGCGGCCAATTCAGCCGGGCCGAGCGCATTGGCCGGCGCATTCACCAGGTCGCGCGCTATCCAGGCGGCACGGGCGGCGCGCAAGGCGTCAAGGTGGTCCGCGGCGCCGGCCAGCAGCGCAGGGCCGCGTTTCGGCTGAGTGTAGGCGGCGTATTGATAAGCCCCCAGGCAGAAGCCCAACACGGCGTTGTCCCGGTCGAAATCGCCGGGCTGCAGGGTCCATGCGGTATCTTCGGGCAGAGCCATCGGCAACGCGCCGTGCGGCCAAGGCGAGCGGTCGGTGCCTAGTCCGAGCACAGCGCCCATAAGCCCGTCCCCGCCAGGAACCAGCAGGAGCTGCCCGGATGCGCCAGTAAACTTGGATGCGGTCAAAAAGGCGGCAGCGGGCGCGGGCAGCGACGCCAGGGCGGACGCCAAGCCATCCAGTCGGACCGACCAGAGCGGCATTGCCGGCGCTCCGTCCTGCGCCAGGCAGGTCAGCGGACGGTCATACACGCGAATCGAACCATGCCGGAGCCGCCCTTTAACACAGGGCTAACCTGAAACCCTCTGCATCGCCACCGCAAGGGGGGAAAATTGTTTGTTGACCGGCACAACGCCGCTCCAGAGCAACCCTTTGTCTTGCATTCGCATGATTTAGGCCCAACCATTGCAGGCATGCAGGGACTCCCTTCCAGGGTCAAAGCCGTGCTCGGGCCGACCAACACCGGCAAGACCCACCTTGCGATCGAGCGTATGCTCGCGCATCACTCAGGCATCATCGGGTTTCCGCTGAGGCTGCTGGCGCGCGAGAACTACGACCGAATGGTCAGGGCCAAGGGCATACGCAACGTCGCGCTGATCACCGGAGAGGAGAAGATCATCCCGGCGGGCGCGCGCTGGTATTCCTGCACCGTCGAGGCGATGCCGCTGGACCGCGCGGCCGAGTTCGTTGCGGTGGACGAAATCCAGCTTTGCGCCGATCCCGACCGCGGCCACATCTTCACCGAGCGCCTGCTGCATGCCCGCGGCCTGGTGGAAACCATGTTCCTGGGTGCCGAGACCATCCGGCCCTTGCTGCAGCGGCTGGTGCCGCATGCCGAGATCGAGACCCGGCCCCGCCTGTCGCAACTGACTTATGCCGGGCCGGCCAAGCTGGTCCGCCTGCCGCCCCGCAGCGCGGTCGTGGCCTTCAGCGCAGGTGAGGTTTACGCCATCGCCGAGCTGATCCGCCGGCGCCGGGGCGGCTGCGCGGTGGTGATGGGGCGGCTGTCGCCGCGCACGCGCAACGCGCAAGTGCAGCTTTACCAGAACAAGGAAGTGGACTTCCTGGTTGCGACCGATGCCATCGGCATGGGGCTGAACATGGATGTGGACCATGTGGCGTTCGCGCGGTTGTCGAAGTTCGACGGCCACCGCCCGCGCCGCCTGACGGCGGCGGAGGTGGCGCAGATCGCCGGACGGGCCGGGCGCGGGATGCGCGACGGCACGTTCGGCACCACAGCGACGTGCCCGCCGCTGGACGAGGACCTGGTCCGGGCTGTGGAAAGCCATGACTTCGATCCGCTGGAGCAGCTTTACTGGCGCAACTCGCAGCTTGATTTCGGCAGCGTGGACGGCCTGCTCGCGAGCCTGCAGCAGGGGCCGCCGCGGCCCGGCCTGGCGCGCGGACCCGATGCGACGGACCTGGAAACGCTGGAGGCGCTGTCCCGCGAGGTTGAGATACGCAGCATGGCGCGTGGGCGCAGCCGGGTGCGGCTGTTGTGGGAGGCTTGCCAGATACCGGACTTCCGCAAGCTGGCCGACGACACGCATACGCGTATGTGCGCCCGCGTGTATGGACACCTGGTCAAGGACGGGTCGGTGCCGACCGATTGGCTGGAGTCCGGCATCGCGGCGCTGTGCCGGGGTGACGGCGACATTGACACCCTGATGGCCCGGCTGTCCGGCGTCCGCATCTGGGCCTATATCGCCGCCCGCAGCGACTGGGTGCCCGACGCCCCGGCGTGGCAGGCGCGGGCGCGCGAGGCCGAGGACCTGCTGTCCGACGCCCTGCATGAGCGCCTGACCACCCGATTCGTGGACCGCCGCGCCGCCCACCTGTTGCGTCGGCTGGAGGAGAAGGACGGCGACGAGCTGCTGTCCGCCGTCACCGCCCGGGGGGAGGTCGTGGTGGAGGGCCATCCGGTCGGCCATGTCGGCGGCTTCCACTTCCTGCCGGACCCGCTTGCGGAGGGGCAGGAACGCCGGATGGTGCTGCGGGCGGCGCGGCGGGCGTTGCTGAACTGGATGCCGCGGCGCATCGCCGAGCTTGAGGCTGCGCCCAACACCGCACTTGCCTGGACTGCGGACCACAAGGTGACGTGGGATGGGGTGCCGGTGGCGCGGCTGCGTCCCGGTGCCGGTATGCTGCGCCCGCATGTCGAGGTCCGGGACAGCGAGTACTTGGACGGCCCCGGCCGCGAGCGCATCCGCCGCCGCCTGCACGCGTGGCTGTCGCAGGTGATCGCCGCCGACCTAGCGCCGCTGTTCGCAGCCGAGGCTGCAGCGGAGGACAATGCCGCCCTGCGCGGGCCTGTGCACCGCATCATCGAGGCCGGCGGCGTCGTGCCCGGGGCAACCGAGGACAGCATCCCCGCGGCGTTGCGCGGCCCGCTCAAGGCGCTCGGGGTCCGCGCCGGACGCTTCGCCTTGTTTCTGCCGGCGGCGCTGAAGCCCCGGGCAGTGGCGACACGGGCGGCACTGTGGGCGCTGCAGACCGGGGTGCCCACACCTCAACTGCCGGCGCCCGGGCTGGTGTCGCTGTCTGCCCCGTCCGAGTGGCCGCCAGGCTTTGCGGCGGCGATGGGCTGGGTTCCGGCGGGTCCGGTGATGCTGCGGCTGGATGTGGCGGAGCGGGTGGCGGCGGAACTGGCGTTCATGACACGGGCGCGGGCCTCTGCCATGCCAGTTGGCCTGGCATCCCGGCTGCAGGTGCATCCGGACCAGGTGCCGGCGGCGTTGCGCGCGTTGGGCGTGCGGTTGTCGCCCGGCGGCGGCGTGCCGGACGGCGCCTATGGCCCCCCTGCCCCGCCGATGATGCTGCCGTCCCGCCGCCGCCCGGCAGCCCCGGCGCCGGTTTTGCTGCCCCCGGTTCCGGGCCGGGTGGCCGAAGGTCCGTTTGCAGCTCTTGGCGCGCTGCGCCAGGGGATGCGGCAGCGCGGCGGCAACCGGTGAGCGCGCCGGGTTGAGCGGGGCCGGCAGCGGTGGCGAGGACCGTGCCTGGCAGCGGTTGGACAAGTGGTTGTGGTGCGCCCGTTTCATGAAGGCCCGGGCCGATTGCGCGCGGCTGGTGGCGGAGGGCCTGGTCCGGATCAACCGCCAGGTGACGGACAAGCCACATGCCCGGCTGCGTCCTGGGGATGTGTTGACGATCCCTCTCCGCGGCGATGTGCGGGTTGTGCGGGTTCTGTCGCTTGCCGCCCGGCGTGGGCCGGCGCCGGAAGCCCAAGCGCTGTATGAGGAGGTGGATCCCTCTCCCTCCGGGAAGGAGGCGAGTTGAGGGAGAGTGGGTAGGCACGGCATTTGCCTATGACGGATTAAGGTCGGCTTGAACCTTATGCGCTCCGCTCCGCAACCAAAACCCCTTGCCCCGGCCTTCTCCCGGAGGAGGAGGG
>DASWOJ010000362.1:0-10202 GCA_036398775.1 Acetobacteraceae bacterium
CCGCCCCCGGCGTCAATGCCTCGATCTGCTGCAGCAGCTTGGAAAAATCCACCGGCTTGGGATGGTAGTCATTGCACCCCGCCGCCACGGTCTTCTCCCGGTCGCCCGCCATCGCATGTGCCGTCAGCGCGATGATCGGAATGCCCGCGGTTGCCGGGTCCCCTTTCAGCAGCCGAGCAGCCGACCAGCCATCCAGCACCGGCAGGTTCATGTCCAGCAGCACGATGTCCGGCAGGTCCGCCCGTGCCCGGTCCACCCCTGCCTGCCCATCGGTCGCGACCGTCACCTCAAAGCCCCGGCGCTTCAACCGCCGGGACAGGAAGTCCCAAATTTCCTCATGGTCCTCGACCAGCAGCACACGCATCATGGAGTCCTCATCGCGGCCTGATTGCTCTCTGAAATGGGGGCGGGCGTGCCGTCCGCCAGGCTCTGCCTAGCCTCACCTGCGTCTTGGTGCGGCGCCAATCCGCGCAACTCGCCGGCAAGCTGGCGCAAATCCGTGCCGCCCTTGCTCAGCACGCGGTCCGCGCCCCCCAGACGCCGGCGCTCGCCAGCGTCCAGGTCCCGCGCGGTCAGCACCACGACCGGGATGTGGCGGCAGCCCGGCCGGTCCCGCAGCTCGTGCAGGAAGGTGAAGCCGTCCATCACCGGCATCGTCAGGTCCAGCAGGATCAACTGCGGCGGCGCATGCAGCACCTGATCCAGCGCCTCCTGGCCATTGGCCGCCTCCGCGACGGTCCAGCCATTGTGCGTCAGCACCTGGCGCAGCCGGGCACGGGCGTCGGGATCGTCGTCCACCACCAGGATGTCTCCGGCCTCCCCGCGGAACCGCTCCATGACGCCCTTCAACTGGGTCCACTCGACCGGCTTCAGCACCGTGTCGGCGGCTCCCAGCGAGGCGCTGAGCGCCGGCTCGTTCACGAACGTCACCATGACCACCGGGATCAGCTCCAGCACCGGGTCGGCCTTGAGCGTGGTCAGCACCGACCACCCGTCCATCTGCGGCATCATCACGTCCAGCAGGATGGCGCGGGGCTTCAAGGTGCGGGCCAGTTCGATCCCGGTCCGGCCGTCCGGTGCGGTACGGACGGCGAAGCCTTCCCGCTCCAGGAACCGGGTCAACAGGTCGCGTTGCGCCGCATCGTCATCCACGACCAGCACCAGGTGCTTGTCCTGCTGCACGGATGCCACGGTCCGCTCCCCCTCCTCCTCCGCCTGCTCCGGCATGACCACGGGCACGCGCATCGTGAAGGTGGAGCCGGCGCCATAGGTGCTCTCCACCGTCACGTCCCCGCCCAGCAGGCGGCAGAAGGCGCGGGTGATCGCCAGGCCCAGCCCGGTGCCGCCGAACCGCCGGGTCGTGGAGACATCGGCCTGCGCGAACCGCTCGAACAGCCCGGCCAACTGCTCCGGCGTCATGCCAATGCCGGAGTCGGCCACGCCGAACTCCACCCAGTCCCCGTCGCGCCGCACCCGCAGCGTGATGCGGCCGTTCTCGGTGAACTTGGCGGCGTTGCTGACCAGGTTGAACAGGCATTGGCGCAGCTTGGTCTGGTCGCTGCGCATGATGCCGAGGCCGGGCGGCAGGTCCAGCACGAGCTTGTTGCCCTTCTGCTCCACCAGGTTGCCCACGGTCCCTGCGACATCCTCGGCCAGCGCCTGCACCTCGATGTCCTCGGCATAGGTGGTCATGCGGTCGGCCTCGATCTTCGACAGGTCCAGCACGTCGTTAATCAGGCTCAGCAGGTGGCGGGCGTTGGACTGTATCTTGCGGACATCGCCCAGCAGGCCCTCGTCGCCGCCGTCCTCCATCTCCTCCTCCAGCATCTCGCTGTAGCCGATGACGGCGGACAAGGGGGTGCGCAGCTCGTGGCTCATGTTGGCCAGGAACTGGCTTTTCGCACGGTTGGCGGCCTCGGCGGCGTCCTTGGCGGCGCTCAGCTCCTCCTCGGCCTGCTTGCGGGCGGTGATGTCCACATGGACGCCGACCCATTCCCGCACGGCGCCGTCGTCCAGGATCGGCACGCCGCGGACCGACATCATGCGCCACTCCCCATCCGCGCGGCGCAGCCGGTGCTCCACCAGATACAGCGTCAGGCCGACTGTTGCCTCGTGCCAGGCGTGCAGGGTGGCGCCGCGGTCTTCGGGATGCACGGCCTGCAGCCAACCGGTTCCGACGTATTCGGCCTGGGGCTGCCCGGTGAAGGCGGTCCAGCTTGCCTGCGGCGGCGTCAGCTCGCCTGCGGCCGTCGTGGTCCAGACGATGCTGGCGGTGGTCTCGATCAGCGTGCGGTAGCGTTCCTCGCTTTCTTTCAGGCGCCGCTCGGCGCGCTTGCGATACGTCACATCGGTCACGACCAGCCCAGCCCCGGCCAGGCCGCCGCCGGCCGCCGGCAACGGGAAGAACCCGAACTGGAATGCCCGGGTCTGGCCTGGGTTCACCCGGCTTTTGGTGACGACCTCGACCTGGGTGATGGTGCGGCCGCGGCTGAGCACCTCCTGCAACCGCGGCTCCAGGGTCTCGCGGGTGTCGGGCAGCACCTCCCACAGGCTGCGGCCCACGTCGGCATCCAGCGCCCGCTCGCTCATGTCCGACAGCGCGCGGTTCATGTGCTGCACGCGCAGGCCACCATCCAGGAAGCCCAGGCCCACCGGCGCGTTGTCCATGACGCTGGACAGCAGTGCCATGCTGGCACGCTCCGTCCGGCGCCGGCGCAGCAGCAGCAGCGCCATCACGGCAAAGGCCGTCAGCGTCGAGGCGACGGCAAGCGCCTGGCGCAGCAGCCCCATCCCGGCCTGGTCGCCCTCCCATTGGGCAAGACGGATGCGGGACGTCTCCTGCAGCCCGGCGACCGTCCGGCGGACGCGGTCCATGGACGCCTTGTCCACCCCGGTCAGGACCAGCGCAACCGCGGCATCCAGCCCGCTTGCCCGGCGCGCCTCCACCACCTGGCTGGCAAAGTCGCGCTTGACCTGCACCTGCTGGATCAGGTCGCTGCCGCCGTCGCCCCCCACCAGTGTTGCCAACTCCCCGTCCAGGCTGGCCCGCGCGGCCTCATAGGGTTCGAGGTAGGACTCCACCCCGGTCAGGGCGTAGCCGCGTTCCCCGGTCTCCAGGTCCTTGAGGGTGGACAACACCCGCTCCGCCGCAACCAGGATGCGGTTCTGCGTTGCAATCTCCGTGCGGGCCGTTTGAACGGTCACCAGCGACCAAGCCGTGGCGGCGACGCCGGCCGCCAGTAGCACCCCGGCCAGCACGCCAAGGCCGCGGCTGCTGGGCAGGGTGGCCAATAGGTTGTGCGCGCGGCGGTCCGTCGTGGGGGCTGCTTCCATTGTTCAAGAGTTTCCAGGGTCAGAGGTCGTATTACGCAGAGTGCACGGCGGCGTTCCCCTCCGTCTGCCGGACCCATGAGGCTGCTCACGTATATGAAGCTGCCCACATATGCCGGGCGGAGAAACGTCGGCGCTTTGTCAGGGAGCGGCGCTGGCACAAAGCGCCGACGCCTTTCCGCCCTACCTCGGCAGAGCGCCCGCAGTTTGGCCTCCCGTCAGGCCGGCACCGCCGCCACAGGCTGCCGCGCCGACACGGCCCGGGCCAGCGCGACCAGCTCGCCCAGCGACAGCACGATGGTCTCCGCGCTGCCCTCCGCCCGCAGCGCCGCGAGCAGCGCGCTGTCCCCCGCCGCATGCCAAAGCCCGACCACGACGACCGCGCCCGGCATCCGGCGCTGGATGCGGCGCAACAGGTATTGCAGGCCGGACGGGCTGCTGCCCTGGTCCAGCACTGACAGGCAGCACAGCCGGACCTTCCCCAAGTCCACCTTCGCCGCATGGCCCGCGCCCAGCACCAGGTTGCTTTCCTGCCGCGCCCCGAACCCGGCGCCCTGCAGCACCTGCATCGCCATCGTCGCCGCCAGGTCGTCCAACTGGCCGCGGGCAGGGATGCAGACCACGGCGCCCTCCGCCTGCCAGGCCGGCGAAGGCAAGGCGTCCGGCGGGCTGCCCGCCTGCCGGGCCATCTGCGACAGCAGGCGCTCGATCTGCACGTGGATGGCCTCCAGCCGCTCAAAGGCCAGGGCGTCCCGGGACAGGTCCGCCTGCGCCAGCGCCAGGCCGCGCAGGGCGACGCGGTCGTAATACTCGGCCAGCGCACCCTGCCCGGACGGCGCCGGGCTGGCGGCCTTGGCGCGCCGGGCACGACGGCCGGCCGGCGGCGGCGCGGTCAGGCGCTCCGCTTGCGCCGCCAACTCCACCGCATTGCCCTCCAGCGCGCGCTGGTAGAATGTCTCCGGCGGGGTCAGCGGTGGGCTGTCGCTCAGCATCACCTCCAGGAACGACAACGGCGCCACGTAGCGCCCGGCGACGACCAGGCACACCGTCAGCGGCGTAGCGATCAGCAGCCCCACCGGCCCCCACAAGAACACCCAGAACGCCGTGGACAGGATCACTGCGATGGGCGACAGCCCGGTGCTGTGGCCATACAGCAGCGGCTCGATCACCTGGCCCATCAGGAGGTCGGCAAGGATGAACATCCCCAGCACCATCAGCGCCAGCGACCAGCCCGGTGCCGCCGCCAGCGCCAGCAGGAACGGCAGCACCAGCGCGATGACGCTGCCGATATACGGCACGAAGCGCATCAGCGCCGCGACGATGCCCCACAGCACCGGGTTGGGCAGCCCGATCGCCCACAGACCCGTGCCGATGAACAGGCCGAACGACACGTTCAACGACAACTGAAATAGGAAGTAGCGCGACAGGCGCCGGGCCGCGTCGTTCATGGCGAGGATAGTGCGGTGCAGGTCCTGCCGCCCGACCAGCCGCACCAGGCGGTCCCGCAGGTCCTCCCGGTTCAGCAGCACGAACAGGAGGAACACGACCACCACGCCCATCGTCGCCAGCGGCCCGAACACCGGCCCGGCGACGGTACGCACGATCCCGAACGTCGAGGCCACGCCCGTCCCGCCCTCGGCCGCCGGCACGGGCATAGGGACGGACGGCACGGGCGCCGCGGTGCCGGGCGTTGCGGTGCCGGGCGCCGGGGCGGCATAGGGAATCGACGGTACTTCCGCTTGGCCGCTCAGCAGGGATTGCAGCGAACCGCTGAACCGCTCGATCACCTCGGCCCCGACCGTGAGCGACTTCACCTTCTCTTGGATGATTGCCTGGTAGGCCGGGAAGCCCCCCGCCAATGAGGTCGCCTGGCGGCCGATCACCGTGCCGATGCCCAGGATGACGGAGAACGCCAGCGTGACCGCCACCAGCACCGCCGGCACCTTGCCGATGCGGGCGCGCTGCAGCAGCGTCACCAGCGGCGCCAGCACGAAGGCGAGCAGCACCGCCAGTGCCAGCGGCACCAGCAGGTCGCGCCCGAAATAAAGTGCCGCCACCACTATGGCCGCCGCGTTCAGCGCCGCCAACCCCCGGCCCGGCATGAGCAGGGACACCCCTGCTGCTGCGGCGGGCGCCGCATCCGGGGCGGCCTGGTCTGGGATGGCTGGAGTCATGCGGGGGTCTTCCGGACGATGCTGAAGGAAAAGCGATGCTGGGGGACAGAACGGTCCGCCAGGCGTTTAGATGCAATTGCCGGATGCAGCGCCTACATCGCTGTGCGGCATCCACCACAGGAGGCAGGCAGGCGTGACGAAGGTGTTGCTGGTCGAGGACCACGAGGAGCTATGGGACTTCCTGTCGCGCCGGCTGCGCCGCCGGGGCTTCGAGGTCGTGCTGGCGCATGACGGCCAGCGCGCGCTGGACCAGGTGCGGGACGAGCAGCCCGACGTGGTGCTGCTGGACATGGACCTGCCGGTGATGGACGGCTGGACCGTCGCGCGCACCCTGCGGGCCGGCGGTGACGAGGGCGCCGCCGCGGTGCCCATCATCGCCCTGACGGCGCATGCGATGGCCGGGGACCGCGCCAAGGCGCTGGATGCCGGCTGCGACGACTACCATCCCAAGCCGGTGGATTTCCCGCGCCTGCTGGTCCAAATAGACGACGCCCTGCTGAAGCGCGAGGAAGCCGAGCCGTGAGGGAGGCAGCCGGGGCGCCGCGGAGCCCACGCTATGGGCGCTGATTGGGCACATGCCGGGCCGACGATCCTGGCCGCGTTCCTGGCGTCGCTCGTCGAGTTCGTGGAAGCGCTGACCATCGTGCTGGCCGTCGGCGCGGTGCGTGGCTGGCGGGGCGCGCTGGGCGGCACCGGCCTGGCGCTGCTGACGCTGGCAGCGATCATCCTGGCGCTCGGCCCGGCGCTTACGCGCATCCCGCTCGACCTCGTGCGGGCCGGGATCGGCACGTTGACCCTGCTGTTCGGCATGCGCTGGCTCCGCAAGGCGGTGCTGCGCTCGGCCGGGGTGATCGCCCTGCATGACGAGAATGCGGCCTATGCCAAGGAGACCGCCTCCCTGAGTGGCATTGGCGCCGCCGGCGAGGGCTGGGACCGCGTGGCCGTCCGCACCGCGTTCAACATCACGATGATCGAGGGGATCGAGGTCGTGTTCATCGTCGTCGCAATGGGTGCGGCGGGCGGCGGACTCCTGTTGCCGGCCACCCTGGGCGCAGCCGCGGCCCTGCTGGCGGTGGCGGCGCTGGGCCTCGTCCTGCACCGCCCGGTGTCCATGATCCCCGAGAACCAGCTGAAGTTCACGGTCGGAGTGCTGCTGTGCGCCTTCGGCACCTTTTGGGCCGGCGAGGGCATGGGTCTGGCCTGGCCCGGCGAGGACTGGTCCCTGCTGGGCCTTCTGGCCGGATTCCTGGGCGCCGCCGCGGCAGCGGTCACGCTGTGCCGGCCGCGGGCAGCCCCTGCCCCGGCCGTGCAGCGCTAGGCTGCCGCGATGCGCTGGCTGCGAACCGCCTGGTCCGAACTCATCGGCTTGTTTGTGGATGACGGCAGCTTCGCCATCGCAATCCTGGCCTGGCTGCTCCTGGCCTGGCTGGCGCTACCCCGCCTACCCCTGCCGCCAGCCTGGCCGCCCGTCATCCTGTTCGCCGGCCTGGCGGCGATCCTGGTCGAAAGCGCGGTGCGCCGGTCGCGGACCCGCCGGTAGCCGGACGGAACAACCTTCCAGAAGAGTTGGTGCTCTGCGTGGCTACCCCCCTGGTTACGGACGGCCTTGGCATATCGGCGCCGGCGCCTCGTCCAGCCGGCGCATCAGGTCCCGAATGGTTAAGCCCTGCTAATCCGGATAGGGGGCCGACGCGGCGCCCGGCACGTCCATGCAGGCGGCGGCCAAAGGCTGCCAGGCGCACGATGACCACGATACGTAGTTGGCCGGCCCGCTCGTAAGCTATGATGATGCGACAGTTGTTGCGACTCTGGGAGGAAACGGCATGCGGCAGTTGATGATCTCCGTGATCGGCGTCGTCCTGGCTGCCGCACCCGCCTTGGCCGAGGGTCCCGGCCGCTACGCCGTCTCCGGCGCCGGGCCGAACGGCCATGATCCGTACAAGGGGACGGCCACGCTGTCGCAAAGCGGAGAGGGCACCTGGTCCATCCGCTGGAGGATCGGCAAGGACGCCTACACCGGCACTGGCGTCGGCGACGGCCGGGTCCTTGCCATCAGCTTCAGCGGCGCGGGCACCCGCGGCACGATACTGTTCAACGCCAACCCGGATGGCAGCTACAGCGGCGTGTGGGCCTACGCCTCCGGCCGTGGCCTCGGGACGGAGTCCCTGGCGCCCAGCCCTTGATGGCGGACGGCGTCCCGCCGTCGCGGCCGCCGTGTCATCTTTCAGTCATCAATTGCCCAGCCCTCCTGGGGCGGCTATACCCCCGGCATCATGGGTTCGGCGGATAGATGAACTGGGTGGACCTTGTCGTCCTGGCCGTCGTACTCGTGTCCGGCCTGGTGGGCGTCCTGCGCGGCCTGGTGCGGGAGGTGTTGGGTGTCGCTGCCTGGATCGCCGCGGCCTGGGTCGCCAGTCCCTATGGCGCTTTCCCCTATGTCGCCCCTTGGGTGCGCCGGCAGGTGTCGGACCCCGGCGTCGGCGACATCCTGGCCTTTGGCGGCGTATTCCTGGTTGCGCTCGTCGTCCTGTGGATCATCGTCGGCGCCGTCAGCAGCCGCGTGCGCGGATCGGCGCTGGGCGGCCTTGACCGTACGTTCGGGCTGGTATTCGGCCTGGGCCGGGGTGCGGTGCTGCTGGCCGCTGCCTATGTCCTAGGCGGGTTCCTCAGCCCGTCCGAGGGCTGGCCGGCACCGGTCCAGCAGGCTCGGCTGCTCACCCCGGTTTACCAAGGCGCCGAGTGGCTAGCGAACCAGGTGCCCCCGCCCTACCGGCCTAACGTCGCCAAGCCTCCCGTGGGCCGGACGACCACCGCGGCAGATCTGCTTCATGCCACCCCTGCAGGCCGGGCGCTGTCCGCCCGTCCCGCGCGGGAGTAGGAGTTTCCCCGATGTTCCCAACCCTTACCGAGATCGAAGACGACAAGCTGCACGAGGAGTGCGGCGTATTCGGCGTCTGGGGCGTCACCGACTCCGCCGCCGTCACCGCGCTTGGCCTGCACGCCCTGCAGCACCGCGGCCAGGAAGCGACGGGGATCGTCAGCTACGACGGCGCGCGGTTCCACAGCCACCGCGGGCTGGGCCTGGTGGGCGACAACTTCGGCACCGCCAAGGTGATCGCCGGGCTGCCCGGCGCCAACGCGGTCGGCCATAACCGCTATGCCACGACCGGCGACACCATCCTGCGAAACGTGCAGCCGTTGTATGCCGACTTCGAGTTCGGCGGCTTCGCGGTCGCCCATAACGGCAACCTGACCAACGCCCACATCCTGCACCGCGCCCTGGTCCGCCGGGGCTGCCTGTTCCAGAGCACCACCGACAGCGAGGTGTTCGTCCACCTGATCGCCATCAGCCTGTATTCCACCGTCGTGGACCGGCTGATTGACGCGCTGAAGCAGGTGGTCGGCGCCTACTCCCTGGTCGCCTTGTCCAATGAGGCGCTGATGGGCGTGCGCGACCCGCTGGGCGTGCGTCCGCTGATCCTCGGGCGCATCGGCAACGAGGGCACCGGCGGCTGGGTGCTGGCCAGCGAGACCTGCGCCCTGGACATCGTCGGCGCCGAGTTCATCCGCGACGTCGAGCCCGGCGAGATCGTCGTCATCAACGACAAGGGCGTGCACAGCATCAAGCCGTTCGGCGCCAGCAAGAGCCGGTTCTGCGTGTTCGAGTATATCTACTTCGCCCGCCCGGATTCAGTCATGGAAGGCACCCCGGTCTATGACGCCCGCAAGGCCATCGGCGCGGAGCTGGCGCGGGAGAGCTTCGTGGACGCCGACGTGATCGTGCCGGTGCCGGACAGCGGCGTGCCGTCGGCCATGGGGTTCAGCGCCGAAAGCGGCATCCCGTTCGAGCTGGGCATCATCCGCAACCACTATGTCGGCCGCACCTTCATCGAGCCGACGGACAGCATCCGCAACCTCGGGGTGAAGCTGAAGCACTCCGCCAACCATTCGGTGCTGCGCGGCAAGCGGGTGGTGCTGGTGGACGACAGCATCGTCCGCGGCACCACCAGCCGCAAGATCGTGGAGATGGTGCGGGCGGCCGGTGCTGCGGAGGTCCACATGCGGATTTCCTCGCCGCCCACCACGCACTCCTGCTTCTACGGCATAGACACGCCCGAGCGCGGCAAGCTGCTGGCGGCCCGGCACAGCGTTGACGAGATGGCGCATCTGATCGGGGCGGACAGCCTGGCCTTTGTGTCGCTGGACGGCCTGTATCGCGCCCTGGGCAAGCCGGGGCGCGACGCCGCCAAGCCGCACTTCTGCGACGCCTGCTTCACCGGGGAGTATCCCATCGCGCTGCCGGACATGGTGGACAGCGCGGACCGGCAACTGAGCCTGCTGACCGAGCGCTGATGGGTACGCTGTCCGGTCTGGTCGCCCTGGTCACGGGCGCCAGCCGCGGCATCGGCGCCGCCGCCGCGGTCGAGTTGGGGCGCCGCGGCGCGCACGTGATCCTCGTGGCTCGCACCCAGGGCGGGCTGGAGGAAACCGACGACGCCATACGCGCCGTGGGCGGCAGCGCGACCTTGCTGCCGCTGGATTTGCAGGATGGCGCCAGGCTGGACCCGGTGGGGCCCAGCGTGTTCCAGCGGTTCGGCCGGCTGGACATCCTGGTGCACAACGCCGGGGCGCTGGGCAAGCTGACGCCGGTGGGGCACATCCTGCCACGGGATTGGGACGCCGTGGTAGGGGTGAACC
>DASWOJ010000363.1:0-8472 GCA_036398775.1 Acetobacteraceae bacterium
TTCAGGTGCGATGCGAGATGGGTCGAAGTATTGGCGCAGCGACGCGACTGCCCGTGAATGACCGTGAGGACTTGTATGAGTATAACAGAGTCGGGTTTTTACGTTGGACACCTATTTGTGCTTGGGTGTCGTAGCCTTGTGGGATGATCGACACTGACGTGATCCGTTCGCGCTTTGCCAGCCTGTCGCCTCACTTGGACGAACGGAGCCAGCGTTTGTTCGTGGCCACCGAGGCGCGGGCGTCGGGGTATGGCGGCATCGTCGCAGTCTCGCGAGCACCGGGGATTGCGCCCAGCACCATCGGACGCGGCCTGCGTGAGTTGGATAAGGCGGAGCCGCTGGCGCCGGGCTGGGTTTGCCGAGAGGGCGGCGGGCGCAAGGCTCTGGTGGCGTCCGATCCCGGCCTGCTGGATGCGCCACTGGCGCTGGTGCGTTTGACCAAGCGGGGCGACCCCGTCTCACCCTTGTGCTGCACCTGCCTGAGCCTGCGTCACCTGGCGGAGACGCTGACGACCCAAGGTCACCTGGTCAGCCACATGGTGGTGGGCAACCTGCTCAAGCGCGAGGGCTTCAGCCTGCACACCAACCAGAAGACCCTGTAGGGCAGCAGCCACCCCGATGGGGACAGGCCGGCCACATCGCCAAGGGCGTGTCCGAAGCCCTACCGGCAGGCCGGCCGGTGATCTCAGTGGCCACCAAGAAGAAGGAGTTCGTCGGCCCGTTCCGGAACCCCGGTCGCGAGTGGCATCCGCAGGGCACGCCCGCGCAGGTGCAGGTGCATGACTCCCTGATTGGGGAACTGGGCCGCACGGTGCCCTATGGCGTCCACGACCTGGCCGCCATAGGGCTGGGTCAGCATGGGCGTGGACACCGCGGCGTTCGCGGTGCAGGCCATCCGGCGCTGGTGGCTCGAGGTGGGCCGGCCGCGCTACCCTAAGGCAACACGGCTGGCCATCACCCCCGATAGCGGCGGCAGCAACAGCTCGCGCGTGCGGCTGTGGAAGCGCGAGCTGCAATGCCTGTCTGACGAGCTTGGCCTTGAGATCAGCGTCCACCCCTTGCCGCCGGGCACAAGCAAGTGGAACAAGGTCGAGCACCGCCTGTTGTCCTACACCAGCCGGAACTGGCGGGCGAAGCCGCTGGTCAGCTACCGCACCATCGTCAGCCTGATCGGCGCCACCACCACCAAAACGGGCCTGGCGGTCCGGTGCGGGCTGGACACAAGGTCCTACCCCAAGGGCATCCGCGTGTCCGACGAGGACATGGCCGCACTCCACATCACCCGCGACCCGTCTCACGGCGAACAGAGCTACACCATCAAGCTATATCACCAAAAGACGATGCAGTTAGCCTATAATGAACCCTAAGCAGCCTCGCCCAGCAGCCAAGGCACCCCGGACTCATCGGCGATCTCCCGAACGGAGGCGAGCAGCTTGGGGCCAACCGGTATGCCCTCCGCCCGGCGCCGCGCAGCTGCCTTGCGCTCCGGGTCGCCCGCGACCATCACCGGCGCCGCCGGATCGGATGGGCGAGTGGCGCGCATGGCATCGCACAGCGCGGCGACATCGGCCTCGAACGCCCCAGGGCCGCGAAACAGCCCTGGATTGAGCGCCAGGAAGAAGTGTCCGATGTCCAGGCTCTGGGACGCCTGCGCCTGCGGCCGGTCGGTGACGAGCATCGCGCCGGACAGGCAGGCCCCCAGGATATTCACCATCATCGCCAACCCGTAGCCCTTGTGGCTGCTTCCCTCCAGGCTGCCGCCAAGCGAGGTCAGGTAGCCGCCATGGCTCACCTCCAACGGGTCGGTGGAGGGCAGTCCCTCCCGCGTCAGCAGCCAGCCCGGCGGCGCCGGCAGGCCCTCGTTCGCCTTGTTGCGGATGCGCCCCGCGGCCACGGTGGTCGTCGCCATGTCCAGCAGGAACGGCTCGCCGGGCCGGCCCGGCGCCGCAAAGGCCCAGGGATCGGTTCCCAGCCGCGCTTGCGCGCCGCCGGCAGGCGCCACCTGGACCAGGCTGGCAGAGGTCGCCACCATGCCGACCATCCCGGCCTCCGCCGCCATTAGGGCGTAGAAGCCGCAAGCGCCGAAGTGTGCGGAGCGGTGGACGGACACCACGCCGATCCCTGCCGCGCCAGCTTTGGCGATGGCCATCTCCATCGCCTGCCGCGACGGCTCGTGTCCCAGCCCGCCGCCGCCGTCCATCAGGGCGGACACGGGCGTTTCCCGCTCGATGCGTGGCTGCGCGTCCATTCGGACCCGGCCCGCCCTGTGGTGGGCATGGTAGGTCGGCACCATCGAGATGCCGTGGCTGTCTATGCCGTGCAGGTCCGCCCAGGCCATCGCCTCTGCCGTGCGTGCTGCATAGCCTGCCGGCATCCCCCAGGCGGCCAGCAGGGATTGAAGCTGCGCCACGTGCGCTTCGTAGGGGTGGCTCATGGCGCGTCCTCGGCGATGAAAGGGTTGCGGAGGATGCCGACGCCGCTGATCTCGACCTCGACGACGTCGCCGGGCTGCAGGTCGGGGGACACGCCGTCCGTGCCCATCCAGATGACATCGCCAGGGTGCAGCGTCAAATAGCGCGTCATGGTGCTGATGAACCGCTGGACACCGAACAGCATGTCCGCGGTGCGGAAGCTGGTGCGGACGGCGCCGTTCAGCCGCACCGTCGTCACCATCGCATCCAGGTCGGCCTCCGTCTCGATGAATGGTCCCATCGGCTTGAAGGTATCGGTGTTCTTGCTGCGCCAGAACGTGCGGTCCGCCGCCTGCCACGCGCGCTCGCTCACGTCATTGCCGATCGTGTAGCCCAGGACGCAACTCAGCGCCTCCGCCTCGCTCAGGTTCTTGGCCCGGCGCCCGATCACGACGGCCAGCTCTCCCTCGTATTGCACCTGCGTCGCGTCGCGTGGAATGACCACCGGCTGTCCGTCCGCCACCAGGGCGTTGACGGCCCGGTATCCCATGTCAGGCTGCGACGGGATGCTCGGCGCGACGCCGGACGCAGCCGCCATCTCATGGATGTGGCCGACATAATTCAATCCGGCGGCATAGAAGGTGCGCGGCAGGAACGGCACCTCGACCTTGATCGCTGAAAGCGAGTAGGTCCGCCCGGTCCGGTCCGGAGGCGTGGCATCGGCAAAGGCGGTAAAAGGGCCGCTGATGGTCTCAGCAACCCGGCCGCCTTCGACCAAGCCATATGCAGTTCGTTCCCCCGCCGTGAACCTAATCCAGCGCATCGCATCTCCGTCCTAAAATTTAAGCATCATCATACAGCCCCATGAGACATCCGTTGTTTCCCGCTGGGAAACAAGATGCTTCGCAGTTGCAGCTTGCTGCGCGCCGTTGTCGCCCGGCAGCGCCGTGCCACACTGCCGGGCAACGCGGCCCGAAGCCGCACGTGCAGGGGATGGAAAATGTTCCGCAGACAATTCCTGGCCGCCGCCGCACCCGGCGCCGCACTGCTTGCAGCCCGGCCGGCCCTGGCCGCAGCGGCCGAAGTCCGGTTCGCCCGGCAGTTCTCGATGGGCTACCTGCAGTTCAACGTCATGGAACGGCGGGGCCTGGTCGAGAAGCATGCGGCAGCACTTGGAATGCCGGAGGTCAAGGTATCCTGGCTGACGTTCAACGGCCCGGACTCCATGAACGGCGCGCTGATCTCGGACTCCGTGGACATCGTCTCCGGCGGCATCCCTGGCCTGGTGACGCTGTGGGCGCGCACCCGCGGCACGGCCCAGGAGGTGCGCGGCATCTGTGCGTTGAGTTCGCAGCCCTGCCTACTCAACACCCGAAACCCGGCGCTGCATGGCGTCGCGGATCTGACTGAGGCTGACCGCATTGCCGTCCCGACCGTGAAGGTCTCGATCCAGGCCGTTACCTTGCAGATGGCGGCGGCCAAGCTGTTCGGCCCGGCGGAGTTCGCCAGGTTCGATCCACTGACCCTGTCCATGTCGCCGCCCGACGCCACCATCGCGCTGCTCGGCGGCGGCAACGGCGCGATCAGTTGCGCCTTCAGCGTGCCGCCGTTCCAGGAGCAGCAGTTGGAGCATCCGGGCATCCGCACGCTGCTGAACTCGTTCGAGGTCGCGGGTCCGCACTCCTTCACCCTGGCCTGGACCAGCACCCGGTTCCGGGAGCGCAACCCGGTGCTGTACCAGGCGCTGCTGCTGGCCTTGGAGGAGGCGACGGGGATCGTGAACGCGGACCGGGTGGCCGCCGCCCGGCTATGGATCGAGGACGCCGGGTCCAAGCTGCCCATCGAGAAGGTCGGCGCCGTGGTGTCCGGGCCGCAGGTGCGCTGGACGATGGCACCGGAAAGCACGATGGCCTACGCCGGGTTCATGCGGACCGCCGGCACGGTGCGGGCCGCGCCCGCGTCCTGGCAGGACCTGTTCTTCCCCGAGGCATATGGACGCGGCGGGAGCTAGTGGACCGGCTGCGCCACATCGAGGTGTTCCTAGAGGTCGCCCGCGCCCGCAGCTTCACCGCCGCGTCGCAGCGCCTGGGCATGTCGCGGGCGAACGTCACGAAGCAGGTATCGGCGCTGGAGCGGCTGATGGGCGTGCAGCTGCTGAACCGCAACACGCAGCATGTCGCGCCGACGGAGGCTGGGCTGTCCCTGATGGAGGGCGGGGCACGGCTGCTCGACGGGTTCGACACGTTGGAGGCGGAGGTTCGCCGGGCGGTGTCTGAGCCGCGCGGGACCATACGGGTGGGGGTGCCGCCGTCGTTTGGGGCAGCGCACTTCATGCCCGCGGTCGCCGCCTTCACGGCGGCGCATCCGGGCGTGCGGGTGCACGTGATGCTGGACCACGGCGAGGCGGAGCTGGTACGGGACGGGCTGGACCTGTCGCTGCGGATCGCGGCATCGCTGCGTGACACCAGCTATATCGCCCGGCTGCTGGTGCGGGTGCCGCAGGTGCTGGTGGCGTCGCCGGACTACCTGGGCCGCCGGGGCACTCCGGCTGTCCTGGCCGACTTGGCGAAGCATGATTGCCTGGTCCATGTCCTGAAGTCGCCCTCGGCGTCCTGGTCGTTCGCCGATGCCCTGCCGGTCCCGGTGACAGGCCCGGTCAGCGCCAACTTCGGCGAAGCGTTGCGCATGGCCGCGTTGCTGGGGCAGGGGATCGCGATGCATCCGGCCTATATGGTCGAGGCAGACATCGCCGCGGGCCAGCTGGTGGTCGTGTTGCCGGATGCCGTGCCCGTGGGCCTGAGCATCCACGCCGTTTATCCTCAGCGCAACGTGCCGGCGCGGGTGCGGGCGTTCATCGAGTTCCTGGCGGAGTGGCTGGCGCGGGAGGCGCCATGGGGGCGGGCGGCCTGATTGCGCAATTATGCCGCCCGTGCCGCCTCATCCGGCTGCAAAGCGGCCTGCGCCGCCCAGGCCGCGTCGAACACCCGGTCCGCCATCGCCTGGCACCGCTTGATCAGCCGATGCTCATCCGGCCGGTAATCCGGCCAGGCGTTGTGGATCGTGCACAGGTCGTCCCAGATCAGCACGTCCCCTGCGGTCCAGCGGTGGACGTAGCGGTATTGCGGCTGCAACTGGTGCTGGAACAGGAGGGCCAGCATCTCGTCGCTCTCCGCCTCATTCCAGCCGTCAATGCGGATGGCATAGCCAGGGTTGGCATACAGCAGGCGCCGCCCGGTGATCGGATGGGTCATCAGGACGGGATGCGACACCGGCGGCTTGCGGCGGCGCTGCTCCTCGGTCAGCGGCGCACGGGTACTGCCGGGGCGGCGGCGCATCTCCTCCCAGAACTTGTTGAAGTCGTGGGTGGCGGTGGCGCCCTCCAGCCGGGCGACGATTTCGGCGGGCAGCCCGTCATAGGCGGCATACATGCTGGCGAACTCGGTGCCGCCCAGCGGCTTGCCGTCCCGGTGCGGGATGGTGACGCCGTATAGCACGTTGGCGAAGGCGATCTCCGCGCTGTAGGACATGTCGGTGTGCCAGTCCTGGCCCGCGTCGGACAGGCCGACCGGCTTGCCGTCCCGCACGATGTTGGACAGCACCATCACCTCGGGGTGGCCCGGCTCCTGGAACGTGTTGGCGACGTTGATCTCCAAGGTGCCGAAGCGTGAGGCGAACGCCTTAAGGTCTGCGGCTTCGATAGACTGGCCGGGGATGCGCAGGATGCCGTATTGGCCCAGGGCGCCCAGGACCGCCGGGAACGCCGCGTCGTCCATCGGCTGCGACAGGTCCAGGCCATGCACGGTTGCGCCAAGCACCGAGTCGTTGCGCTGTATCGTGACCATCTCGGCGCTCCGTTATGTCTCTCGCTGACTCTACCTCGCTCCGGCAGCGGATGCAGGCCGCGGCTGCGCACAATGGAGTTTCCGATCCGCGAACACCTATGCGGGCTTACGCGGCCGGTCATGGCGGCCTGTCGTATGAATGGCCTACCGCCGTGCCCGGCCGCACAAGCCTGCTTGGCCTCTCATCAGCGCGCGAACCTCCGGAGGCAGCTTTAGGAACGCCGGGCCGAGGAACGGACGGCCATCGGGCGCAGCAGGGTGCAGAGGCGGAGCAGCGCGCCGCCTGAACGCCTGACCGCAAACAGCCGAGGTTTTACGAAACCTTTATGCTCCCTGTCCCCAATGGGAATGGCGGTTTTACGGGACCCGGCCGCATCTAACGCGGGTGCAACAATCAAGGTGCCCCCATGCTCGACATTCTGCTCGCGGTGCTTGGCACCGGCGGCATCCTTCTCATGGCTGGCTACGCCGCGCTCTGCGACCGGATCTGACGCCATGTTGGACCTGATCCTCGGCGGGGCCGTGTCGGCCGGGCTGTTCTTCTACCTGGTCTGGGCGCTCGTGCGTCCCGAAGACTTCTAGGACCCCGTCATGACGCTTATCGGTTGGGTGCAATTCGCACTCACGCTCACCCTCATCTTCCTGGCAGCGGTGCCGCTCGGCGGCTACGTTGCGGCAGCAATGCAGGGTGCCCGCAACCCCCTGTCCCCCATCCTCGGCCCGGTCGAGCGCGGCCTCTATGCCCTTTGCGGCATTGACCCGGCGCGCGGCATGGGCTGGCGCGGCTATGCCGCCGCACTCCTGATGCTGAACGCGCTGCACTTCGTGCTGCTGTATGCGATCCTGCGCCTGCAGTTCTACATGCCGTTCAACCCGCAGGGGTTCAGCGGCATGTCGCCGCGCCTGGCGTTCAACACCGCCATGAGCTTCGTCACCAACACCAATTGGCAGGCCTACGCCGGCGAGACCACGCTGAGCCACGGCGCGCAGATGCTCGGCCTGACGGTGCACAACTTCCTGTCCGCCGCCACCGGCATCGCCGCCGCCTGCGCCGTGTCGCGCGCCTTCGTCAAGGGCGGGGTGCGGACGCTCGGCAACCTGTGGGCCGACGTGACGCGGGCGACGCTGTATATCCTGCTGCCGCTGTCCCTGGTCGTCGCGGCGCTGCTGCTCGTGACGGGCGTGCCGGAAACACTGGCCGCATCCGTGGACGCGACGACGCTGGAGGGCGCGAAGCAGACCATCGCCCTCGGCCCCGTTGCCTTCCAGGAGGCGATCAAGCTGCTGGGCACCAACGGCGGCGGCTTCTTCAACGCCAACTCCGCGCATCCGTTCGAGAACCCAACCGCGCTGAGCAACCTGCTGGAGAACTGGTCCTTCCTGCTGCTGCCCTTCTCGCTCGCCGTCGCCTTCGGCCACATCGTCGGCGACAAGCGGCAGGGCTTTGCGCTGCTGTGGGTGATGGGGTCGCTGCTGACGGTGTTCGCCGGGCTGCACTATGCGGCGGAGTCCGCGGGCAACCCGCTGCTGACCGCCCTGGGGGTCGACCCCACGTTCGGCAACATGGAGGGCAAGGAGGTCCGCTTCGGCCTTGCTGCGACCTCCTTGTTCGCCGCCGGTACCACGGCCACCAGCACCGGCGCGGTGATCGCGATGCACGACAGCTTCACGCCGCTGGGCGGGTTCATCAACCTGTTCCTGATGCAGTTGGGCGAGGTCGTGCCCGGCGGCGTCGGGTCGGGCCTGTATGGCATCCTGGTGTTCGCGCTGCTGGCGGTGTTCGTCGCCGGCCTGATGGTCGGGCGCACCCCGGAATACCTGGGCAAGAAGGTACAGGCGCGGGAGGTGAAGCTGGCGATGCTGGCGGTGCTGATCCTGCCGCTGTCCATCCTGGGCGGCACGGCGGTCAGCCTGGTGACGGAAAGCGGCACCGGGTCGCTGTCCAACGCCGGGCCGCATGGGCTGAGTCAGATGCTGTATGCCTGGACCTCGGCGACGGCCAACAACGGCAGCGCCTTCGCCGGCATCTCGGCCGATACGAACCTGCTGGATTACGGGCTGGGCATGGCGATGCTGCTAGGTCGGTTCGCCTTCCTGGTGCCGGTGCTGGCCATCGCCGGCAGCCTGGCGCTGAAGCCGAAGCTGCCGCCCTCGGCCGGCACCTTCCCGACGCATGGGCCGCTGTTCGTCGGGCTGCTGGTCGGGGTGATCCTGATCCT
>DASWOJ010000364.1:0-36216 GCA_036398775.1 Acetobacteraceae bacterium
GCGGTCGCCGCCCTCAGCGACCGCCGGACCGGCATCGGCTGCGACCAGTTCATCACTCTGCACCCGCCGCCGCCCGGCACCGACGCCGACCTGCGCATGCGTATCCGCAACCCTGACGGCTCCGAGGCCGGAGCCTGCGGCAACGCCACCCGCTGCGTCGCCGAGCTGCTGTTCGAGGAGAATGGCCGCCCCTACCAGGTCATCCGCACCCTGGCCGGCGACCTGCCCGCCGAGCGCCTGCGGGACGGCCGCCAGCGCGTGGACATGGGGCCGCCGCGCCTGGACTGGAGGGACGTCCCCCTGGCCCGCGCCACCGACACCCTGCACTTGCCGCTCCCCGGCGACCCCGCCGCATGCAGCATGGGCAACCCCCACGCCACCCTGTTCGTCGCCGACCCCTTCGTGGCCGAGGCGCAAGGCCCCGCCCTGGAAGCCGACCCGCTATTCCCCGAACGCGCCAACATCGGCTTCGCCAGGGTCCTCGCCCCCGACCGCATCCGCCTGCGCGTGTGGGAGCGCGGCGCCGGGCTGACCTTGGCCTGCGGCTCCGGCGCCTGCGCCGCGCTGGTCAACGCCCATCGCCGCGGCCTGACCGGACGCCGGGCCACCATCGAGATGGACGGCGGCGCCCTGGAGGTCGAGTGGGCGCCCAGCGGCCGCGTCCTCATGTCCGGCCCCGCCGCCACCAGCTTCCGCGGCACCTTCACCCTGCCGCCAGACCTGGTGCACATCGCCGTCCAGCGGGCCGCGGCATCGTGACCGTCGAGGTCCAAACCTTCGGCTGCCGCCTGAACGCCTACGAGTCCGAGGTCATCCGCAGCCTCGCCGCCGGGCAGTCCGACCTGGTCGTCATCAACACCTGCGCCGTAACGGCGGAGGCCGAGCGCCAGTGCCGCGCCGCCGTCCGCCGTGCCCACCGCGACTGCCCGGGTGCCCGCATCGTCGTCACCGGCTGCGCCGCGCAGATCAACCCTGCCGCCTGGGCCGCTTTGCCCGGCGTCCACCGCGTGCTCGGCAACCCCGACAAGCTACGCCCCGCATCCTGGCAGCCCGGCGCCGGCAGCGCCGTATCCGACCTCCGCGCACCCCGGCCAGATGCGCCGCACCCCGTCACCGGCCTGCAGGGCCGCGCCCGGGCCTTCGTCGAGGTCCAGTCCGGCTGCGACCACGCCTGCACCTTCTGCGTCATCCCGCAGGGCCGCGGCCCCAACCGGAGCGTCCCGCCGGACGGCATCATGCGGCAGGTCAGGGCACTGGTGGACATGGGCTATCAGGAAGTCGTGCTGACCGGCGTGGATATCTGCTCCTACGGCCTGGACCTGACGGGCCGCCCCACCCTCGGCAGCATGGCCCGGCGCCTGCTGACCCTGGCGCCGGACCTGCCGCGCCTGCGCCTGTCCTCCCTGGACCCCGCCGCCCTGGACGAGGACCTCTGGCGCCTGCTGGCCGAGGAGCCGCGGCTGATGCCGCACCTGCACCTGTCCCTGCAGGCCGGCTCCGACCTCGTGCTGAAGCGGATGCGCCGCCGCCACACCCGCGCCGGCGCCCTGGCCGCCGTCGCCCGCGCCCGCCTGCTGCGTCCGGGCCTGGCGGTCGGCGCGGACCTGATCGCCGGGTTCCCTACGGAAACGGATGCGCTGTTCGCCGAAACCCTGGCCTTCGTGGACGAGGCCGCGCTGCCCTACCTCCACGTCTTCCCGTACAGCGAGCGCCCTGGCACCCCCGCCGCACGGATGCCAGCGGTGGCCCCGTCCCTCCGCCGCGAACGCGCGGCCCGGCTGCGCGCTGCTGCCTCCGTCCACGCCGCCGCCTTCCATGCCGGCATGGTCGGGCGGACGGTGCAGGTGGTGGTGGAGCGGGGAGGACGCGGCCATACCGAGCACTACGCGCCGGTGCGGCTCACCACCGCGGATGCTGTCGGCAGCTTGGCGACCGCGCTGATCGTGGGCGCGGACGCCGCCGGGCTGGACGCGGCCGGCCCACCAGGCGGCTGAGGAAGCCAGGTGATGCACTCGCTGCCAGGAGCGCCCATGTGTTGAAATGCGGACCACGAGTGGGGAGCGTAATGGCCGAAGTGGATTGTGAGTTGCCGCAGGAGTTGCTGCTCGGCGCATCTGACGAGCAAGCCGGAGTCGGAAGCCTCATAAGCCTCCTCACATTGCAGACTGAGGCCCGTCCCGGCGTCCTCGCGCCGAACGCGACCTGATGGCTCCTGGCTTCTTCTCCCGCCTAAAGGAAGGCCTGTCCCGCAGCACCCAGAAGCTGACCGGCGGCATCACCGCAGTCCTCACCAAACGCAAGCTCGACGACGCCGGGCTGGAGGAACTGGAAGACCTGCTGATCGGCGCCGACCTCGGCCCGGAGGTCGCGGCCCGCATCATCGCCAGCTTCCGCAACAGCCGCTTCGGCAGCGAGATCACGGAACACGAGATCAAGGCGTCGCTCGCCGACGAGATCGCCGCCATCCTGGCGCCGGTCGCGCATCCCTTGCAGATTGACCGAACCTTGCGCCCGCATGTCATCCTGGTCGTCGGCGTGAACGGCACCGGCAAGACCACCACCATCGGCAAGCTCGCGCTGCAATACAAGCAGGAGGGCCTGCGCCCGATCCTGGTCGCCGGCGACACCTTCCGCGCCGCCGCCGTCGAGCAGTTGCAGGTCTGGGGAACCCGCACCGGCGCCCCCGTCGTGAGCGGCCCGCCGAACGCCGACGCCGCCGGCCTCGCCTTCGACGCCCTGACCCGCGCCAAGGCGGAGGGCGCCGATGTCCTGCTGATCGACACCGCCGGGCGCTTGCACAACAAGGGCGCCCTGATGGAGGAGCTGGCGAAGATCATCCGGGTGCTGCGCAAGCAGGACCCCACGGCGCCGCATTCCGTGCTGCTGGTGCTGGACGCCACCACCGGACAGAACGCGGTCGAGCAGGTCCGGGTGTTCCAGAACCTGGTCGCCGTGACCGGCCTGGTCGTCACCAAGCTGGACGGCAGCGCCCGAGGCGGCATCGTGGTCGCGCTGGCGGAGGCGTTCGGCCTGCCGGTCCATGCCGTCGGCGTCGGCGAGCAGGCCGGCGACCTCCGCCCCTTCGACGCCGGCGACTTCGCACGCGGGCTGGTGGGAGTGGACGCGGCGTAGGCAACTTTCCCGCCGTCCCGGCGCTGCCCGGCCATGAGCGATTCAAACACAGCCCCGTCCGACCGCGCCTCCCCCGGTGCCGAACCCTCCAGCGCCGCATCCCAGGCCGACCGCCGCTTCATTGGCCGCGCCCTGGAACTGGCCCGCAAGGCGGCTGGTATGCCCGGCGCGTCGCCGATCGGCTGCGTGGTCGTCATGGACGGCGAGATCGTGGCGGAGGGCCACAACGAGGTCGGCATGCGCCATGACCCGACAGCCCATGCGGAGATGGTCGCCATCCGCCGGGCCGGCGCCAGGCTGGAACGCGACGACCTGCGCGGCGCCACGCTCTACTCCACCCTACAGCCCTGCGGCATGTGCACGATGGCCAGCATCTGGAGCCGCATAGGCCGCGTCGTCTATGGCGCCGGGCGCGAGGACGTCCACAAGATGTACTTCGAGGACCGGCACCTCGACACCATGAACTTCATCCACGATGCTTACCGGGAAGACATGGAGGTCGTGGCTGGCGTCATGGCGGCAGAGTGCGCCGCACTCTACTATGGCCCCGCTGACGACCCGCCGCTGGAGGAACAGGGCAATCTCTAGGCGACGAAGCCGCGGCGATGCGGATTGATGCCCGGCTTCCACTGCGGTTCGGCACATCGGCAGACGCCCGGGATGGGGACGCGGTGCTGCTGTCCCACGGTGCGCCGGCGCCGCCCGGCCTGCCCGCAGCATGGTTGGAGGGCAGGGTGGATGCAGCCGCCGGACATCCCGCCGGATGCGCCTGCTGCACGCCACGCAATGTGGCGGCACAGGCGTTGAGCCTGCTCTTCCTCCGGCGCGGCCGAGGCGAGGTGGCGGCATTCAGGACCGTCCTCGCCGCAGTCGGCGTGGCGGATGCGGACCTGGTCCGGGCCGCCCTCCGATCCGACCCGCTCGTGTCCGGCAGGTTCCGCCTGGCCCAGGACGCTTAACGGGAAACCTGGCGCCTAATCAGACAGGTCCCGTGCCGGCTCCCACGGCTGGATGCGCCAGCGCCCGTCGCGGCAGATTGCTACTCGCCTTTCTCGGCCTCGGTCAGCATGTCGGAGATGCTGGTCGTCTTGGCTTCGCCGCAGACCGATTCCTTGTTGCTGCCAATCTGGGCGCCTGCCGCCTTCATCGCCTCGGTAAACTGCTCCTTCGAGATGTCCTTCTGCTGGTCGGCATACTTGGCCATCGCTCCCATCATCTGCTGGTTCTCGGCATCCGTGATCGGCAGGCCGCACGACCTCACCACGACAGCAACCGTCCCGTAGGCCAACAAGCGCTTGGCATCGGGCGAAAGGTCCTGGGCAAGCGCGGGCGTGAGGGCGGACAGCATGCACGCTGCCGCAAGAACGATTGACTTCATGGCGGTCATCCCTTGGAGATCGAGAGCTTCAGCAGGCACGGCACGGCAGGGAGCACTCCGACGGGGGCAAAGGCGATGAACCAAGCCGGTTTTCCCGGAGAAAGCCGGTTGCCTCAGCCGTGCGATGCCCGCCCGGCAAACCGTGGAACAGGCTGTCCACGCCTTTTCGGCCCCGGGGCGGATATCACGCTTTGGCTGTACGTGCATCAGCGCCGTCACGTCCTGCGATCCCGTTCAGCGCGCCTGCAGGGAACAGGCCGTCAGGCCGGCGCGGCATCATCCGGCAGGCCGGCGTCGCCGAGTCCCAGCGCCCGCTGCATGTAAACGGTGTCCACCCACCGTCCAAACTTCAATCCCGACGCCCGCAGCACGCCGACCTGCTTGAAGCCCAGCGACGCGTGGACGCCGATGGAGCCGATGTTCTCCGAATCGCCGATCACCGCGATCATCTGCCGGAACCCGGCTGCCTCGGCCTCATGCAGCACCCGTGCGACCAGCGCCTTGCCGACGCCCTGTCCGCGCACGTCGTCACGGACATAGATGCTGTCCTCCGCCGTGTAGCGGTAGGCCGAGCGGTCGCGCAACTGCGAGAAGTAGGCGTAGCCGAGCACCCCTGTCTCATCCACTGCCGCCAGCGCCGACCAGCCGCGCCCGGTGATGGCCGCAAAACGCTGCCGCACTTCCTCGACTGATGGCGGCACCTCTTCGAAAGTGCCGCTGCCGTGCAATACATGGTGCGCGTAGATGGCTTGTATCTCCGGAATGTATGCTGCCTCGACCGGTCGTATGTCCATGCTGCGTCCTCCTGTATCCCGCATAGACCGCAGCCCGCCGCCTGACCAGTTTGCTCGAACGTAGTTAACATTTACCTACCATCTAGCGTGGTGCGGCACCGGACGCATTCGGTTAGACTGTTGCAGTCATCCTCAATCTTGGCGGATTGACAAGAGACCTATGCTAACCCGCTGCCGCCGCCCACTCGCGGCGCAACGGCCCGGCCTCCCTGGCACAAGGAACGATCCGTGGATCAACCAGGCTCCCCCCAAGTGGCTCAACCTGGCAACCGGCCCCGTGCCGCTGCCGTGCCGAACGATGCGGCCCCGCGCATCGACGTCGGCACCATCGGCGCCGCGCGTGCGGTGATGGAGGGAGAGTCGCGCCTGCTCGCCGTCGTCGCCGTCGCACGTTTCAACGGCGTGGACCTGTCCGCGGCCGACTTCCGCCCGACGCCGAACGAGCTGATCCCGTCCCCGGCATCGCTCGTGGGCTGGGCGCGCGACCAGGGCCTGTCCGCGAAGGCGGAACGGCTGCGATGGAAGCAGCTTTTCAAGGTGCAGGGCGCCGGCAACCCGGCCCCGCCGGTCGTGCTGCTGTTCAAGGACGGCACCGCCGGGCTGATGGTCGCCGCCGACGTCACGCGCAACGTCGTTTGGGTCCGTGATCCCCGCATGGAGGGCGACGCGTCCGCCGTTGCGGTGGACGAGCTGCGGCTGGCCCAGGCCTGGGCAGGGGAGGCGCTGCTGATCCGCCGCCGCCGGGGCGAGGCGGAGGCGGACCGTCCATTCAACCTGTCCTGGCTGATGGGCCTGGTCCTGCAGGAGCGCCGGTCGCTCCGCGACATCAGCGTCGGCTCCATCACGCTCAGCGCGCTCACCATCGTGCCGCCGCTGCTGGTGATGACGGTGGTGGACCGCGTGGTGACGCACCACAGCGTGTCCACCCTCGTGCTGCTCAGCGCCATCCTGGGCATCACCACGCTGTATGAGACCCTGCTCGGCTATGCCCGGCGCGAGATCGTCCAGGTCGTCTCCACCCGCGTGGACACCAAGCTGAACCTGCACGTCTTCAACCGCCTGCTCGGCCTGCCGCTCGACTATTTCGAGAAGACGCCGGCCGGCGAGACGACCTACCGCATCTCCCAGGTCTGGAAAATCCGCGAGTTCCTCACGGGCAAGCTCATGGGCACCTTCCTGGACATGTTCACCCTGGTCTTCCTGCTGCCGCTGCTGTTCTGGATGGAGCCGACGCTGGCCTGGATCGTCCTGGTCTGCGCCGTGGTGATCGCAGGCATCATCCTGCTGTTCCTGCCGGCGCTGCGCGCCATCATCGGCAAGCTGACCCAGGCCGAGGCGATCAAGGGCAGCGCCCTCGTGGAGACGGTGCAGGGCATACGCACCGTGAAGTCCCTGGCGCTGGAGCCGCAGCGCAAGGCGGAGTGGGACCAGCGCGTGGCCGCCGCCGGAAAGCTGAAGCTGCAGGCGGGCCGCCTGGCCAACTGGCCGCAGACGATCATCAACCCGATCGAGTCCTTCATCCAGCGCGGCATCATCATGATCGGCGCCTATATCGCCATGCAGGACAACACCGGCGTCGCCGTCGGCGGCCTGGTGGCCTTCATGATGCTGGGCGGCCGGGTCACCCAGCCGCTGGTCGGCCTGGCCAAGCTGATCGAGGACTTCGAGGACGTGCGCGCCAGCATCGCCCAGGTGGCGATGGTGCTGAACAACCCGAGCGAGAGCGCCGCCATGCAGGGCGGCCTGCGCCCGAAGTTCGCCGGTGCCGTGTCGTTCGAGGACCTGACCTTCCGCTACCCCGGCAGCAAGCAGCCGGCGCTGGACAAGGTGTCGTTCAGCATCCCCGCCGGCACCATGCTGGGCGTCGTCGGCCGCAGCGGCTCGGGCAAGAGCACCGTCACCCGGCTGCTGCAGGGCATCAACCGGGAATACAGCGGCTTCCTCAAGATTGACGGGGTGGAGCTGCGGGAGATCAACCTGACCCACCTGCGCCGCAGCTTCGGCGTCGTGCTGCAGGACAACTTCCTGTTCCGCGGCACCGTGCGGGACAACATTACCGCGGGGCGCCCCGGCCTGACGCTGGAGGACGTGATCCGCGCCGCCCGCCTTGCCGGCGCCGAGGAGTTCATCGAGCGGCTGCCGGCCGGCTACGACACCCACATCGAGGAGGGATCGGCCAACCTGTCCGGCGGACAGCGGCAGCGCCTGGCCATTGCCCGGGCGGTGATCGCCGACCCGCGCCTGATGATCCTGGACGAGGCGACCAGCGCGCTCGACCCGGAAAGCGAGGCCCTGGTCAACGCCAACCTGACCCGGCTGGCCAAGGGGCGCACGATGGTGATCGTGTCGCACCGGCTGTCCTCGCTGCTGGACTGCGACCTCATCATGGTCATGGACCGCGGCACCGTCATGGACATCGCGCCGCACAAGGTGCTGCTGGAACGCTGCTCGATCTACAAGATCCTGTGGTCCCAGCAGAACCGGCACATGGACGGCAACATGGGCCGCCAGGCGCCTGCACCGCGCCTGGCCCAGGGAGACTAGGATGACTCGCTCGCTTCCCCCTCTCCCTCCGGGAGAGGGCCGGGGTGAGGGGGTCTTGGCTGCGGCGCGGGGCACTCACCTTTCCAGCGGCACTCGCCCCTGCCTTGCCAAGGTCGGCGCTGCAAAGACCCCCTCACCCCAACCCTCTCCCGGAGGGAAAGGGGGCAGAAAGCCCTTGCGGCGCTTGCCTCGCCCATCGCCGGGCACAACATGCACGCCGCAAGATGCGGCACGTTTGACGGAGACGGCCCATGGCTGAACTGACCATACGCAAGGCATCGGCGGCGAACACCGTGACGTTGCCGTCCCTGCTGGAGTTTCACTCGCCGTCCCTGGCGCTGACCCACACGCCCATCGTCGGCGCCGCCCGCAGCACGACTTGGGTGGTCGTGACCCTGGTGGCCGCATGCGCCGCAGCGGCCGGACTGATCCCCATAGACAAGGTCGTCACCAGCGCCGGCAAGATCGTGGCGCAGTCGGCCACCAGCGTCGTGCAGCCGCTGGAAACCGCGATCGTCCGCCAGATCAACGTCCGGGAAGGGCAGGTGGTGCACAAGGGCGATCTGCTGGCCCGGCTGGACCCGACCTTCGCCACATCCGACGCCGGCGCCCTGCAATCCTCGGTCACCAGCCTGGGGGCGGAGGTCGCCCGGCTGCAGGCGGAGGCGAGCGGCACCGCCTACAGCCCGCAAGACAGCAGCCCCATCGCCCTCCTGCAGGGCGCCATCTTCCTCCAGCGCCAGTCCGAACGCGGCTTCAAGATGGAGAACTACGCGCAGAAGATCAGCAGCCTGCAGGCCCAGGTGCAGCGCGCCATGTCGGACCAGGCCGCATTCGGCGAACGGCTGAAGGTGGCCGAGATCGTCGAGCGGAAGCGGGCCGAGCTGGAAAGGCTGCAGGTCGGCAGCCAGCTAAACCTGCTGCAAGCCACCGACAGCCGGCTGGAAACCAAGCGTGGCCTGGACAACGCCATCGGCCAGGCGTCGCAGGCCGCCCGCGACCTGCAGGCCATGATGGCGGAGCGCGACGCCTATAACCAGCAATGGCGCAGCCAGGTCAGCCAGGATCTGACGGAAGCCAGCCGCAAGCTGTCCGACGCACGCGGCAACCTGGAGAAGGCGGTGCTGCGCCGGCAGTTGGTGGAACTGCGCGCCGACCAGGACGCCACCGTGCAGACCGTTGCCAAGGTGTCGCCGGGTTCGGTGATGCAGTCCGGCGAGCAGCTCATCACCCTCGTGCCGCTGGACGCCAAGCTTGAGGCGGAGGTGAACATCGCCGGGCTGGACGCCGGCTTCGTCCACACGGGCAACATGGCGACCATCAAGTTCGACACCTTCCCGGCCACCCAGTACGGCACGGTCGAGGGCAAGGTGGAGTATGTCAGCCCCGACAGCTTCACCAGCAACCCCGACCAGCCCGTGCGCGGCACGACGCCCAGCAACCAGCCGCAGCAGCAGGCGGCATTCTACCGCAGCCACATCTCCCTGGATCAGGTCAAGCTGCATGACACGCCGGACGGCTTCCGCATGGTGCCCGGCATGCCGGTGACGGTGGACATCAAGGTCGGCAAGCGCACGGTCGCCAGCTACCTGTTCAGCCGCGTGCTGCCGGTGGCGTTGGACGGGATGCGCGAGCCTTGAGGACCCGGCAGCGCGCCAGGCACGCCGCATGACCGGCGTTCTCGGCAAGGTCCACGCTGCGGTCAGCTCCGCCGCCAGGCTGCGCCAGGCCATTGCCCAGGCCGATGCCGGCGAGATGGCGCATGTCTTCCCCGTGCTCGCCCGCGCCGCGCAGAAGGGCGATGCGGAGGCGCAATTCCGTCTCGGCCGCGCCTACCTGCAAGGGGATGGCGTCCCGCCTAGCCGGATCATGGCCGCGCAATGGCTGGAATGCGCGGCCTCGACTGGCAAGGTCGAGGCGCAGATGATGCTGGCGACGCTCTATCTGACCGGCGCCGTGTCAACGGGGGCCGGCACGTCGGTCCTGTTTGGCGGCACCGATGCGGGACAGCCGGACTTTGCCAAGGCCGCCGAATGGGCCAGGCTCGCCGCGGCGCAGGGATCTGGCGACGCCCTGGCCCTGCTCGGCTACGTCGCGACCTCCGGCCCCGAGGACATGCGCGACCTGGCGGCGGCGGATGCGGCTTACGCCCGTTCGGCCGAGCTGGGATGCCCGCAGGGGTCCTTGGGTCACGGCATGGCGCTGCTCCGCACCGCCACGGACGACAAGCAGCGGGCTGCGGCAGCCCGGCACATCTCCAAGGCGGCGGGGGCGAACCTGCCGCTGGGGCTGTATCTCCTCGGCGTCATGGCGGAGTCTGGCACCGGGGTTGCCGTGAACATCAGCGCCGCGGCGGACATGTATCGCCGCGCGGCGGAGCGTGGGGCGCGCTCCGGCATGGCGCGCTGGGGCCTCGCGCTGCTGGAGGGCCGCGGCATCCCGCGCGACCCAGTGACGGGCGAATCCTGGCTGCGCCGCGCCGCCCTGGCCGGCGATCCCGAGGCCGCGGCGATGGTCGGCGACCTGTATGCCAAGGGCGGCGACCTGCCGCCCAACTATGCCGAGGCTGCAGCCTGGTTCACCCGTGCGGCAGAGGGCGGCCACGGCGCCGCCGCCCGCGCGTTGGGGATGCTGCACCTGACCGGCGCCGGCGCCGCCCGCGACCCGGACGAGGCCGCCCGCTGGTTCCGCCTGTCCGCGGACCTGGGCGTGCAGTCCTCCAAGGCCGACCTCGCCAACCTGGTGCTGCGCGGCGCCGGCAATCCCGAGGACCGGTTGCGGACGCGCGAATGGTTCGAGGCCGCCGCGGACGCCGGGGACCTCGTCGCCGCCTTCAACTTCGGCGTCTGCCTGGCTGAGGGCGTCGGCGTGGAAAAGGATGACCGCCGGGCCGCCTTCTGGCTCCGCCGTGCGGCAGAGGGCGTGGTGAACGCCCAATACTGGTATGGCCGCATGTTGGCAGAAGGCCGCGGCGTGGACGCCGACCCGATGGAGGGCCGCAACTGGATACGTCGGGCCGCCGAGGCCGGGATGCCCGACGCCCAGACCGCCTTCGCCGAGATGCTGGTCAACGGCCGCGGGGGACCGCGCGACCCGGCGCTCGCGCAGCAGATGTTCCAGGCCGCTGCCGAAAAGGGCAACACTGGCGCCGAGTTCGCGATGGGCGCCCTGCTGGGCGGCGGTCACGACGTGACGCCGGACCGCCCGGCGGCGCAGGAATGGTTCCGCCGCGCCGCGGAGAAGGGGCATCCCTATGGTCTGCTGATGCTGGGCCGCTACCTCGCCCGCGGCCTGGCTGGCGTAACCGACCTGGCCCAGGCCCGCCGGTGCCTGGAGCAGGCCCGTGCCGCCGGCGCGGCGGAGGCGGCGGAGGAGTTGGCCCGCCTGCCGCCGATGGGGGTTCCCGCCGCTCCGGTGCGGGAGGCGAACGTCGCCGCCCGATAACCCGGACAGGACGCCATGGCGCTCGGCCGCTGTCCTGTCCGATGCCCATGCCAGGGCGGAAGCGCGCCGGACCCGAACCCGCGCCGAGATGTGGCAGGGGCTGGTCGAGGATGCCTGGCGGCGCAGCCTGGCCGCTTCGGCCGCCGGGCAGCCAGCCGAGGCGCTGCAATGGCTGGAGCGTGCGCACCGCATGGTGCCCGCCGACGGAACCGTCGCGTCTGCCCTGGCCGGGGCGTTGCTGCAGGCCGGGGAGGCCGCCCGCGCCGCAGGCTTGTTCGTGCCGCTGGCCCGGGATGCCGGGATGCCGGAAGCCTGGGCGGGACTGGCTGCCTGCCGCCGCATGCTCGGCGACATGCAGGGGGCGGTTGACGCCGTAGCCGCGGGCCTGCGGTGCAGCGTGCCGACCCCAACCCTGCGTGCCCTGGCGGAGGCTATCGCCCGCGATGCTGGCCTGCCGGGTTGGTGCGGCCTGGACGGCGACGGCTGGCTGCATGCCGGCCCGGTCCGGCCCGGGGCGGTGCTGCTGGACGGTGAACCCGCCATCCCCGCCTGGACCGCCCTGCGCGGGCGCCTGCCGCCGTCCTGGCGGGATGCGCGCTTGGTCCAGGTGGAAGGCTTCCTCGGCAGTCCCATTCCCGTCGCGGCGGTGACGCGGGTGGAGGGCTTCGTCGAAGCGGCAGATGGCGGCTTGCAGGGCTGGGCCTGGCATCCCGCGGACCCCGCCCGGCCTGCGGTGCTGACCCTGGAAGGCCAAGGCGTGCGCCTCGCCATCACCGCCCGGTCCCCAGCTTCCGACACACGCCTCGACCGTCCGTTGGCCCGGCCCTGGGCCTTCCAAGTGCCGGCATCACATCTGACGGACACCGCGGGGCTGGTGTCGGTGCGCGGCGCGGATGGGCGCCACCTGCTTGGCAGCCCGCTCGACCCGGCGCTGGAACGGCGGGCGGCGGCGGCCCTCGCAGTGGCCGTACGGGAGGGCGGACCGGGCATGCCGGCCTGGGCCGCCGCGCGGTTCCCGGCGCGCGCTGCCTGCAAGCCCGCTCCGGTGGACATAGTGATCCCCGTTTACCGTGGCCTGCGGGACACCCTGGCCTGCCTGGACACCGTCCTGGCCAGCCTGCCCCGCGGCACGCGCGTCGTGGTGGTGGACGACGCCTCCCCAGAGCCGGAGCTGTCGGCGGCGTTGGACGCCCTGCACCGGCGCCGCCGCATCCGGCTGATCCGCCATGCGGAGAACCAGGGCTTCCCCGCCGCGGCCAACGCCGGGCTGCGGGCCTGCGCCGGACGGGACGCGGTGCTGCTGAACAGCGACACGCTGGCACCGCCGGGCTGGCTGGACCGGCTGCGCGCCGCCGCATACAGCGCGCCGGACATCGGCACCGCGACGCCGCTGTCCAACGACGCCACGATCCTCAGCTACCCCGGCCGGGACGGCGGCAACCCGGTGCCGGACCTCTCCGCCGTCATCGCCACGGATGCCTTGGCGCAGCAGGCCAACGGCGCTGTCACCCTCGACATCCCGACCGGCGTCGGCTTTTGCCTGTATCTCCGGCGCGATTGCCTGGACGCGGTGGGACTGCTGCGGGAGGACGTGTTCGCCCAGGGCTATGGCGAGGAAAACGACCTCTGCCTGCGTGCGCGCCATCTCGGCTGGCGCAGCGTCGCGGTGCCCGGCGTGTTCGTCGGCCATGCCGGCGGCACGTCGTTCGCCACCGCCCGGCGCCACTTGGTCACCCGCAACATGACGGTGCTGAATCGGCTGCACCCAGGCTACGACGCCCTGATCCAGGCGCACCAGCAGGCGGACCCGCTGCGCCAGGCGCGGCGACGGATGGACGAGCTGCGCTGGGCCGCCGGGCGCCGGCCCGCAGCCGTGGCCGCCATTACCCACGCTGGCGCTGGCGGAGTCGAGCGCGTGGTGCAGGAGCGCGCCGCCGCCTGGTCCGCCGCCGGCCACCGCGCCATCGTCCTTCGCCCCGCGCCGGGCGGCTGCCGGGTTGAAACTCCGGGCGGCGCCTATCCGAACCTCCGCTACGACATGCCGGACGAGCTGCCGCTGCTGGCCCGCCTGCTGCGGCCGGACCGGGTGCGCCGGGTCGAGCTGCACCACCAGCTCGGCCACCACCCCGCGATCACCGGCCTGGCCCGGCTGCTGCGCGCGCCGCAGGATGCCGTCATCCACGACTACGCCGGCTTCTGCCCGCGCATCGCGCTGGTCAGCACCAACCGGCGCTACTGCGGCGAGCCGGACCTGGACGGCTGCGAAGCCTGCGTCGCCGACCTTGGCACCAACCTGGAGGAGGACCTGGCAGTCCCGGCCCTGGTCGCCCGGACCGCCGGCGTGCTGGCCGGCGCGGGCCGGGTGATCACCCCCTCCAACGACGCCGCCGCCCGGATCGGCCGTCACTTCCCCAGGATACGGCCTGTCGTGGAGCCTTGGGAGGATGACGGCGCGCTGCCCGCCTTGGACCCCGCTCCTCCTGGTCCCGTGCGCCGGGTGTGCGTCATCGGCGCGCTGGGGCTGGAGAAGGGCTACGAGGTGCTGCTGGGCTGTGTCCGCGATGCCCGGCGGCGTGGCTTGCCGCTGCACTTCACCGTCGTCGGCTACACCACTGACGATGAACGGCTGCTGGATGCTGGCCCGGTGTTCATCACCGGGGAGTACCGGGATGCCGACGCCGTGCCGCTCATACGCGCGCAGGGGGCGCACCTGTCCTTCTTGCCGTCGGTCTGGCCGGAAACCTGGTGCTTTGCCCTCAGCCGGGCTTGGCAGGCCGGGCTGGCGGTGGCGGCCTTCGACCTCGGCGCCCCCGCCGAGCGCATCAGGGCGACGGGCCGGGGCTGGCTGCTGCCGCTGGGCTGGCAGCCTGGCGCCGTGAACGACGCCCTGCTGCAGGTTCGCCTGCCCGCGTCTTGCGCCGCCGTGCACCCCGTCGCTATGGTCCCGCCCCCAGCCCCGACGTCCCGCCGAGCGCAAAAGAGAACTTGATGTCCGACCCCAAGATGCAGGCCTCCACCAACCCGATCACCGAGTTGAAGGCCACCGCGCACCTGATGACGATGGAGGACGGGCTGTTCTGCGTTTTCAACACGCCTGGCTCGGTCCCGCCGGATGCGGCGACCGGCCTGCCCGGCGTGCGGATCACTGCGGCGCCGGGACAGGGCGGATTCCCCGGAACCGTCGGGATCAGCGGCTTCAACACGGAGGGCTGGCTTGGCGGGGATGCCGGCGCGGCGCTGGTCCGCGTCACCGGCGGTCCGGCCCAGGTGCTTGTCACGGTTTACCAGTCCGCCGAGGGTGGCCACGACGCGCCGAAGCTGCAGGTCATTCGCCTGTCCGAGCAGCCCGCCGCCGCCCCGGAGGTCGAGTCTCCTGCACCCGCCCAGGAGCCGCCGGGCGCGCAGACGGGCGCCGGCGAACCCATCGAGGTCGCCGCCCACATCTACGGCCGCGGCGACGTCGGCGGACGGCTGGGCGACTGGATGGGGGAGCCAGGCAGCAAACGCTGGATCGAGGGTTTCGGCCTGGCGCCAAGCAGCGGCATCGGCTCCGCCGACATCGAATATCAGGCGGTGCTGGGCCGCGGCTGGCTGTCCCCTTGGGCGGTGGGCGGGCAGTTCTGCGGCAGCCGCGGCATGTCGCTGCCGATCCTGGGCCTGCGCGTGCGCCTGCGTGGGGATGCTGCATCGGCCCATACAGCGGTCGTGTCCGCGACCTTCGTGGACGGGACCCGGATCGGCGGGGTCAGCGATGGCAGCGCAGTGGAGGCGCCGAGCCTGTCGCCGCTGGAAGCATTCCAGATCATGCTGGTGCCGGCTGGCGCCGCGCCGGCCGGAACCCGGCAGCCCGTCCGTGCCGCCAAGCCCGGCAAGAAGCCGGCCGGGTCCGCCGTCCCTGCCTCGGCGCCGGCGCCGGTGCCGGCAGGGTCGGCCGCAAAGCCGCGGCGGGCCAAGGCCGCGGCCTCCGCGGCCCCGCCCGCGCCGGCACGGTCCCAACGGCAGGCCAAGCCAGCCGCGGAGCCGGAACAGCCTGATTCGACGTCCCCGGCGAAACCTGGCGCGAAGGCCCCGGCCAAGCGCAAGCCGGCCACCACCCGGCGCCGCTGACCCGCTTGCGGCGGCGAGGCGCGCCGTGCAGTTCCTGTTCGTCCACCAGAACTTCCCAGGCCAGTTCCTTCACCTGGTCCGGCACCTGGTGGACCAACGCGCCCATGACGTCATCTTCATCACGGAGGAGAACGGCAACCTGATCCCAGGCATCCGCAAAGCGGTTTACCGGATGCCCGCGCCCCTGCCCGACACGCACCGGGATGCGCAGGAATTCGAGGCCGGGATGATCCGTGCCGGCCTGGTTGCCGGGGTCGCCGCGAGCCTCCGCACGCTTGGGTTCCAGCCCGACATCATCATCGGCCACCAAGGCTGGGGTGAGATGCTGAACCTGCAGGATGTCTTTCCCGGCGTGCCGCTGCTGGGATACTTCGAATTCTTCTACAACCTGCGCGGCTACGACGTTAATTTCGACCCGGAATTCCCGTCCCTGGTCGAAGGCCTGTCCCGCATCCGCGCCAAGAACGCGATCAACCTGCTGGCCCTGACCAACCCCGGCCATGGCCAGACGCCGACGCGGTTCCAGCACGGCTCCTACCCCGCTTGGGCGCAGCCGGGCATCACCGTCCTGGCGGAGGGCGTGAACCTCGACACCTGCCGTCCCGACTTGGCGGTGCGCGCCGCGCCGTTCACGCTGCCCGGCTTCGAGGTGCTGCCGGGCGAGAAGCTCGTCACCTACGTTGCCCGCGACCTCGAGCCGTATCGCGGCTTCCACATCCTGATGCGCGCCTTGCCGGCGCTGCTGCGGGAGCGGCCGGACATCAAGGCGGTGCTGGTGGGCGCGGACGGCGTCAGCTACGGCGCCAGGGTGTTGAACACCACCTACCGCGAATGGCTGATGGGCGAGGTCGGCCCGGCGCTGGACCCTGGCCGCGTCCATTTTCCTGGCCGGCTGGACTACGAAACCTACGTCAGGCTGCTGCAACGCTCGGACGCGCACGTTTACCTGACCTATCCGTTCGTGGCGTCCTGGTCCCTGCGGGAAGCGCTGGCCTGCGGCTGCGCCATCATCGCCAGCGACACGGCGCCGGTGCAGGAGTTCGTGCGGCACGGCGAAACCGGGCTGCTGACGCCGTTCCTGGATCCGGCGGCGCTGGCGGGCGAGATACTCGGCATACTGGCGGACGACGCACGCACGGCGTGGCTGCGTGCCGGCGCCCGAGCCTATGCCGTGGCAAACCTGCGGATGCGGGACCACATCGCTGCCTACTACGTCCTCATCAACCGCATGACCGGCAACCGGCTTGGCCCGGCTTCCAGTTAAGCCGTGCCGATGCGCACCGGGGACCATCCGAGCAACAACAGGGGCCTGCCATGATCGAGAACATCCGTCCGACCCAGGCATGGGAAGCGCTGCAATCCGACCCGCAGGCGCAACTGGTGGACGTGCGCACCGACGCCGAGTGGAACTTCGTCGGCCTGCCCGACCTCGGGGAGGCCGGCAAGCAGCCGGTGCTGATCCCGTGGCAGGTTTATCCGGCGATGCAGCCGCATCCGGACTTCGTCGGCGCACTGCGTCAGGCCGGGCTGACGCCGGACCACCGTATCCTGTTCCTGTGCCGCAGCGGCGCCCGCAGCATGGCGGCTGCCAATGCGGCGCAGGCAGCCGGCTTCACGAAGGTGGCCAACATCGCCGAAGGCTTCGAGGGCAACCCCGACGGCGAAGGCCACCGCGGCGTGGTGTCAGGCTGGAAGGCCGAAGGCCTCCCCTGGCACCAGCGGTAGCCTACTGCTCCCTCCTCCTCCGGGAGAGGGGCGGGGTGAGGGGCGCTTGGCGGAGGAGCGGCGCACCTATCGCCCGGGTAGCCGGCATCCTTTAAGGGGTGGCGCGGCGCTTGCCCTCCCCCTCACCCCGGCTCTCTCCCGGAGGAGGAGGGAGCAGGAGCAGGGGGGCGCTACACCGTCCCGTCGTAGAGCACCCGCACCACGACAAACCAGGGGTAGCGGGGATCATAGGTCTGGCCGCCAGGCTCCGCCAGCAATCCAGTTGGTCCCGTGGGCACGTGCTTCATCGTAACGCTCGCATCCACGTTGCCGCCGATAACCACAAGCTGCCCCGGCGCTGCTTCCGTCACCAGGTCGCAATGGCCGTAGAAACTCGGCGCAGGCAGGCTTTCGAAGCGGATGTTGCGCGACGGGCCGCGGCCGACGCAGATCAGGTCGCCGGGCTGCGGCGGATAGCTGTCCGGACGCTCCACCCGCAATGCGCCCTCGCTCCTGGCGGCGGCGTTGATGTAGTCGGCGTGGAGCGGCGAGTAGGTGAAGCGGTCCACCGCCCCGGCTGAGCGCATGATGTAGGAGATGAACGCCGCCGACCAGGCCGGCGCGTCTCCGCCATAGGGCGTGCCGTATTCGTTGTACTTGCTTGTCCAATCCTCCTCGCTGGCGCCGGCATTCTGTCCAAGCCACCAATATTCGCCGACGCGCTGCCACATGCCGGGCTGGTGGTCCGGCCGCTGGTCGCGCGGGCGGTTCTGTTGCTCCGGCGGGTCATCGTTGACGTTCATGCCAAATGCCCGCCATTCCCGCATCGCAATGGCAATGGTGTTCTGGCGCGAGAACGGCTCCGGCGGATGGCGGGCAAAGCCCGGCGCATGGGCGTCGGCCGCAAGGCCGGCGGGCTGCCCAGTGACGGCACTGCCGGGCTGCGGCCGCGCCGCACAGGCGCCCAGCAACGGCAGCAGCAGGAGCGGACGCAAGTTCATCCAGCTTGGGATGGCATGGTTGCGGGGCCGGCTCAACTGCCTGGCCGGCAACGGGGTAATCACATTCCCGAAGATCGTTGATGGAACGGCTGCCGTAACGCGGATGCAACAGGTATGGAACGGGTGAACCGATGCATCAGCCGCAACAGGAACCCGGTCCGTGTCACGCCAGCGTCGCGGCGGATGCCGGGAGCGCATCGCAGGCGGGTCCGGACAGGGTATGACAGACCTGGCCGCAGCCATCTGCCCGCGGACCAAGCCGCCGCGAGGCAGGCTTGCGCGGCCCATCCAACGGACGGTCTGCCGCGCAAGCCTGCCCAGCTTGTCACCTGCGCGCAAACCTCCGGAGATTTGCCTAGGATGACCGGAAGCGGCGGCGGCGGAGGATGGGCAGCCCAGCCGCGGTTTCGCCCACGATCTCATGCGTCGCCTGGGCTGGCAGGCTGCCGTCGGGTCCGGGCCGGGCCGCCTCGCCACGCTCCACCAAGCCTGCGACGAACCTTGCGGCTTCAGGGTCGGCGGGAACGATGTCGCCCTCCTGGGGTGCGGGCTGCGGACTTCCCGCGCTCCCCGGCTCCGGCCCGGTCATGACCGGATCCTGGCCCAGCATCCTGCAAGCAGCCGCCGGGTCACAGATGGTTCAGCCCGCAATCGAATAGACAACGCTCCAGGCGTATGACCCCGCCATCCGCGACCAGCTTATGCGACCGGCGCCTGTGGCCGTGCTCAAGGCGCGCCTCCGGCCGGCCTTGCCCGGCGTAGTCAACCCGGCCCTGCCGGAACAGGTCGTCAACGAAGGACCGCGCCGCGGTGGCCGAGCTGGCCGGCTCCAGCGAACGGTCATCCGTGAAGGCGAACGAGTGCGGCGCGATGCCCCGGTGCTGTGACGGCGCTTCGACGAGCAACGGCTGATCAAGGCCGTAATGTGCGGCAGGCAACGCCAGGGTCTCCAGCGGCTCATGGCCGTCCGGCGCCGGTGCCGGAGCCATCGCGGCGGCCGCAGAGGCATGCAGCGCCTGAACGTCCGCGGCCGAGTGCAGCGACAGGATGGCCCGGCGCACGAACGCGGCCCGAAGCACCCCGGAGTAGGCCGGATGCCGCGACGCGCCGGCCGTGACCATGCTCGCGGCGACCTGGGCATAGAAGTTGGACACCACCGCCGCCCGTTTGACCCCGGCCATAAGAATGTCCGCCATGTCGCCGGAGGCCGCGAGCAGGTCCGCCTCGGTCACCTGACCCGGCGTGCCAGCACGGGCCGACGTCATCCCTGCGAGCGCCTCCAGAAAGGCCCCGGTGAACACGCGGGAAAACGAGTGCGGCTCCGAGGACAGATGCGCGGCTGGCGCCTGTGCGGGAAGCCGGATGGGGTCCTGGTAGATGAACGAGTTGGCCGCATTGCGCAGGCAGTTTGGGTCCACCGCGTCCGGGCTGCGCGCCCGGATGGCGCTGCCGAGCTGCTCGGCCAGGCGCGACAGGCGGGAGTTCTGCGCCAGGTTGCCGCCCGTCTCCTCCAGGACCTCCTTGCGCAACGAGGGAACCTGCAACGCCGAGAGGATCGCGCTCATGTCGCCGAACGACTCGTGAAATGCCGCAGCCTCAAGGCTTGCGGCGCCCCAGAGCTGCGGCTTGATCGCGTCCAGGATGGCGTGGCCCATCTCATGGCACAGCACGTCGCCGCTCTCGCCGGAGAAAACCATTGTGCCGGCCTTCGCGCCCGGGCCGTGGAAGAAGTTGAGCGCCTGGCGGTCATAGAAGGCGTTCAGGTCCATTCCCTCGTCGAGCAGGACCGCAAGCTTCGGGCCGGGCTGCCAGACGGCCGGCCCGGAATGGGCGGCCCAGAAGCTTGCGCCGCGCCGCAGCGCCTCGACGGCCACCCAATACCGGAACTCGGCGGTTCCGGTGCCATATTTGCCTGGCGCGAAGCCGGGTTTTGGGAACGCGAAGGCTAAGGGCGCAGCCTCAGGCTGCGGGGCCGGGCAAGAGACAGGCGGACTGCCGGAACCAGGATCGTCCTCCCAGGTCGTGATGGTCGCCGCAGATCCCGCCATCTTGGAGGGGCGGCCGGCGTGGTTGGCGGTCTGATGGGCCTGATCCATGATCGCATCCTCCTTCTGAAGCTGAAATTCGGTGTCTCCGCCCCCGGGCACCAAAGCGCCGGCTGACTGCAACGAGCGTAATTATAATGACAACGAAACGTAATGCAAGCTGTTGTTAACGGAATTCTTGTGAAGCGGGAGTTTCCTGGCCCGTTGCACGCTGGCTGTGGATGCACCGGCGCCAGCCCGCACAACCTAGGCGCAGGTGAACCGAAAAGTGCAGTCGGAGGCGGCTGTCCGCATCGAACCGGACCCAACGGCAGGTGGCCCGGCAGCGCGCATACGCGGAGGCTGTCAGACCAAGGGGTGCGACGGATGCCGCATGGCAGCCTGGCCGTCCTAGGCCAGTAATGTCAGCGGGTTAAGCGTGGCCCTGTCAACGAGCGTTGCGTCCGGCCCGTCGTTGCAGGATAGGTCGGATGCAACGCCCCAAGAATCGCCGGGACATGGCTGATGCCCCCTGGAGTGCAGCACCGCACGCGCCAGCTGTGCTAGGCAGCGCTTGGTTCCATAGACCTGATCTCTTGGATATCAGTCGACACCAACCCCGACCGCGTTCGGAAGCGACCGTCGCTCATCCACCTTGAGCGAAGCCTGGTGCGCGATTCGCGCGGCAGTTGCCGGCACATTGCTCGCTGAACGTGCAATGCTGTCACCTTGCGCTCCATGCGATGACCATCGCCGAAGGCTATGCCTACCGGCCCGCGTCCGCACAGCGCCCTGTCAGCCCTTCAACAAGCAAGACCAACACGTTTCTAGGTCGCTGGCGGAAACTAAGCAGGCCCATGCAGCCTGCCGCATAGGTGGCCTGCGGCCGTGCCAGGCCGCATGAGCCTGCTTAGTTTTTCATCTGTGCGCAAACCTCCAGGGGTTTGCTTAGACGTGCTCAGGAAACATCCCGGCCAACCCGGCCCCAGTGGAGTCGCAGCGCCCGCGCTCGGTGATCAGGCCCGTCACCAACCGGGCCGGCGTCACGTCGAAGGCCGGGTTGGCGGCGGGGCTGCTGGTAGGGGTCACGCGCACGGTGGCGACCTTGCCGTCCAGGCCGCGCCCGGTCACGGTCGTGACCTCCGCGGCGTCTCGCTCCTCGATGGGTATCTCCGCCACTCCGTCCGACACGGTCCAGTCTATCGTGCTGCTGGGGGAGGCCACCCAGAACGGCACCCCGTTGTCCCAGGCGGCCAAGGCCTTCAGGTAGGTGCCGATCTTGTTGGCTACGTCCCCGGTGCGCGTCACCCGGTCCGTGCCGACGATGGCGAGGTCCACCCGGCCGTGCTGCATCAGGTGTCCGCCGGCGTTGTCCGAGATGACGGTATGCGGCACGCCGTGCTTGCCCAGCTCCCATGCCGTCAGCGCCGCGCCCTGGTTGCGCGGCCGGGTCTCGTCCACCCAGACGTGCAGCGGAATGCCGGCCTCGTGGGCGGCATAGACCGGCGCCAGGGCGGTGCCCCAATCCACCGTCGCCAGCCAGCCGGCGTTGCAATGGGTCAGCACGTTCACCCGCTCGCCCGGCCTGGCCTTGGCGGTGGCCGCCTGCTGGATCAGCGGCAGCCCGTGCCGCCCGATGGCGGCGTTGGTCGCGACATCCTCGTCGGCGATGGCGGCGGCCTCGGCATAGGCGGCGGCGGCGCGGGCGGAGACGGCGGTGTTGCGCAGCCGGGTCAGCATCCGGTCGAGTGCCCAGCGCAGGTTGATCGCGGTCGGGCGCGTGGCGGCAAGCTGCTCCGCCGCACGCTCCATCGCCTCGGACCCGGGGTCCGCCCGCAGCGCCAATGCCATCCCATAGGCCGCCGTCGCGCCGATCAGCGGCGCCCCGCGTACCTGCATGCTGCGTATGGCGTGCGCGACCGCCGCCACGTTCTGCAGCCGCAGGAAGTCCAGCGACCAGGGCAGCCGGGTCTGGTCGATGATGCGGACCGACCAGCCGTCGTCGTCCAACCAGATCGTGCGGAACGGGGTGCCGTCAATTTTCATGTGGCATGGCCTTCACGACATGGACGCCCTAGATGCGCTGGTGCAGCACGCAGACCAGGGTGAACAGCCGCCGTGCCGTCTCATGGTCTATGCTGGCCTTGTTGGTCAGGCGCTCCTGCAGCAGCGCCGCACCCTCGTTGTGCAGCCCGCGGCGGCCCATGTCTATCGCCTGGATGCGCTCGCCGCGCCCTTCCTCGACGGCCAGCATGTGGCTGTCCACCAGCATCTGGTAATCCTTGATGAGGCCGCGGAACGGACTGAGCGACAGCACCAGCATCTGCAGCGGCGCGTCGCCTGCGTCGCGGACGTCGAACACCAGGCGGCCCTCCTGGACCGACAGGTGCAGCACGTAGGGGCCGGGCACGGCAGGCCGCTCCGGGGTGCCGCACAGGGCGAAGTGGTTCTCCACCTCCAGATCGGCGACGGCCTGGGCACGGTCGGCCTCCAGGATCGGCGACAGCCGGGTTAGCGCCTCCCCGGCCAGCACGACCCGTTGCAGGCCCGGAGGCTGCAGGCCGGACAACGTGGCAGGGGTGGCGGGAGTGGTCACTCGTCGTCCGGCTTCGCCAGGCCGAGCTTCAGCATCAGGCCCAGCACGCCCCCCTTGACCGGGCGCAGCAGCGCCATCGTCAACACCAGGCTGACCGGCAGCCAAAGCGCCGCTTGCACCCAAAAGTCCAGACGATAGGCGCGTTCGACCCATACCATCAGGCCGATGATGATATGACCGACGATAAATATGGTGAGATAAGGCGGCAGGTCATCGGCCCGCAGGCTCCCGAGCGGCGCGGTGCAGGCGACGCAGACCGGCACGACGCGCAGGTAGCCGCTGAAGCAGCGTGTCTGCCCGCAGGCGGGGCATCGGCCCAGAATGCCCCGGCCGATGGCGGTCAGCATGGGCGGCACGGGCCAGGCTGGCACCGCCGGGGACCGGTCGGGCTGCCACCGGACGGGCGGTGTCTGGTCGGGCAAGGGTCATGCCTCCTTTACCGGGATCGAGGGCTCGCCGGATGGTGGGGCCATAGTAACGCATTCGGCACCTGCGTCAGCATTCACATGAGGCCAAGCATGGCGTTCATCAACCCAGGGCCGGGCCATGGCAGCTTCGCCGTTACGAGCCCTGTTGACCACGCATCGGGCGGAAACCCATCAAGGGGACGCTGTTCCTGGGGACGCGGGCCCGGGTGGCAGGCCCTGGTGGGGCAGGGACCGCGGGCGTGTCGCCCGTATTGCCGGTGCCGATGTCCGCCTTCGGCAGCAGGAACGCGCCGTCGTCCGCGCTTGCGGGCGGGGACGGCGTCGAGGGCTCGACGATAGTGGGGGAGAATGGTTCCTCCGGCCGGGTGTCATAGGTGGTTTCAGGGGGTGGAGGGGCAGGCTCGGGGGACGCTGGGCGGGAATAGCCTGGCGGCGGCGGCGGATACTGGGGCGACCCATATTGCGGCTGGTAATACTGCGATCCCGGCGAGTATAGCACCGGCTGCGCCGGGTAGCAGCCGGACAGCAGCCCGGCGGCTGCCAATGGCAGGCCCAGGGACAGGCCCCGAAACAGGCAAGGACACACGGCCTAGTCCTCCGAGCTGATGCGGCCGGCTCTGCGGCGCAGTGAAGGCAGCCAACCTGCGCCACGGGATTGCCGAAGCATAGTCGCAACCGTATGAGCAGCGCCGGACAACGCCAATACACCTGCCCGAAGAAACCGACGAGGATACCGCCATGCAGCTTCACGACGTCCGCGTCCACCCCTCGAAGTCGGACCTGAAGCGCGAGGACCAGCTCGCCTGGAAGATTGCCGCCGTCGCCGCCGACCCGGCGCCCGTGCCCGCCGACACGGCGGAGATGATCGTGAACCGCGTCATAGACAACGCCGCCGTGGCCATCGCCAGCGTCAACCGCCACCCCTGCATGTCGGCGCGCGACATGGCCCTGGGCCACCCGGTCCGCGCCGGGCGGCATGGCGGCGCCACGGTGTTCGGCATGGCAGACGGCGTGCGCGTCAGCCCGGAATGGGCGGCCTGGGCCAACGGCACCGCCGTGCGCGAGCTGGATATGCACGACACCTTCCTCGCCGCCGACTACAGCCACCCCGGCGACAACATCCCCCCGATCCTGGCGGTGGCGCAGACGCTGGAGAAGTCCGGCGCCGACCTGTTGCGCGGCCTGGCCACGGGCTACGAGATCCACATAGACCTGGTGCGCGCGATCTGCCTGCACGAGCACAAGATCGACCACATCGCCCACCTGTGCCCGGCCCAGGCCGCAGGGATCGGCACGCTCTTGAGCCTGCCCATCGAGACGATCTACCAGGCGGTGCAGCAGGCGGTGCACGTCAGCTTCACCACGCGGCAGTCCCGCAAGGGCGAGATCAGCTCCTGGAAGGCCTATGCCCCCGCCCACGCCGGCAAGCTCGCCATCGAGGCGGTGGACCGGGTGATGCGCGGCGAGGGTGCCCCCAGCCCGATCTACGAGGGCGAGGACAGCGTGATCGCCTGGCTGCTGTCCGGCCCCGAGGCGCACTACCAGGTGCCGCTGCCCGGCGCCGGCGAGGGCAAGCACGCCATCATGGACAGCTACACCAAGCAGCACTCGGCGGAATACCAGAGCCAGGCGCTGATTGACCTGGCGTTCCGCATGGGCAAGCAGGTCAGGGACTGGGACCAGGTGGAGGAGGTGGTGATCGAGACCAGCCACCACACCCACTACGTCATCGGCACCGGCGCCGGCGACCCGCAGAAGATGGACCCGCAGGCGTCGCGCGAAACGCTGGACCACTCGATCATGTATATCGTCGCCGTCGCCCTGCAGGACGGCGAATGGCACCACGTCCGATCCTATGCGCCCGAGCGTGCGTCGCGGCCCGACACGGTGGCGCTGTGGCACAAGATACGCACCGTCGAGGACCCGAAGTGGACCGAACGCTACCACGCCCGCCGCCACGAGGACCTGGCCTTCGGCGGGCGGATCGAGCTGCGCATGAAGGACGGCGCCGTGATTGCCGACGAGATGGCAGTCGCCAACGCGCATCCGCTGGGCGCGACGCCCTGGAAGCGGCCGGACTACATCAACAAGTTCCGCACCATGACCGACGGCTTGATCACGCCCGCCGAGGCCAGCCGCTTCCTGCAAGCCTGCGAGGAGCTGCCGGACCTTCGCGCCGGCGACCTGCACCGCCTGCACGTCGCCATGCCCGAGGGCACGGTGAAGGTAGGGCAGCCCGGAATCTTCTAGCTTGAAGCCCTCTCCCTCCGGGAGAGGGTTGGGTGAGGGGGTCTCGGCTGCAGATCGGGGAGCCGCCGGTGCCGATAGCCCACGGGCCTAGTACGGTGAGAACGGCGCTTGCCCGCCCCCTCACCCCGGCCCTCTCCCGGAGGGGGAGGGAGTAGGAAGCAATTCAACCCTGGGGAAGCACCATGCCCGAAGTCCTGAACGCACCAAAGCCGAAGAAGTCCGTAGCCCTGTCCGGCGTCACCGCGGGCAACACCGCCCTGTGCAGCGTCGGCCGCACCGGCAACGACCTGCACTACCGCGGCTACGACATCCTGGACGTGGCGGAGACCAGCGAGTTCGAGGAGATCGCCCACCTCCTCGTGCACGGCTGGCTGCCGAACACCGCCGAGCTCGCGGCCTACAAGGCCAAGCTGCGCGCGCTGCGCGGCATCCCCGCCCCGGTCCGCGCGGTGTTGGAGGCGCTGCCCGCCGCCACCCACCCGATGGACGTGATGCGCACCGCCGTCAGCGCCCTCGGCTGCGCGCTGCCGGAAAAGGAAGACCACAACCACCCCGGCGCCCGCGACATCACCGACCGTCTGATGGCCAGCCTCGGCTCCATGCTGCTGTATTGGTTCCACTACGCGCAGAACGGCCGGCGGATCGAGGTCGAGACTGACGACGACAGCATCGGCGCCCATTTCCTGCACCTGCTGCACAACGAGCGCCCCAGCCCCGAGTGGGAACGGGCGATGCACACCAGCCTGATCCTGTATGCCGAGCACGAGTTCAACGCGAGCACCTTCACCTGCCGGGTCGTCGCCGGCACGGGGTCGGACATCCACTCGGCAATCACCGCGGGGATCGGCGCGCTGCGTGGCCCCAAGCACGGCGGCGCCAACGAGGCGGCGCTGGACATCCAGGCCCGCTACACCTCGGCCGACGACGCCGAGCGGGACATACGCGCCCGCGTCGCCGCCAAGGAGGTGGTGATCGGTTTCGGCCATCCCGTCTACACCATCGCCGACCCGCGCAACGTCGTCATCAAGGAGGTCGCGCGCCGCCTGTCGGAGGCGTCGGGCAACATGCGCGGCTTCCTGGTCGCCGACCGGATCGAGGCGGTGATGGCGGACACCAAGCGGATGTTCGCCAACCTCGACTGGTTCAGCGCCGTGTCCTACAGCCAGATGCGCGTGCCGACCGCGCTGTTCACGCCGATATTCGTCATCTCCCGCACATCGGGCTGGGGCGCGCACGTGATCGAGCAGCGGGTGGACAACAAGATCATCCGGCCCGCCGCCAACTACACGGGTCCGGAGGACCTGGTCTTCGTGCCGCTGGCGCAGCGCTGACCTGATCCTGTCCGCCGCGGCGCCTGCTGCGGCGGACAGGTGTAATCGTGCGGGTCGTTGCTGGTTTTTATTGACAGATACTGTGCAGTTGCGTGACAGCGGAAGCAGCGGGCATGTCCTGGATTCGCAGCAAGGCGCTGCGAACGGGACGCTGCCGCCGCGGAGGCCATGCGTGGACCCTGCCGATCCCCGGCCGTGCTTTCCCCGCCGAGCTGCCGCCCCTGCGTGCACGATGCAACCCGGTCAAGAAAGGCTTCCACGATGAGCGACAGAACCACGACGCGCCCCCGGGCGCAGGCGATGGCAGTACGGGCCAAGGCCAAGTCTGCCCCTGAGGCCAACGGCGCCACCCATGCCCCGGCGAAGAAGGCGCCCGTGAAGAAAACGGCCGCCACGGCCGCTGCGCCAGTTGAAGCCAAGGAGGCGCACGCCGCCCCAGCCCCGAAGAAGGCGGCGCCGCGCAAGGCTGCGGCAAAGCCGGCCGAGGCGCCTGCGCCGGCGAAGGCCGCTGCCAAGCCGCCCAAGGCCCCGGCAGCGATGCCGGCCGCCGCAAAGCCCGCCGCCAAGGCGGCGAAGGCGGAAGCTCCCGCCGCGCCCGCGCCGAAGAAGGCTGCTTCGAAAAAGGCCGCACCCAAGGCCGCTGCGGCGGAAGACGCTGCGCCGGCCAGCAAGAGCGCAGCCGCCAAGGAAATGAAGACCGGCAAGACCCCCGCCGCCCGGAGCGCCGCCGCAAAGAAGCTGAGCGAAACGAGCCCAGCTACGAAGAAGGCCAAGGCGAAGGCTCCAGCAGCCTCGGCCTGACGCGCGGCGCACCGAGCAGAGCCATCCCACCCCGGAAGAAACGCTCAAGCAACAAGCGCCCTCTTCTCCCTCTCCCCACGGGAGAGGGCCGGGGTGAGGAGGCCTGGCCGCGGGGCTGAAGTGGTCAGCGCGAGCAGGATCTGATCTTGCTCCGGAGAGGTGCGTGCTTGACCACCCCCTCACCCCGGCCCTCTCCCGGAGCGGGAGGGAAAAGCGAAGAGATCCGGTCATCCCGCAAGGATGGACGGCTGCTTCGGGCCGGCCTGGCATACCGGCTCGTCGCCTGAACCGCCCCGGCATCCGTCCCCGGCCTACCGCCGTCCGAACATCCGCTCGACGTCTGCCCGCGACAGCTTGAGGAAGGTCGGCCTCCCATGGCTGCAGGTCGCCGCGCGCGGGGTCGCCTCCATCTGCCGCAGCAGCGCATCCATCTCCGGCTGCAGCATCCGCCGGCCCGCGCGTATGCTGCCGTGGCAGGCCAGCCGGGCCAGCACCGCATCCATCCGCGCCGCCAGCGCCACGGCCTCCCCGGCTTCCGCCAGCTCGTCGGCCAGGTCGCGCAGCAGCGGCGCCGGCTCGGGCGCGCCCAGGGCGGCGGGCAGGGCGCGGACCAGCACAGCGCCGGCGCCGAAGCCCTCCAGGTCCAGCCCCAGCGCGCGCAGGGCGTTGGCATGGTCCAGCAGCCGGACCGCGTCGGCAGGCGGAAGGTCCACCACGGCGGGCAGCAGCAGCGGCTGCGCGCGGATGCCGCCGGCCTCGTGCTGCTCGCGCAAGGCCTCGTGCGTCAGCCGCTCGTGCGCGGCATGCTGATCCACCAGCACCAGGTCGCCATCGGCCGACACCGCAAGGATGTAGGTCCCCAGCACCTGCGCGACCGCGGCGCCTAACGGGTGCGCATGCGCGGGCGAGGGATCGGGCAGCACGCGGGCGGCAGGCGCGGCGGCCAGCGGCAACTGCGCCTCGGCAAAGCCCTGGTATCGCGGGCCGCCGCGCCCCGGGCGGCCCTGCAACTGGCTGGACACCAGCCGCAGCGGCGGACGGGCGCCTTCGACCGAGGCGGCGCCACCGGCCAGCACGCGGGACAGTGCGCCGATCACCAGGCCGCGCACCCCGGCCGGGTCGCGGAAGCGCAGCTCCAGCTTGGCTGGATGCACGTTCACGTCCAGCTCGTCCGGCGGCACGTCCAGGAACAGCGCCGCCACCGGATGCCGCCCGGCGGCGATCACGTCGCGGTAGGCCACGCGCAGCGCCGTACGCAGCACCGGGTCCGCCACCGGACGGCCATTCACCACGAAGCCCTGCGCCGCCGCCGTCGCCCGGCTGACCGTCGGCAGGCAGGCGAAGCCGGCGATCCGCATCCCGCCGCGCTCCTCCGCCAACGGCAGCAGCGCCGCCGCGGCATCGGGTCCCAGCAGGGCGGCGACCCGGGTAGCCCGGTCCTGCGCCGGCAGGTCGAAGGCGGCGCGCCCGTCCAGCTCGCAGCGGAACGCGACGCCCGGCGCGGCCATCGCCAGGCGGCGGACGGCCTGCTCGGCGTGCTCCGCCTCGGTGCGGGGGTGCTTGAGGAACTTGCGCCGGGCCGGGGTGGCGAAGAACAGGTCCGACGCCACCACCCGCGTGCCCGGCGGTCCCGGCGCCGGCTGCGGCTCCTGCACCACGCCGCCCTCCACCCGGATCAGGTGCGCGTGCGCCGCCCCGTGCGGGCGCGAGGTGACGTGCAGCCGTGCCGCCGCGCCGATGCTCGGCAGCGCCTCGCCGCGGAAGCCCAGCGTGGTGATGCGGACCAGCGACTCGTCCGCCAGCTTGCTCGTGCAATGCCGCTGCACCGCCAGCGACAGGTCGGCGGCGTCCATGCCGCACCCGTCGTCGGCGACCTCGATCCGCTCGATGCCGCCCCCGGTCAGCGACACCGCGATCCGCCGGGCGCCCGCGTCCAATGCGTTCTCGACCAGTTCCTTGACCGCCGCAGCGGGCCGCTCGATCACCTCGCCGGCGGCGATGCGGTTCACCAGGCCGGTAGGCAGCAGGCGGATGCGTCCGTGCGCTTGGGGGAGGGCGGTCGCCATTGCCGCACTATACGACCCGGCCCTAAACACCGCCTAGAGTTATGATCGCCGGCTTCACATTGCCGGTTTCTCGCCGCCGCCCGGGCGGCACCGAGGTTCCATGCACGACCTGATCCCGCTCGACCCCGGCGCCCGCCGGGCCATCCTGGACGCGGTGGACAGCCTGCGCGACGACGGGACGGCGCTGCTGCAGCGCCTGGTGCGCCACCGCAGCCTGCTAGGCGAGGAGGCGGGCGCCCTTGCCGAGATGGAGGCCGCCTTCGCCGGATTGGGCCTGCAGCCCTTCCGCGTGCCGGTGGACGCGGAGGCGCTGTCCGCCGTGCCCGGCTGGTCGCCGCCGCTGATCCCCTACGCCGGGCGCGACAACGTGGCGGCGCTGCACCGCCCAGCCAGCCCAAAGGGCCGCAGCCTCATGCTGCAAGGCCACGTGGACGTGGTGCCCGAGGGTGCCGCCGACCTGTGGACCACCCCGCCCTTCGAGCCGAGCATCCGGGATGGCCGCATGTATGGCCGCGGCGCCGCCGACATGAAGGCCGGCCTGGCCGCCGTGGTGACCGCCCTGGCCGCCCTGCGCCTTGCCGGGCTGCAGCCCGCGGCGGAGCTGCAACTGGCCGCAGTCATCGAGGAGGAGTGCACCGGCAACGGCGCCCTGGCCGTCATGCACGCCCTGCCGCGCCCCGACGCCTGCCTGATCCCGGAGCCCGGCCCCGGCTACCCCGCGCTGTATGTCGCCGAGGTCGGCGTGGTCTGGGCCTGGGTCACCGTCACCGGGCGCCCCGCCCATGTCCGCGAGATGCACGCCGGGGTGAACGCCATCGAGGCCGCCTACGTCGTCATGGAGCGCCTGCGCGCCTACGAGGGCGAGATGAACCGCGCCGAGCGCCGCCACCCGGCGTTCGCCGCCGAGAACCATCCGATCAACGTCAACTTCGGCACCCTCACCGGCGGCGAGTGGAACAGCAGCGTCGCCACCCGTGCCCGGCTGGGCGTGCGGGTCGGCGTCATGCCGGGCCAGTCCTGCCACGCCGTACGGGCGGAGGTCGAGGCGATGGTGGCCGACCTGCACGGCGACCCGAGGCTGCGCGGCGCACGGTTGTCGGTGGAGTTCCAGGGCTTCATGGCGGATGGCTGCGTGTTCCCGGCGGAGCAGCCGATCTGCCAGGCGGTCTCGGCGCTGCATGGGAATGTCACCGGCGGCACGCTGCGCCACTGCAACGCCACCGGCCTGACCGATGCCCGGCACTACGTCCTCTACGGCGGCACGCAGGCGACCTGCTACGGACCCGACTGCGAGAACATCCACGGCATCGACGAAAGCGTCGGGCTGGACACCGTGCATGACGTGACGCGCGTGCTGGCGCTGCTGGTCGCGGGCTGGTGCGGGGTGGAGGCTAGACCGGCTTGAGTCCAAACTGGACGCAAGCCGGTTTAATGGCTTTTTTGTTTACGAGTAGAGACTTGCACTCTCACGATTGGTCGCCCCCCGTTCGGATCTGACTGCAATCTGCCCGATCTGACGCTGGCGCGTACGGACACATCGCCGACATTGGCCGACAGGACGCAAGGCCCCGGCGCGTTCGCGCGGCCTTCTGGCAACCATTGGACGGAACCTGCGGGCAAGCTGATCCCATGCGCCGCCAACGCCGGACCGAGCAGCGCCGCCGGAGCCGCCGAGGCCATCGCAACCGCTGCCGGCAGGTCTGCCATCCCCCACCCCACGACGTTCCGTACCGCCTGATCCAGGGTCAGCGCCGACCCCGCCAGCGTCCGCAGCCCCGGCAGCCGCACGCTGCGGTCGGGATCACCGTCAATCTCCATTCCCGCGAACCCATACCGCCCCGGCGGCGCCCCCGCCGCAGCCACTGCGTCCGTCACCAGGATCGCCCGCCCCGGCCCCTTGGCCCGGATCATCGCCCGCAGCGCCGGGCGCGGCAGGTGGATGCCGTCGGCGATGAAGCCCGCCGCCAGCCGGTCCTCCGCGAGTTGCGCCATCAGAGGGTTGTCCAGCTTCGGCAGCACGCCCGGCAGGCCGTTGCCCAGATGCGTGCTCATCCGCGCGCCCGCATCCGCCGCCCGCGCGACGACCGCCGCGCCCGCGTCGGAGTGGCCGATGGCCGCCACCTTGCCCCGCGCCGCCAGCCAGCGGATCAGCGCCTCCGCCCCGTCCAGCTCCGCCGCCAGCGTCATCAGCAGGATCGGGCGCTGCAGCCCGGCGTCCCAGCGCTCCACCAGCGCCGGGTCGGGCGGCAGCATCGCCGCGGGCGGATGGCAGCCGCGGAAACCCGGCGCAGGGTTCAGGAACGGTCCCTCGACATGGTAGCCCGGCACCATCAGCGACCCCAGCCGGCTGCGCGCCACCGCCTCGTCCAGCGCCCGCAGCCGCGCCTCCAGCACTGCCGCAGGGGCAGTGATGACGGTCGGCAGGCAGGCCGTGACCCCCGCCGCCAGCATGGCATGGAGGGCATGGTCCAGCGCATCGGCGGTGACCGCCTCGTCGTTGAAATCCACGCCGCCGTAGCCGTTCACCTGCAGGTCCATCAGCCCCGCCGACTGGAACCCCGGACCCGCCGCCGGGGTGTCCACCGCCGCTACCAGGGCAGCTCCGCCCCGCTGTAGTCCAGGAAGCGCGATCCCGGCTTGCCGTGCGCCGCCACGATCACGTCGGCCAGGCCGCGCACGCTGGTCGGCACGTCCAGGTCGGCGCCCGTGCCGCCCATGTCCGTCTGCACCCAGCCGGGATGCAGGGACAGCACCGGCCGAGGGTGATCCAGCTTCGCCACCAGGCTGCGGGTCATGCTGTTCAGCGCCGCCTTGCTGGCGCGATACAGCTCCATGTCGCCGCCTTCGTTGCCCTCGACGCTGCCCATGCGCGAGGTCATGAAGGCCAGCACGCCGTCGGGCGCCAGCCGGTCCATCAGCGCCCGCGCCGCCTGGATCGGGGCGACGGCGTTGGTCAGGAACAGCATCCCGGTGTCCTGCGCGGTCGCCTGCGCGGCGTCCTGGTGCCCGGGGCCGCTGATGCCCGCGTTGATGAACAGCAGGTCCAGCCCGTCCGGAACCTGCTGGTTCAGGGCGGCGACCGCCGCGGGATCGGTGATGTCGCACAGCAGCGCCTTGGCGCCGGCCGCCTCCAGTGCCGCCCGGTCCGCGTCCTTGCGGACGGTTCCCGATACGGTCCAGCCGCGCCCGGCGAACTCCTTTGCCAGGCCGAGGCCCAGGCCGCGCGACGCTCCGAGAATAAGTGCTGATGGCATGAATCACCCCTCGCTTTGACGCATCCTAGCTGGTGCGTCCGCGCCCGGGAACCAGCGGCGCTGCGCCGGACTTCGTGAACCCAGCCCGGGAAACATGGCGAGGACGCCGCGTTGCCCGCCGACCCCTAATCGAACGAGGCCTACTCATGTCCGACGCACGCGTCGTCGCCATCACCGGCGCATCCTCCGGCATCGGCCAGGCCGCCGCCGAATACTTCGCCAAGAAGGGCTGGCGCGTCGGCCTGATCGCCCGCTCCGAGCCGAACCTGGATGCGGTGCGCAAGGCTGTCGTGACCTCCGGCGGCACCGCCTCCGTCGCCGTGGCCGACGTGTCCGACAGCCAGCAGCTCATGGCCGCCGCGGATCTCATCGAATCCCAGCTCGGCCCCATAGACGTGTGGGTCAACAACGCCGGTGTCAGCGTCTATGGCAAGTTCCTCGACATCACCGAGGAGGAGTTCCACCGCGTCACCCACGTCAACTACCTCGGCACGGTGAACGGCACCCGTATCGCGCTGGGCCGCATGATCCCGCGCAACCACGGCACTATCATCCAGGTGCTGTCCGCCATCAGCTACCGCGCGGTCCCGCTGCAATCAGCATACTCCGGCAGCAAGTATGCGCTGCGCGGCTTCACCGAAGCCGTGCGGTCCGAGCTGGAGGAGGAGGGCAGCGCCGTCCACCTGACGATGGTGCATCCGCCGGCCGTCAATACGCCGTTCTACAACCACGCGACCTCGCACATGCCGAAGCCGGTGCGCCCGCCGCCTCCGGTATATCAACCGGAGATCATCGCCGACGCCATCTACTTCGCCGCCACGACCCGGCGGCGCGAGGTCAAGGTGACCGCCAGCACCGTCGCCTTCGCCATCGGCAATAAGTTCGCGCCGGGGCTGCTGGATGTCCTCGGCGGCAAGTTCGGCGTCGCGGCGCAGCAGACAGACCAGGGCGGCGCAGTAACGGTGCGCGACCCCAACCTGAACGGCCCGGGCAAGCAAGGCGGCACCCACGGCCCGTTCGACAGCGAAAGCTTCAGCAGCAGCGCGCAGATGTGGGTCAACAAGAATCCCGGCGCGGCAGGCTTGGGCCTTGGCCTTGGCCTCATCGCGCTGGCCCTGCTCGCCGGGCGTCCGCGCGTCAGCGGCATGGAGCAGATTGCCAAGCGGGGCATGCACCTGCTGCGGCAGGTTTAAGTCGCGGCCGCCGTGCCGCGCGTTTCGGGCCTGCTTGAGACTTCCCTTTACGTCGGGGACCTCGACGCCTCGGCCGCCTTCTACCAGCGGGTGTTCGGCTTCGAGGTGCTGCTGAGGGAGGACCGCATGGTTGGGATGGCTGTGCCCGGCGGAACGGTGCTTCTGCTGTTCCGCCGTGGCGGCTCGGTCCAGCCAAGTGCTGTGCCCGGCGGCGTCATCCCCGCGCATGACGGCCAGGGCACGCTGCATCTGTGCTTCGCCGTTCCACTGGCGGCGTTGCACGATTGGGAGCAGCATCTGGCCGGCCAGGGCATCCCGGTCGAAAGCCGGGTAACGCAGAGCTTCGGCGGCACCAGCCTGTACTTCCGCGACCCGGACGGTCATTCGCTGGAGGTCGCCGGCCCTGGGCTGTGGGCGGTTTACTAGGTCTGCGCTATAGGCCGGGGATGGTGGCGCTCCGCTTGATGCTGATTGGCCTGGCATGTGTGCTGATTAGTCCCGCCAGGGCTGCGGGCGACGCACCCGCGGCACCGGGACAGGGTTGGGACCAGGCGCAGGTTGCGCAGTGTTCCGCCGGGCTGGCCATGGCCGAGGCCAAGCATGGCACCGCGCCCGGGCTGGCCGCCGCCATTGCCAAGGCTGAGAGCGGCCGGCCGGTGCCGCCGCTGCCGGGCCTACAGCCCTGGCCGTGGGCGGTGAACGCCGACGGGGCCGCGATGTACTTCGAAAGCAAGGCTGCCGCTGTGACCTGGACCCGGTTGGCCCTGGCCCGCCGTGTGCGGCAGGTGGACGTGGGCTGCATGCAGATCAACCTGCAATCCCATCCCGCTGCCTTCCGCGACCTGGACGAGGCGTTCGACCCCGCCGCGAATACCGACTACGGCGCCCGCTTCCTGCGCCGATTAAGCGAGGATGCCGGCGGCAACTGGTATGAGGCAGTGGGATACTACCATTCCCGCACGCCGGTGCTGGCCTCCGACTACCGCGCGCGGGTGGCCGCGATCGCCGCTGGACGCATTCCGCCGGCCAGCCTGGGAGTGCCGCTGTATATGCGGGCGATCCGGCAGGGCAGCCTGCGGATCGCTCTGCCCGGCGGCGGGGTGCTGCGGATCAACGTGCGCCGGCAGCCCTCCCTGCGCGGGCCGCGGCGGCTCAGCGCGTGCCAGGTGGCAGCGGTGCTTGGTTCCTATATGGCGGCGCCGGCACGGGCGCGCTGCGCCCTGGCGTCTCGTTGAAGCCCTGTGCCAACCCTTGCAGCCGCATTGCCCTAGCCCACCAGCGGAAAACCCGCTACGGTTGCGCTCCCTGGCTGTAGGGATGGGTTGGACCGTGCCGTCGGCATCCCATGTTAACCCCCGTTCATCCGTTTGAGACCAATATGCGCACACCTGACCGCCGATCCTTCGACAGCCCCCGCCGCGGCACCCGCGGCCGTGAAAGAAATGACGATTTTCCGCCTTCGCGCGGCCGGGACGAGCCTTACGTACCCCGGGATGCCTTCGTGCCCCGGGGCGGCAGCGCCCCTCCAGGCTTCGGCCCAGCCCGCGCACCAGTTGCAACGGGTCCGGAGACCGGAGCCATCGTAAAGTGGTTCAACGCCGAAAAGGGCTTCGGCTTCGTCGAGTTGGACGGTGGCGGCGGCGACGCCTTCCTGCACATCAGCGTGTTGTCCCGCGCTGGCGCCCAGACGGTCCAGCCTGGCGCCACCCTGCGCGTCCTGGTGTCCCCGGGCCAGAAAGGTCCGCAGATTGCCGAGGTCGTGCGGATTGACGAGAGCACAGCCGGGGCTGCCCCGATGAGCCGCCCAGCCTACGCCGAGGATCGGCCCCGCCCGGCCCCGCGTGCGCCGGTGGACATAAGCTCCGCAGTCGAGATGCGCGGCACGGTCAAGTGGTTCAACACCGAGAAGGGTTTTGGCTTCGTGATGCCGGACGGAGGCGGCAAGGATGTGTTCGTGCACATCTCCGCCCTGAACCGCGGCGGGCTGAGCGGGCTGGAGCCCAACCAGACCGTTAAGATGCAAGTCGCCGACGGCCGCCGTGGGCCGGAAGCCGTGTCCGTCGAAAACGCCTGACCTGCGACGGCGCGGCGGCCCTTACCGGGTCGCCGCGCTGCTGGCGCTGTTGACATGCGGCGCGGCCCTGCCAGGCGTTGGCGGCGATGACCGCC
>DASWOJ010000365.1:0-31924 GCA_036398775.1 Acetobacteraceae bacterium
ACACCCGACACCGATTGAAGATGCCGGCCCAGGCTCAGCAGCAGCAACTGCGCGCCGGCTGGAAACGCGTCATGGCCAACCAGCAGGAGCCGTAGCCGCGCCGGCACGTCCACGTGGCCCGCGACGGCCCGGCCGGTCGCGTTCAGGTAAGCGCCGCCAAAATGCACGTCCGGCTCAAGGTAGGCGCCCTCCGCCCACTCGTTCCAGGCGTTCACGCACACCAGCGGCGTATCCAGGACCGGGTGGGCCACCGCGTCTTCCACCAGACGGGCCAGCCACGCTTGATACTTGGCCGGCGTGGACCCGTGCAGCACCATCCCCTGCCCTTGCCGCCGCGCGTCGTTGTCCCAGCCTGGCAGCGCCGTGCGGATCAGAGGATACTTGGCCCGGTCGGTGCCGGAAGCGGCGGCGAGGTCGTCGTATGAGTAAACCTGCGCCGCAGCAGCGGGGTCCAGGATGTGCAGGCCGGGGTTCAGCAGCTCCAGCCCGGTTGTCAGCTTGTGCGGCGGGAACTCGACGGCGGCATCCATGCCGAAGCGTCGGGGGTCACGGTCGCCGAAGCTCTGCGCCATGATGAACACCGGGTTCTCCCCCAAGGCGCGGAACTGCGCGCGCCACCGTGCCGTCGCGGCGGCGGCATCAGGGATGAGGGAAGCGCGATAGACCATCAACACCGGACGGCCCTGCAGACGGATATAGCGCGGGTCGGCGAAGTGCCGGGCCAGCTCCTTAGCCAATGCGGGTTCGTCGGCTTCGCGGTAGTCCTGGGCGATCAGCACCTCCTGTTCCGCCCCGTCCCAGCGCCGGGTCCAGTTCTCGTTGGCCCACATCAGGCAGAATGGGAAATCTATGCTGCGGTCGGCCAGCATCGCCTCAAGCGGCCCGTCCAGCAGGCGGCGGCCGTTGAACCAGTAGAAGTAGTAAACGAAGCCGCCCAGCCCGGCACCGCGCGCCAGCTCGACCTGGGCACGCATGGTCGCCGTTCCCTCCAGCCGGTAATGGCCGAGGTCCCTCGGCAGGCGCGGCTGGTAATGCCCCGCGAACCGCGGCAGCCCACGGCCGACGTTGGTCCATTCGGTGAACCCGTCGCCCCACCAGGCGTCGTTCTCTGGGATGGGATGGAATTGCGGCAGGTAGAACGCCAGCACCATCGCGCGGCGCGGCGCGTCCGCCGGCAACGGCTCCACCAGCTCGAACAACGGGCCAGGGGTGGTGTTGCGGCGCACCTCGCGCGGGATATCGGTATCCTGGGCCGGCCGTGCCGGAAAAAAGCCGGGCAGGTGGCGATGGATGCGATAATGCAGCAGCGGATTGACCCTGTCCTGATCCTGCAGGTAGCGGTCCCGATACCAAGCCGTGTCGAACGTGGCGGAGGCCGGCCTGCCTTCCCAGGCACCCTGCACCATATAATGCTCGAATGGGTCCATGCCGGCCTGCACGACATCGGGCGACTGCATCCGGTAGAACGCCGCGTCGAACTCGGGCAAGGGGCTGACCGCGCCATTGCATCGGTGCTGCAGGAAATGCTGCAGGCTTCCCTGGCCCGGCGCCAGGCGGTAATGGGCGCGATACCATGTCGGGTCGAAATGGGCGATCGGCTGACGACCCTCGGCCTCGCCATATTCAATATAATGCAGCAGCGGTTCGGCGCCGGACTCCCGCACGTCCCGGTTGCGCTGCAGATACCAGGCGGGGTCGAAGTATGGGTTGGGTAAGCGGCCTTCCCTCCAGCCATAGCGGCAGTAGTGAGTCACCGGATCAATGCCGCAATCCGCAATATCAGCATTGCGTTCAAGAAACCACGCGCGCAGAAACAACCCAGATCTGGCTACGTCAAGAACATCTCCGAAATCCAGCCGGACCATCGCCATCTTCATATCACCCGTGTGCCGCATTTCAGGGCGTATTGCCCCGACTCTGCCGCTTAAACTGCATTAGGAGACGCCCAATATTGCTGTAGAATGCCTCAATCTCGGACAACATAACAAATTATCACAATCATAATGCGTCGGATTTACGCCCTCGGCAGCTCCTTCAGCCGTCTATACCCTTTATGCGCTTGGTCACAACTGTATTGTGGAACCTTTAGATCTGATTTGGTGTTTGTGCCTCCATGCGTTTCATTGTCCTGTGCGCCCTGTTGCTGCCGGCCTGTTCCCCTGCCGCCTTGCTGAACGCGACGGTTCCGTCGCACGGCGTCGCTGTCATCCGGAACGTGACCTATGCCGAGGGGCCCCGTCATCGGATGGACATCTACCGCCCCGTCGGCGGCGGGAGGGTGCCGATGGTCGTGTTCCTTTATGGTGGAAGCTGGCGGACCGGCATTAAGGAGACATACCGCTTTGTGGCACTGCCGCTCGCGGCGCGTGGCGCCATCGTGGTGGTGCCCGATTACCGGCTATACCCCGAGGTGGCGTTCCCGGCATTCCTGGACGACAACGCCCGCGCGGTCGCCTGGGCAGCTGCGCATGCATCGGAGCTTGGTGCCGATCCAAGCCGGGTGTTCCTGGTCGGCCATTCCGCTGGCGCTTACAACGCAGTGATGCTCGGACTTGATCCACGCCTGCTGGCGGCAGCCGGGTACGACCGGCGGCGCCTCGCCGGGGTCGTAGGGCTTGCTGGTCCCTACGATTTCCTGCCGATCACCGGGGAAGACATCAAACCCGTGTTCGCGACGGTTGACGACGGGCCGCTTAGCCAGCCCATCAGCTATGTGGACGGCCGCAATCCCCCAATGCTGCTGCTGGCCGGCGATGCCGACACCACCGTCAACCCTCGCAACACGTCCGCCCTAGCCAACAAGGTGCGTGCCGCTGGCGGCAGCGTCGAGGCACGGATCCTCCCAGGGATCGGGCACATCGGGATCATCACTGCTTTTGCTCCGCTGTTCCGCAGCCGCGCGCCGGTGTTGGACGACATCTGGGCGTTCATCACCCGTCAGGATGCGGCCAGGGCGCGCTAAGCAAAACTCCTCCGGTTTGTGGCACAGGCAAACCGCTAAGCAGGCTTGCGCAGCCCGGCACAGGCGCCGGTGATGTCTGTGACAAGCCGGCCAAGCCTGCTCTGTCATCGAGAGGGCGCATCTGGGGCACATACTTCCCGGCCAACCGCCCCTCCGATGGCCACGAAGACAGGCTTGTCAAACATCCCATCTTATCGCGTCATCACAACAAGATGCTGCGGCAGCCGACGAGTGCCTAGGCAACTGAGTCTCAACGGTTTCGCGACACCAGAACAGAGGCCTGACTTGGCGGCTGCAAGAATGCCTTGCCTCAGCGTCCCTGAAAGTTGGGCGGACGCCGGGCGTGGAAGGCAGCTAGACCCTCGCCGAAATCGTAACTGTTCAAAGCTTTTTGCCGCCCGTCCGCAAGACGTTGCGCCGTGGCCGACGACAACGCCATCGCTGCGGCAAGGGCCCGCACCTGCTGTTTCGCGCTCGTTACAGATAACGGAGCGTTTCCAGCGATCCGCCGAGCCATCGCCAGCGTGAACGCCTCCAGCTCCGCCTCTGGAACAAGGTGGTTCAGCAAACCCGAACGCAAGGCACGTTCTGCAGAAACTGGATCGGCGGTGCTGAACATCTCCAATGCCACGGCGGGACCAGCCCGCATCACGACATTCAGCAATCCATCGGCGTCGTAGGGCAATCCCAACTTTGCGGGAGTGAAGGCCAGCGTGCAGGTGGGATCACCGATGACAATGTCGCATCTCAACGCCAGATCGGTTCCCCCGCCCCAAGCTGACCCATGGACCATTGCGATCACCGGGGCCGGATGGTTTTGAATGCGGCGGAACAGCCCCTGCAGGTCGCCATCCTGGGCCAACGGATCGAAGCCGGGCGAAAGTGCGCCGATGTCGAAACCAGCGGACCAGACATCTGCACCCGCAACTGACCGGAGAACAATCGAACGGGCAGACCGGACTTGGTCGAAGGCGCTCGACAGTTCCCTGATCATCCCTAGTGATAGCGTGTTCCGCTTTGCCATCGTGGCCATCGTAATGACAGCAACGTGGCCATCATGTGAAACCAAGGACAGCGGCTCGTCGGCAGGGGATGACACCCCTGCCCTATAGCCGCAGCCTCAGAAGTTTGGAACTGCCGTACAGGCTTTAACGAGAGGCTGGCGCTGGTACGGTGTCGGCCATTGGCTTATTTCCCGACGGGGAAGCGGGAACAGAGGATGCTGCCGCACCTGGTGAGACGACGGTGGAGGACACTGGACCACCCGCGTTCGGGTTGCTGGTGCTGCCGGTGTTCATGTTTCCAGCTCCAGCAGGCAGGCTATTTGCTGGCTGGGGTGCGCTTTCGGACCCACTCGGTGCCGGTGGCGATTGAGTTGACCCGCCCTGTGCGAACGCCGATGTGGACATCAGCAAGAACGCGAGTGCCGGAACAAGCTTGCTCATAGTGGAATTCCCTCAATTTATTATGCCTCGTCCGTAGAACGCGCCACAGCACGCTTGGTTCGGCACCTGTTGCCAGCCCATGCGTCTGTTGGCGATATGGCAGCGGAGCCGCTGGACGGCCTGCACGGGGGTGAGAATGCCGAACTGCCAGTCACTGCTGATCCTGCTCACGGCGCTGCTTGCCGCAAGCCCGGTCCGTGCGGCGCAAACTGCGTGTCCACAGCACTTCTACGCGGGACAACCGCCTGAGGTCCTCAACACCCGCCTTCTCGCAGGCGCCCGCGCACTTTGCTTCCGGGCCTTCGCCGTTCTGCATTCCGCCACGACCCGCACCCCCTTGTACTCGGCCGAGCACCTGACCCGCGACACGGTCGCTGCGTCGCGCGGCCTGCCCCGCGAAGGCGAGTTCCACTCCGAACCTGCGTTGCCGGAGGCAGAGCAGGCCGAGCTGCAGGACTATGCGCGCAGCGGCTTCGACCGCGGGCACATGGCTCCCAGCGGCGACATGCCTGACCAGGATGCCCAGCAGGAAAGCTTCAGCCTGGCCAACATGGTCCCGCAAGCCCCCAAGCTGAACCGCGGCATCTGGGAAGGCATCGAGAGCGCCGTGCGACGCCTCGCGGAAAGGGAGGGCGACATCTACGTCGTCACCGGCCCGATCTTCAGCGGCGCGGAGTTGCTGCGGGTCGGCAACGTCATCGTGCCCAGCCACACGTTCAAGGCAGTCATGAGCGTGCGGCGCGGCCTCGCTGCCGTCTATGTCGCCAAGAACGTGGACAGCGCGCCATGGGCGGTGATCAACATGGCGCAGCTTGCCGACTTGACGGGGTTGAACGTATTCCCGGCGCTGCCAGCCAGCACACGGCAAATCCTGTTGCGCCTTCCCGCCCCAACGCCGCACGGTTATGGCTCACGCCGCCGAGGATATGCCCCATGAAGCCGTTTGCCGATGATAGTGCCGCCACCTCCGTCGGCGACCTGCGCCTTGAGAACGGCCGCGACCGCATTGCCGTCTATGGCAGCCTCGACCTGACGCGTGACCAGGCAGGACTGGCCCTAGCCCGCGAGATGCGCCAAGTGCTGGAGTCCATCATCCAAGTGATGGAGGCGGACAAACTCTTGCCGGCGTCCATTCCTCCGGCAAAGCCCGTGGGAACCGTACGCAACCCATTTAGCTAGGGCCAGATTACCAAATCCCCGCAGGTTTTCCGTGAAATGCAATTCAATGGCGACAAATGCGTTAGCTAATGTTATTTTCGTTTTATCTCTGACAGTTAGGGCAGTTCGATGCTTGCGCTCTCAAACCCGTGAACGGTATGTTCTTCACATGTAACCAATGTTGGAGATCGCCTTGTTTGCTCATCGAGCGACGGCCCGGAAGCCCCAGGCACTTTATGTTCGGATCGCGTCATGATGGCCTCTGCAAAGCCGGAAATGCTGCAGGGCTGGCCAAACGAAGGCAAGACCCGCAACGCATCCCGCGACCGGTTCCGTCACAACTTGGCCCGCATCATGGCCGAGCAAAACATGACCCAGGCCGGCCTGGCCCGCGCGCTGGACGTATCCCGGGTCGCGGTCCATGCCTGGATCTGGGGCACGTGCTTCCCAGAAACAGCCCGGCTGATCAAGCTGGCCCAGGTGCTGGGCGTGCCGATCGGGGCGCTGCTCGAAGTGGAGTGCGCCACGCCCCCGCCAGCGCAGCCCTCCAATGAGGAGGTCCTGTTGCTGAACGCCTTCCGCAAGCTGCCCAACACCGACCGGTTGACGTTGCTGGCCGACGCTTACGAAATGACGACCCGGTCTGCGCTTGAAGGCGCACGCGCAGCTGAGTCTTGATTAGCGCCGGCATCTCACGCAATGAGGTGCCGGTTGCTTTCTAATCCGGCTTTAGCCGAGCCGGGCCATTTCGCCGAGTGTATCGAACACATGGGCGGGCTTCTACAACGGCCTGCCTTAATACCGACACACCAGGCCGAAAAGCGTGGCAATAAGGCAGTTCAGGGCCGGCCAACGCGGTCCCAATTGCCCCCCGGTTGAGCTCCGCAACTGGCCTAAAGTGGAGCATAAGCGCGGGTCAGGATCAGCCGTGAAGAGTGCGCGCATTGTTGCAAATCCCGGTTGGGACTAGCGACTGGTTGCAGATCACGGCGTTCCGATCATAGCCCGGAGAAAGGCAATTGTGGAAATGCGGTGACCGCCCCTGAATCATTGCGCGTTCTGTCCCCTCCGCGTAAACCCAGTGCCGGGATGCCTTGTTGCATAACGCCTGGTATAATTGTCTAAGCCAACTTGAAGATATGCGCTGCCGTGCGGGCAGACACCAGCGATGACCAGCCTCGGTCTGCCGTTATGTAGCATCGCAGCGACCGAAACCAATCTAAAGCCAATGCGTCCGCCCTGGCTCAGCACCCTCAGGGTTCTCCAAGGAGCGGACCGCCTCCAAATCAGACCAGAGACCTGTTCCCGTGTCTAGCCCTACCGTGCTGCATTCTGCCCCGGCAGGAGCGCCGAAGGCTGCACCTCGGTCGGGCCAGGCCGTCAGTGGCCGCCAGGGTCTCAGTTTGGTCCAGTCACCAACGATCTGCGGCGCAGCCTCGGCAGCTTCCCAGGCACCACTGCTTCTTGAGTGTGTCAGTGCTTCGCCTTCAAGTCACCGAGCAGCTTGCTAGCCGCAGCCTTGTCATCGAAATTGGCTGGCTCAGCGGCAAGAGACTCTAGCAACTTCATCGCGTCCGCCTGCTGCCCAGAGTCGTTCAACGCGACAGCCAGGTGATATCGTATCGTCGGGTCGGCCCCACGCCCGGCAACTGCCTGCTGCAGTAGCGGCACTCCCCCTTTAGGATCGCCGGTGGTAACGAGGATCCAGCCCAACGTATCGGCAGCTTCCGTCGTTGGCGACAGCAGGTAGGCCCGCCTTGCCAGAGCCAATGCTTCAGGGTTGTTCCGCTGTTGATACACCCAAGCCAGGTTGTTGAGGGCCACCGGGTCGTTTGGCCGTTTCGCCAAGACTGCTTTCAGCCGGGTTTCCGCATCCGGCAGGCGGTGCGCATTGATGTCCAAACCCGCAAGCATCAGAGTCGCATCCACATCGTCCGGATGCTGCGCAAGCCACCCTCGCAACACGGTAGCCGCCTGCTCCTGCCCGCCGCCGCTGACCAGAGCGGCGGCCTGGCGCATCACCAGCACGGTGGACGGAGCCGCCTTCAACTCATCGGCAAACGCGGTGGCGGCATCGCCGTATCGCTGGTTCGCCATAAGCAGGTCGCCCTTCAGCACTCCGGCTGCAGGCATGTTCGCCGGGTTGCGGCGCAGTTCGTCCGCCTTCGCCAGCGCCGCGGGCAGACCGCCGTTCCTGTTCTCGACCAACAGCATGGCCTGCATCATGCCGAGGTTTCCGGCTGAGTTACGCAGCGAGTCCGTCAGCACCTGGCGTGCCGCCGGGTAGTCCTTGGTGTTGATCAACAGCTCGACATAGGAGCGCAACGCCTCAAGGTCGCTCGGGACAGCGGCGACGTAGCGCTGCAGAGTCGCCTTCGCCCCATCCATGTCACCCGCTGCCGCCTGCACGCGCGCCTGGGACGGAAGAAGTTGAGTTGGTAGCGTGCCGCCAGCAGCCGTCCTCGCCTCTTCCAAAGTGGCCAGCGCGCCAGGCGCATCCTTGCTTCGGATTTGCAGGTCGGCAATGACTGCCGTCAGCGCGGAATTCCCAGGCGTCGCCGTCCGTGCAGCGCGCACGAGCGTGATGGCGTCCGCCGCCCGGTCCCGCCTCACCAAGTCAGACACCAGCGTGTTCAACGCTTGCGGCTCCGCCGGCGAACGGGCGAGCACCATGCGCAGCGTCGCCTCGGCCTCAGCCGGCTTATTTTGCAGATAGTCAACCTTAGCCAGGTTTATCGGCGCCGTGACCGACTGCGGGAAGCGTTGCGCGGCATCGGCAAATGCCGCATGCGCTCCATCAAGGTCGCGCCGGGCCAGTTTGACGAGGCCGCTCAGGATGCCGACCTGCTCGGTGTCGCCCACCTGCCCCCGCATCCGGTCGAGCGCCGCCTGCGCCTTATCCGCGTCGCCTGTCGCCAACGCCGCTGCTACGAGCGCCTCCCCGGCATTGGCCTGCTTGGGCGCGATGTCCAGCGACCGCTCCAGCGCCGTCGTGGCGCCGCCAGTGTCGCCCAACTGCAGCTTGCTGGACGCGAGCCGCGTCAGGATGGCAGCATTGTCCGGTGCAAGTTCCGAGGCACGCTGAAAGCTTTGGGCCGCCTGCGGCGCCTTGCCATCCACGGCGTAGGCCCTGCCGAGCAAATCCTGGGTTTCGGCATCGTTCACGCCGGCCTTGACGGCGCTGGTCAGTGCCGCGACCGCCCGTTCAGGCTGCCTGTTGGCAATCTCAATCCTCGCGAGCAGACGCACCCCCTCCGCATCCAGCGGCACGCGGGACACATAACGCGACGCAGCGTCGGCCGCAGTCTCAAGCTGGTTAAGGTTGGCCTTCACGATCGCCTCGAAATACAGGCCGCGCGGCATGCGCGCGATGACCGGTTCCAGCTTCGTCAGCACTGCATCGGCTTCCGCAAACTTGCCGGCACGGACCAGCAGGACAAGGTCAAGGTAGGACGCCATCGGGATGCGGTTGTCCCTGGAAAGGACATAATCCACGTCGGCCCTTGCCTTCGTGTCCTGCCCAGCCTGCAGCTCCTGGCCCGCCCGCTCCAGCCGCAGTGGCAGGCCAGTTGGAGCTGCAGCGACCGCCTTATCCAAAGCCTCCAGCGCGCCGGTACGATCACCCTTGGCCGCCAGAAGCTGCCCTTTCAGCATAAGCGAATCCGCACGGTTCGGCTCGATTGCAAGTGCCCGCTCAATCTGCGCCGACGCCTCTGGCAGGTCGTTCTGCAGCAGGGCAAGCCGGGCAGAGGTAGCAACGGCATCCACGTTCTGCGGCGCCAACCGTTGAGCCTCAACCAGCCCAGCCCGGGCATCGGCAAGCTTCTGCAGCGAGATTTGCGCAAGGCTGCGGATCACGAGGTTGACCGCACTTGTCTCCGGCTTGCTGGCTGTCGCAGGCACCTGCGCCAGCACATCGTCGAAGCGGCCTTGCGCCAGCATCGCCTGTCCCAGCAGAGGCGTTGCGGCGTCGGCGTCGTAACCCAGGTCCCGTGCCGAGCGCAGCTCACGCTCTGCTGCGATGGGGTCGCCGGCCTGCAGCTGCAGCTGCGCCAGGCGGAAGTGCGCCTCCGCGTTGTTGGGCTCCTCCTTGACAGCGTTGCGCAGCTCGATCTGCGCGCCGCGCAGGTCGCCCTTGGCTTGAAGTGCGCGGCCATTCTCCAACGGAGTTCCGCGGTTGGCGTAAACCCACGCACCGCCGCCTGCCCCAACCGCAAGGAGCACCGCCGCCGCGGGAATGATCAGCTTGTTCATGCGTCTGCCCGATCCTGAGTGACTACGTCGTGCGCGTCGTCGGCATCGGCCGCCGGCCCTCCTGCCGTCGAGGATGGGCCGTTCGCCTCCAGCCCATGCGCTTCAAGCAGAGTATAGAGCGTCGGACGGCTGATCCCGAGCAGCCTTGCAGCGGTGGCCAAGGTGCCGCTGCTACGGGCCAAGGCACGCTGCACCACGTCCCGCTCCGCCCGTGCCCGGGCTGTCCGGAGGTCATAGGCGGTCAGGTCTTCCACCCCGGCCGCAAGCTCCAGGTCAGTGGCGGTGATCAGACGCCCCTCGGACATCAGCACGGCGCGCTTCATGCGATTTTCCAGCTCACGGATGTTGCCAGGCCAAGGATGCGCTTCCAGCGCCGCCAAAGCGTCATCCGAGAAGCCGCGGACGCTGCGGCCGAACTCACGGCTGAACAGGCTCAGGAAGTGCCGGGCCAGCAGCAGCCGGTCGCCGCCGCGGCCGCGCAACGGCGGGATGCGTATGGTCACGGCGTTCAAGCGATAGAACAGGTCGCCGCGGAACCGTCCCTGATCCACTTGATCCTGCAGCATGGCATTGGTCGCGGACACGACCCGCACGTCCACCTTGATCGGTTGACGTCCTCCGATACGCTCAACGACCTGCTCCTGCAGGAAGCGCAGCAGCTTGACCTGCAGCGGGTGCGGCAGGTCGCCGATCTCGTCCAGGAACAGCGTCCCCTTGCTCGCCAGCTCGATCTTTCCAAGCGTTTGCTTGACGGCGCCGGTGAACGCGCCGCGCTCATGGCCGAACAGCTCGCTTTCCAGCAGCGCCTCCGGGATAGCGCCGCAGTTGATGGCGACAAAGGGTTGACGCGCACGCGGGCTGAGATCGTGCAGCGCGCGGGCCAGCGCCTCCTTGCCGGTGCCGCTCTCGCCCAGCAGCAGGACTGCGACGTTGGCGGGCGCCAGCTTCTCCACGTCCCGGCAGACCTTCATCATGGCGGCGTCCACCGCGACGATGCCCTTGATCGGGGACGGCGCCGGGCTGTCCTGGTTGCGTCGGTTCTCATCCTCCAATGTGCGCAGGCGAAGGCTGCGGGTGACGATGGTGTTCAGCATGCCGATGTCGATCGGCTTTTCGCAGAAATCGTACGCCCCGGCAGCGATGGCGCGCAACGCATGGCTTCGGTCGCCATGGCTTGTGGCAACGATCACCTTGGTGTCGGGCGCCTGGCGGGACATGCCGTCCAGGGTGGCAAACCCTTCGCTGACGCCATCAGGATCCGGAGGTAGGCCAAGGTCCATGATGGCAACCGCCGGACGTTCCTTGGCCGCCACTTGCAGCGCCTGGGCGCGGGTGTGGGCGAATAGCACGTCGCAGGTCGGGAATGCCCAGCGATACTGGCTGCACAGGCCCATGTCGTCCTCGACGATAAGCAGCTTTGGCAGGTTCATGCCCCACCCTCCATAGACGCAAGCTGTGGCGGTTGAACTGTCAGCGGCTCCGCACCGTCTGCACGCGGCAACGTGATCCGCATGATTGTCCCCGACGGGGCCCGAGCTGCACCCGCCTGTACGCTGCCACCCTGGACGCTGATGGCCTGCACGTCGCCTCCTCCTTCGCGCACCAGTTCGCGCGCCTGGAACGCACCGATGCCGGAGCCGTGCCGCTTTGAGGTGCCGAACGGCCGGAACAACCCCTCGCGGATGAACTCCTCCGACATGCCGGGGCCTTTGTCCACAATGTCTATGACCACCTGACCTACCTCATGACGAACCCGTATCAATACCGTGGTTCCAGGTGCTGCCTCTACAGCATTGTTCAACAAATGTGTTAAGGCTGTGTCAAATGCGTCCGCAGACATGGCGACGGTTGCGGTGGATCCATCATGTTCCACTGACACTGCGGCTTTGCGGACACGCCGGTATGTGGCTGCCAGTTCCTCCAGCCGCGGCAGTGGCGCCAGCGCTGCCGGCGCACGGTCGGCCTCCGGCTGATCAAGCCGGCGTATCAGGTGCGTGATCTTGGCGACAGACGCGCCGATGGTGTCGAGCATGTCGCGCTGGAACTCAGGATTTGCGATATGCCGTTCGGCATTGGACAAAAGCAGGCTGAGTTGGCTCGAAACGTTCTTGATGTCATGTGCGACAAAGGCGAACCGCTTGCCGTAGTCGTGAAGCTGCCGGGTTTGCAGCAGGACCCGGGTGGCCCGCTGCTCCGCCACATAGGTCGCCACTTCACGCCCAACGATGCGCAGGAGGTCGAAAACCTCCTGGTCGAGTCTAAAGGGCGCCCGCGGCGGCGCCAGCAAGACGACGCCGGTCTGCAACAGCCCGTGCGCGAGTGGAACACCCAGCCAAACTCGGCCCAACTGCTCGACCGGACCAGAGCGAAGGGCGGGATCGTCGCGGTCCAGCCGCACGATCCAGCTACCACCCTGCATGGCCGCCACCGCCGGATGATCAGCCGGCAGAGAGGTCGTCGCCGGCATGTTCCAAGACCCCGCCCACTGGAACGGCCCTTGTCCAGCGTCGCGCAGGAACAACGCGCCTCCAGGGCTGTCCACGACGTCCGACATCGCCTGGATCACCCGGCTGTGCAGAGCAGTCCGCCCAACCGGCCCCTCGCCCGACAGCGTGTCTATGCAGGCCAGCCATTGGCGCTGGTAGTCGTAACGGGCCGCAAAGAAGTGCTGCACCACCACGCGCCGGAGGACAGATCTTGCCGATCCAGACGTCAGCATCACCCCCAGCCCCATCAGCCCGGCGAACACCAGGCTGACCTGCACCAACCACCCCCAGTCTGCGCCGAACCGGCGGAAGACTTCGCCAGCCAATGATAACGCCAGCAGCACGGCGCCGCTCAGGATGAGCGTCGCGCTATGGAACACCGCCGTGCGCGACAGCTGCAATGCCCGCCGCCACCGGCGGTCCCGTGCGGCGGCAACCACCAGCAATGGAGACACCGTCAGCCACGCCACCACGCGTGCGCCTGCGAAGGCGCCATTGGCCTGGCGGAACAGCACCGCATCAGCACAGATCAGCACGTCGAAGCAGGCCAGGCCGCCCAACAGCACGCACGGCAGCGCGACGTGCCAGCGGCTGGTTTCAGGCACGTTGAAGTAAACGTTTTCCATCAGGAGCAACGCACAGACTGCGACGCCCAGCCGGACGATCATGCCAAGCGACCAAAGTGATCCGTGGCCGGCGTTCGGATGCCAGTCCATCCACCCCGCGGCGAACGCAAGCGGCAGCGCCGCGACGCCGATCAGCGTGAACACCCGCCCAGAGGAGTCTTCGCCAGCCGGGACGTAACGGCGGTAAAGGTGGAGGATGAAGCCGAACCAAGCCAAGGCGCGCACCAGGTCCAGCGCACCCGGCAACCCACTGAAACCATCGCCCGGCGCTGCCGCCGAGACGGCGGCCCAGCCAGCCGTCACGGCACAGCAGGCTGGCAGCAGCCATCCGCCCAGCCGCGTCCCTTGCCAGGCGATCAGCCCGGACAGCATGGCGTAAACTGCGGCACAAATTCCAAACAGAAGCTGCACAGTGGTCATTGCAGCCCCGCTCCTCCGACCTTGTCAGCGGACAGCCTAACGGGAGCCTTCCTGGAACAGGATCACCCGCACGGTGGCAAATAGGATGGAAAGGTCGAGGAGAAGGCTGCGGTGCTTCACGTAATACAGGTCATAGGACAGCTTGCCGCGGGCATCCTCGATTGAGGCGCCGTACGGGAAGTTGACCTGCGCCCACCCGGTCAAGCCCGGCTTGACCCTAGCACGTTCGCGGTAAAACGGGATGGCCTCAGCCAGTTTCTCGACGAAGTGCGGACGTTCCGGGCGAGGGCCGATGAAGCTCATCTCCCCCCGGAGAATGTTGATCAGTTGCGGCAATTCGTCCATCCGCGTGCGCCGCATGAACGACCCGATGCGCGTCACGCGTGGATCGCGCTGCTTGGCCCAGGCCGGGCCTTGCGCCTCGGCATCGGCACGCATGCTGCGGAATTTCAGCAGCGTGAACGGCCGGCCGCCCAGCCCGACCCGCTCCTGCCGGTAGAAGACCGGACCGGGGCTGTCCAAACGGACGAGCAAGGCGACGAGCAGCATCAATGGCAGGGTAAAGACCAGCAGGGCAAGGCTGATGCCGATATCTCCAATCCGGTTCACAGCGGCCTGCACGCTGCTGGTCCGGATGGTATCCACCGCCGCAACCCAGGTTTCATCCAGGTGGGCGACGTCCACCCGCTTCAGCCAACGTTCCCAGAACTCGCCCTCGTTTTCCACGACGACGCCAGCGCGTACAAAGGCGGCACGGGTCGGGCCGTCCAGGCCAGCGTAGGCCCGAGGTGATGCCAGGACGTTGTAGATGCCTGCCTGTTGCAGCGCGGCCGGATCCGGCACAGCGCCCTCAGACTCGCGCAGGTCGGAGATCTCGATGAAGCCGGAATGGGCGTCGCGAACCTCCGCAGCCGTGCGGGCGACGGAACTGATGGGACCAAGAACCGCGACCCGCCGTACGAACAAGCCGGACCGGACCGCCGCGAGAAACAGCAGCCGGATTGCGAACAGCGCTGCGACCCAGGTGCCGACCACCTTGACCGGCCAAAACGCGTCCGGCCCAACCAGGCGGGCTACGTCCAGCCCAAGCAGCCAGCTAACACCCCAGGCGGCCGGGAAGGCCACCAGCCCGCCCAGCGCGGTATTCACGAGCATGGCACGGGTTTGGCGGAACGCTTCCGCACGGTACAAGCCGATCGCCGAAGTGGTGAGCACGCCTGTCAGCGCCAGCACCACCGCGTGGTTGACCAGGGGACGCTGGAACCCTGAGCCATGACCGGCCCCAAGCAGTGCATACGCCAGCCAAAAAGACAGGGCCAACTCCAGCAGCCACAATCCGATCAGTTCGAACGCGACCTGGTTTCCAGCGAGACGTGACATGCAGCAACCCCGTATTACAACGCTCTGTATCTTAACGTCCCGTGCACTTACGACACTTTTTCAACCGCGAGAGGTGACGACGGTCACCAACCGCAGCCCAAGCCAGGGCGCAACCATAACGGTGCCCCGCAACATCTCTGCCGCCTTCGCATGTCCGGATGTAACGCAACGCGAGTGCACTGCACACTCTCATGTTTTCAGCTTGCAGATCAACGGCCAGCAAGGTTGAACCAGTCAAATCGTCGAGACATCTTAAACAATTCAGACATAATTTTGCTCTAAATTTGCAACACGGGTGCGCCATGTTGCGGCACTTGGAACAAGCATGGTCTCCCATCCAGGAGGATGCGCGCTGCCAGATCATAACGGCGGCGCCATTGCGGGGTAAGATAGGATTAGTCAGGGTGTACGGCCAAACTGTGGCAACGTCGTCGGCAGCCAATCGGCTGGAATGCAACGCTCCCACGGGCTTGACCACATCCAAGCACCCGATATGCCTCGGTCTGGTTGATTTGTGCGTGTCTCTGCATGATACCGCACCGCCAGAGCCTGGCGTTTCGGTTTCGGTTCGATGAAGGGTATTGGTCCTTGATGCTTAGACGCTGCCCACGCGCCCTGCGCCGTTACGGTCTTGGGGATGGCCGCCAGGCTGGAGCCTTGCTGCCGGAACCGACCCAGCGCTTCCAAACGGCACGGCGATGAGCGTGCCCGACCATCTGATCGAGCGTGCTGCCGCCTTGCTGCGAGGGGCAGGACAACTCACTGTGCCGACTGAACCGGCGGTGAAGCCCTCGGCCCTGCAACAGCCTACGTCACCGGGCCCTCACGCCGAGGAGGAGCCGCCACCCGTCAGCCGCATCTTCGTGCCGGTGCCGCAAGGCAGGCCCGCCCTTGTGCGGCCTGTCGAGACCCAACCTGCGCCGGTGCTTGCCGATGCGGTCAAGCCAGCCCCAGCCTGGCCAGAGGTCCCGGCTGGAAGCGCCTTGCCGCCCCTGCCGAAGCTGCGGCCGGAGGTCGCCGCACCACAGCCGGCGAACCTGCCTCCAGAGCCATCCCAGCCAGGCCAGGCGCTGATTGGGTATGACCGGCTGCAGGCTGCAGGCATGGTCATGGCGCGAGGAAGCCGCAGCCGCATCTCCGAGGAATACCGGATCGTGCTGGGCCGGGTCCTCCGGGCGCTCAGGGAAGACCCTGAAGGGCGGAGCGCCGCCAACCTGCTCATGGTCACCAGCGCCAAGCCTGGAGAGGGCAAGAGCTTCACCGCGCTAAACCTGGCAGGAAGCATCGCACAACACACTTCTGACAAGGTTATGCTTATTGACCTGGACGCGAAGTTACGGCCCCTGACGGCGCTGCTTGGCGCGGCGGACGAACCCGGCTTCTATGAACTGGCCGCCAACCCGCGCCTCGACCCGCAGACCTTCGTGCTGCCGACTGCCGTCGCTGGCCTGTCTTTCATCCCCGTGGGCCACCGCCTCGGAGACATGGACGGCCAGGCAGGCGCCGGGACGCTCAACGATGCCATCACCCGGATCGCCCACCGTTTCGCCGGTCATGTCGTCGTGCTGGACGCCCCGCCCTGCCTGTCCACCAGCGATCCCAGCACGGTTGCGCCCATCGTCGGCCAGATTGTCATGGTGATCGAGGCTGAGCGCACCCAGCGCAGCGAGGTCGAAGCTGCCTTGGACCTGGTGCGCGTTTGCCCGAATATCACCATGCTGCTCAACAAGGTGCAGCTCACCAGCAGCAACACGTTCGGCGCCTATGATTATTACGGAACATACAGCTAGTGGACCGCAACGCGCCGCATCCCGGCCGTGTCCTGGCCGGAGCCGCCATGGCCGCGCTGGGCTGCGCCGCTATGCCGGCAACGGCCCTGGCGCAGTTGATCGGCGGCGGCACCACGCAACCGGCGACCGGCCTGGACGCAGCAAGGGTCGGCGACCTCGGAACCGCCCTGCAGACCTATCTGCCGGGCAGCTCGGCAGGAACCGTCGCACCGAGGACGATTGGCCCGAACTGGCAGGTGTCACCCTCCATCGGGGTGGATGTCGGCCTCACCGACAATGCGCTGCGGGTCAATGCGCCACGCCGGGCAGACGTGTTCACGCTGCTCACGCCCAGCATCCAGGTGTCGGCTGACACTGCCAGGATACAGGCCAATGCTTCATACACGCCAAGTATCAGCATCTATGCCAGCAACAGCAGCCAGAGCCGGGTGGACCAGTTCGGCCAAGCTGGAGCGCTGGTGGCGCTGGTTCCAGAGGCCGTGTTCCTGGACCTGCGCGGCAGCGTTTCAGAAAGCTCGCTGTTCGGCGGTTTCGGATCAGCCGACGGGCGCGGCTTCAACAACAACAACCAGGTAACCACCGTCGCCCTCAGCGCGACGCCCTACGTGCAGCACCGCTTCGGCGGCTACGGAACCGGGGTCGCCAGCTACTCCATCGCGCAAACCTTTCAGAGCCAGCCCACCGGGACACAGGTCAACCAAGGTTTCGTCAACAACGGCGTGGCTGCCGGCCCGGCGTTCTTCGGCAGTTCCGGCGACCTGACCACCCAGCGCGAGCGCGCCTCCTTCACGACGGGTGAGAATCTTGGCCGGATCAACAACCTGTCCATCATATCGGCCACGCAGTACGACGGCTCCGGATCCTACAGCGGCGCGTATCGCAACGAAGTCTCGACCACCACCGGCTATGCCGTCACCCGGAACGTCACCGCGCTCGGCACCATCGGCTACCAGGACCTGCACTACGCCGGTCTCCCGCCCTATAACGTCAATCAGGGGCTATGGAGCGTCGGCGGACGCTATGCCCCGAACCCGAACCTTTCGCTCACGCTGACGTATGGCCGCCGCGACGGCATCCAGGATTTTGCGGCCAACGGGTTCTGGTCTCCGACTGCACGTACAGCGATCTACGCCAATTACAGCACCGGCCTGACCAGCAGCGCCGAGGAGTATCAGAACGTCCTTGAGACCACGAGCGTGGGTCCGTCTGGACTGCTGACCGACCGCGTCACCGGCGCACCGGTCGCCTCCGGCGGATCGAGCTTTTTCGGCAACCAGAACGGCATCTTCCAGCTTCGCCGGGTGTCGGTGACTGGCCTGCTCAGCTACACCCGCGACTCGTTCACGGCGACGGTCTCGAACGAGCGGCGGACCTCCGTCACCAACACCGCAACCAATACCGGCGCCGGCGTGGTGCCGCCGGGCACCACCACAACCGGCACGTTTGGCACCGTGAGTTGGGGACACCAGTTCTCGGACCGGCTGAGCGGCAACCTGACCGCCTCCTATGGCGTCAACGACAACGGCACGGCGTTCGGTGCGGCTGCAGGCAATCAGACGTCCTTCACCGGCACGGCCGGACTGGGTTACATCTTTACGGAAACCTTGACGGGCCGGGTCCAATATACCCACACCGATAGTTCAGGCGTTGGCGTGAACGGCTTGGGCCTGAATGGTTTCAATAACTTCAACTCTGGTGCGCAGTCTGGGAGCTACGTAGAGAATGCGCTGCTCGCCGGCCTGCGCAAAAGCTTCTAGGCGACAGGCGCGTGTACGAATCCTTCTACAATCTGACGGCAATGCCGTTCCAGTTGACGCCCGACAGCCGATTCTTCTTCGGCAGCAAGGGGCACAGCCGGGCCATCGCCCACCTGAATTACGGCCTGGCTCAAGGCGAGGGGTTCATTGTCATCACCGGCGAGGTCGGCGCCGGGAAGACCACCCTGGTCGAGTGGCTTCGGACCCAGATGGACCCAGCCGCCTTCACCATTGCCAGGGTCAGCACCACTCAGGTGTCGGAGAATGACCTGTTCCGCCTTGCAATGGCCGGCTTCGGGCTACAGGACCATGGAACTGGCAAGGCTGGGCTGCTGCAGCGGTTCGAGGAGATGCTGCGGTCCCACCAGGCCGCCGGCCGCCGCTGCCTGCTGGTGGTGGACGAGGCGCAGAACCTCTCGATCCCTGCGCTGGAGGAGTTGCGAATGCTGTCCAACATCACCGTGGACGGCCGCACCAGCCTGCAGACGATCTTGCTGGGCCAGCCGCAGTTCCGCCGCCTGCTTGCCAGCCCCAACCTGGACCAGCTTCGCCAGCGCGTGCTGACCAGCTACCATCTTGGTCCGCTCAGTGCCGACGAGACCCGGTCCTACATCGAGCACCGGCTGACAGCCGTGGGATGGGCCGGCGATCCGCACTGGTCCAACGATGCCTTCGCAGCGGTCTATGACCGCACCGGCGGCATACCGCGGCGCATCAACCGGCTGTGTTCCCGCGTCCTGCTCTATGGCGTGCTGGAACAAACCCATGACATCACTGACGCCGTGGTCGAGGCGACGGCCCAGGAACTATCCCAAGACCTTGAGGGCACCGAAGGTCCGGCGCCCGCATCAGACCCGGACATGGCCCATCCGCAGACGGCCATGACGACCGACTTTGCCGCAAGCGCACTGACAGAACGGGTAGCCGCGCTGGAGAACAAGATGGCCGAGCGGGATCAGGTATTCCGGCGACTGTCCCAGATGCTGGGCTTGGAGGCATGACGCCGCCCAAGGCCGACGCGGCCGGCGCCATGACCGTGGACGTGGAGGACTACTTCCAGGTTCAGGCGTTTGCCGGAGTCGTTGACCGCGCGGCCTGGGACTCCCTGCCCTGCCGGGTTGAGGCGAACATGGACCGCATCCTGGCCGCCTTCGACCAGGCTGGGGTGCGCGGCACGTTCTTCACCCTGGGGTGGATCGCCGACCGGCATCCCGCGGTCGTCCGCGCCATTGTCGCTGGCGGACACGAGCTGGCGAGTCATGGCTACGGTCATGCCCGAGCGGACGGGCAAACGCCCGAGGAGTTCAGGCAGGACGTGCGCCGGGCGAAGCAAGTGCTTGAGGACCTAGGCGGCGTTGCCGTCGCGGGCTACCGCGCGCCCACCTTCTCCATCGGGCCGAGAAATCCCTGGGCGTTCGACGTACTGGCGGAGGAGGGCTACCGCTACAGCAGCAGCATCTATCCGGTGCGTCACGACCTATATGGCGCGCCGGACGCGCCGCGCTTTCCGTATCGGCCGACCCCCGGACCGCTGGTGGAAATCCCCATGACCACGGTGCGGGTGATGGGGCACAATATTCCCTGCGCCGGCGGCGGCTACTTCCGCCTGATGCCATACCCCCTGTTCCGGATGCTGCTGCGCCGTTATCACCGGGCTGAGCATGCGGCGGGCGTGTTCTACTTCCACCCCTGGGAAGTGGACCCCGGTCAGCCGCGTATGCAGAGGGCGGGCCGGATGGCGCGGTTCCGCCACTACGTGAACATCTCCGCCATGCAGGGCCGGCTTGAGCAGTTGCTGCAGGATTTCACCTGGGACCGCATGGACCGTGTCTTCGCGCCGGCGCTGGCCGGAACCTAACCATGGCCATCAAAATTCGTCCGCTCGACCCGGCATCCGCGCCGGCATGGGACCGCTTCGTTTCGGCAACGCCGGCCGGCACCTTCTTCCATCGTGCAGCCTGGGCCGGGGTGCTGGAGACTGCGTTCGGGCACACCGCGCACTATGCGATGGCGGAGCAGGATGGCGCCGTAACGGGCGTGCTTCCGCTGGCGCACGTCAAAACCCGCCTGTTCGGCAACAACCTGATGTCCACCCCGTTCTGCGTTTACGGCGGCCCGCTTGCGGCTGACCGCGACTCCGCGCTTGCGTTGGAAGTCCATGCGGCGGCGGTGATGGCTCATACCGGTGCGGCCTCGACCGAGTTCCGCTTCCTGCATCCACTGCCCGAGGGCTGGCTGCCGGACGAGGACTGGCAGACGCGGGAAGGGCTGTATGTCACCTTCCGCCGGGCGATCACCGGGGACGACGATGCCAACCTGAAGGCAATCCCCCGCAAGCAGCGCGCGGTGGTTCGCAAGGGCATCGAGCAGGGACTGACCAGCACCGTGTCGCAGGACGTGGACGGCCTGCACGCCGTCTATGCCGAAAGCGTCCGCAACCTGGGCACCCCCGTGTTCAGCCGCCGCTACTTCCGGGTGCTGGCGGAGACGTTCCGCGGCAGCGTGGACGTGCTGACGGTGCGCAACGGCGGCACGCCCGTCAGTGCCGTGATGAACTTCTACGACCGGGACGAGGTGCTGCCCTACTATGGCGGCGGCACCGCGGCGGCGCGCACGTGCCACGCCAACGATTTCATGTATTGGGAGGTCATGCGCCATGCGGCGGCACGGGGATGCCGCCTGTTCGACTTCGGCCGCAGCAAGGCCGGCACCGGCGCGTTCTCGTTCAAGAAGAACTGGGGTTTCACCCCCACGCCCCTTGCCTACCGGTATCGCGTGGCCCCCGGGGCTTCCATACCGGACCATAACCCTTTGAACCCGAAGTACCGGCTGTTCATCGCCGCCTGGAAGCGGCTGCCGCTTCCAGTCGCGAACCTGATTGGCCCGCACATCGTGCGTGGCGTCGGCTAAGCCGGCCACGAGCAGCTTGCGGCAGCCCAGCCTGGTTGGTCACACGTTCGACCCTGCCGTTGCCGGCATGGACATGCTAGAGGACTGAGCTATGTCCGTAACGACGCATCCTGCCGCTGTCCGCTCCACCTTCATGCCAGTCATGGCGGCGATGGCGGCTGGAACTTTGCTGTTTGGGCTGCTGTTCCTGCCGGAATGCCGGGCAGCGGTTGGCGTCTGGCTTGTCTCCACCGCCTACGGGCATTGCTTCCTCGTGCTGCCGATGGCGGCCTACCTCGTGTGGGACCGGCGGGACTCGCTGCGGGGGCTGCAGCCGCGCCCGACCCTGGGGTTTGCCGTGCTTGCTGTGCCAGCGGCCGCGGCATGGTTTGCGGCGGAGCGGCTGGGGATCATGGAAGGGCGGCAGCTCGCGGCATTGGCTGGGCTGGAGATACTGTTTCTTGCCCTTCTGGGCCGGAGGATGTTCCTGGCCCTGTCCGGTCCCCTGCTGTTCCTGGTGTTCCTGGTGCCATTTGGGGCGTTCATCACTCCGGCGCTGCAGAGCTTCACCGCCGGCTTCATCGCTGTCGGGCTGCACCTGCTCGGCATACCGGCCTACGTCACAGACCTGACGATCGAGATTTCGGCGGGCAGCTTTTACGTGGCGGAGGCCTGCGCCGGACTTCGCTTCCTGGTCGCCGCGGTGGCGTTCGGGATGTTCTACGCATTGCTAAATTACCACAGTCCGGGGCGTCGCGTCGCGTTCATCGCAGCCTCGATCGTTGTCCCCATCCTGGCCAACGGAGTCCGCGCATTGGGCATCGTCGTCCTTGGCAACGTGTTGGGCAGTGCAGAGGCTGCCGTGGCCGACCACATCATATATGGCTGGGGTTTTTTCTCCGTCGTCATGCTGCTGCTGGTCGCGGCCGGGATGCCGTGGCGGCAACCCCCTCTGGCTGCCCCCCCGTCGCAGCCATTACAGGTTCTACCGGCATTTCCGCTGTGGCCGGCGCTTGCCGTCATCGGCATTTGTGCCGCGGGTCCTGCTGCGGCGGCACTGTTGAACCAGCGAAGCGCCCCATCCAGAATTGCGGCCATCCTGGCGCTCGCCTCGCCTCCAGGCTGCATGCCGGGCAAGGCCCTTTCAGCCGTGGACGGACAAGTCCGGACCGAATACCGGTGCGAAGACGGTCGGAACTTGATTGTTACAATCGTCGTCCTGCCCTACCTCGCACCTCCTGACCAACTGCAGCATGAGCGCACCCGCCTCGCCATTTCGCCCGGCGCGGAGGACACCGCCGTGTCGCCACTTCGCAGCGCTTCGCCAGCCAGCGGGCGCTGGTCGGTATATGAAAATCGGGATCCCGACCTGATCGTGGGCGTCAGCGCCTGGGTGAACGGTGCACCAGCCGAGGGCGGGTTGGCCGGCCGCATGCGCTTGGCTTGGGATAGCTTGCACGGCTCCTCGCACCTTCCGCTGCTGATGGCAGTCGCACCCAGCCTCATCGGGCATTCCACCGCCGCAGACCGTCAGCGTGCGAAAGACCTGATCGGGACGTTCGTCAATGCGCAGCAGGATCTGACGTCGGCCGTCGCGGACGCCACCAAGATAGCTGGCAACTAGCAGCGCAACATGCCGCCGCCGGATGATCCAGCTTAGGGTAATGTGATCCGGTCCAAGACGGGTGCGATGAAGGTTTTGAGGTCGCCACCCCGGTAAAGATGCCCGGCAATGCCCGCAGCGGCTGCAGCTTCCATGTCGGTGGGCTGGTCACCAACCAGGGCGCACCGGTTCCGGTCCAAGTTCCATCCACGGATAAGGTCCAGCACCATGCCAGGTGCGGGCTTGCGCCAGGGATGTGCTTGCCGGTAACCGGGCAGCACAGCCGTTGGATGGAACGGACAATAACGCACGTCGTCCAGTGTCCCCCCTGCCCGCAGCACTACGTCGAGCATCCAGCGGTGCAGCGCCTGCACGTCTGCCTCCGAGTAAAGCCCACGCGCGACACCGGATTGGTTGGTCACCAGGAACACATGGCAGCCCCGCTGGTGCGCCGACGTGATTGCCTCGACCGCGCCGGGCATCCACTCGAATCGCTCCCGGGTTCCGACCCAGCCATGGTCCACGTTGCAGACGCCGTCCCGGTCCAAGAACAGGGCGGGACGGCGCAGACGGGCCGGCACTTCCCGCTCGGCACGGGCCAGGTCCTCTGGAATGCCGATGTCAACGAACCAGCCATCACTCTCCGTTCCCCGCAGCAAACCTGCCGTAGCCAGGCGCGGCAGCACGTCCCGTTCGAGGGAGCAGTTGCTGCTGGTCCAGTCCAGGATGCGGCGGTCCAGCAAGTAGATGCCGCCGTTTATGGTGCCAGGCTGTCCGGCGGCGCCGCGCTCTTTGAAGGCGACGATCTGTTGGCCGTCCAGCTCGACGACGCCATACCGCGAGGCGTCCGCCACCCTACGCAGCAACAGCCGCCCGACCACGCCGAAACTGTCCTCGGCCCCAAGTGCGGCGGGCAGGTCGCCATCGAACAACGAGTCGCCGTTGAGCAGCAAGAAGCGGTCCTGCAGGTGAGGAGCGGCATGGTGCAGTGCTCCGCCGGTTCCAGCCGGGGCCGGTTCCTGGCTGATGGTGATCCGGACAGGATACGGCAACCCGTCGCAAAGAGCCTGCAATCCCCCTGCAACCTTGTCGGACAAATGTCCAGTCAGCAGCAGGAAGTCGGTGACGCCGTAGCGCATTGCTTCGCGCAACACCCAGGCCAGGAACGGCCGCCCGCCAACCGGCAGCATCGGCTTTGGCATGGCCGCCGTCAGCGGTCCTAGGCGCGTGCCCAAACCGCCAACCAGAACGACGCATTGTCGGATGGCTCCGGCCATCTGAGGCGCCTAGGGCCAGCCTGGATACAACACGGACGCCGACCGTCTCCCTGGCAGCTGCACTTTTTCCGGTAAAGCACCTGGATTTGGGCCAGCGGCCCAGTATCCGGCATCTGAGGAGGCCGTGTCGAACCAGCACAACGCCGCAACAGGTGAATGCATAAATGACGTCCCGTCCCGCAAACATGCTGGACAGACACCAGCTCTTCGGAAGCACATGATGATAGCGGGATGTCCGAGGTGGGGCGAGACTTCCCCTCCAGCTGTCCGCCGCTTACAGTCCTGTCAAACTACGCCCAACATACCAGATCGCGGCCCATAAAGCTGTTGATAAGCCTGCGATCAGCGGCACTGCAAGGAATGGAGGAAGCCGTTCGACTTCTCTGTGTTCCATGTAACCCTGCAGGTCCGCTTGACGACAGAATTCCTGTGATGAGGCATGGCGAACTTGGATTGGGGTCATCATCATCTCCAACTATGACCACCAGTCTCACTTATTGAGATTAATCAATCATTGCTGGAACAGAGTTAAGGCGTGGGGGTTGGGTTAACTTAGCAACCCCACCTTGGAAAGACGCATCACCAAGCCGCCATAGGCAGCAAACGGCAAGGCCAGCGCCGCTGCGAACAGGCCTGCGGACAGCAGCCGCCGCATTGCGGGAACAGCAGCCGGCAGCATCGAGACCCCGCCCACGACCGGGAAGCCGAGGGTGCGAAGATCGTCAACCGTATGAAACGACTGATCGAGTTGCGTCAACAGGAACGCCAAGCCGCATCCAGCAGCCAATCCCGCCAGCAGGACGCCCGATGTCAGCAAAAGCCGCTTCGGCGCAATTGGATTCTGCGGGACTTGCGGCGGGTCGATGATCTGGACCTTCACCTTGTCACCTTCCAAATCCGCTGCCGTCGAAAGCCGCATTGACTCGCGCCGGCCGAGAAGGTCGGTATAACGCCGCTGCACCACTTCATAATCGCGGTTCACGTTGGCATAGTCGGCCTGCAACTGCGGAGCACCCCGAGCAATTGCCTCCAGCCTGTTGCGTTCCTTGGTCGCGTCAGTGGTTTGACGGGTCAGGGAGGCAATGACCGATTCGTTGTCCACCAGACGGGACTTCAGGCTTTCATAAACCGGGTTGGACGCTGTGCGGCTGCGCGGCGCGGAGTAGCTTGATCCGTCCTGCGCCGGATCCACCTTGCCCGCACGTATGGCTGCGATGATGGCAAGCTGGCTTTTGACGTCGGGATTCTGATCGGTGTAGCGGGTGCGAAGCTCCTGCAGCACCCGCTCGGCATCCCGCAAGCGGGCATTGCCACCCCCGAAGCCGCCGTCCGTTTCAGTCACGATCTGCTGCGGCGTGCCAACCAACTCACGCGTCAGGGTGTCGCGCCGGGCAACTGCGTCCTGCAGCTGGCCAGTCAGATCCCGCACCTGGCCCTGAGCCGCCTCAAGCCGCGAGGCCCCGCCGTCGGCTGCGGGCAGAACATCCACATATTTTGCCCGGAAATCAGCCCGACGACGCTCCGCATCCTGCAACCGGCGCTCATCCTCGGCGATCGTCTTGTCCAGGAACCGCGCCGCGTTGTCCATGTCCACGCGGTTATTGCCCGTCTTGCTTTCGACGAATGTGGTCAACACCGACCGAACAACCTCATAGGCAAGCTGTGGCGATGCGTTCCGGTAGCTTATAGTAAACAGATTCCGAGTCTGCGGCGAAATCTTGATCGCCGAAGCCAGGTTTTCGACCATGCGCTCGCGGTCAGCCGGGCCTTTGATGTCCAGCTCCAACGCCGTTTTGGAGATCAGCTTCTCCAGGTTAGGACGGCTAAGCAGCGTCCTCTGCAGCACGTCAAGTTGAGCGGCTGAGTTGCTGCCTACTGCCAACGATCCCAAGACGGGCGTCAGCACAGTGTCAGCATCCACATACAGCCGCGCGCTAGCCTCATAGGTATTCGGTATCGTCGAAGTCAGAAGCCAACCACCCGCACAAACAAGCCATGTGAAAAGGATGGCAGGCCAACGCTGGCGCCACGCCAGATTGACGTATTTCCGTATGATCGCCGGGATATGCAGCATGATAGAACCCTAGAACCAGCTTTGCGGGATGATCAGGGTATCACCGGGCAACATCGCCACATTCTGGCCGATATCACCGTCCTTGAGCAGATCGCTCAAGCGCACCTTGATGATCTGGCGCTGTCCTGCAGCCGTACGGACGATAGTGGCGCTGTTCCCGGCGGCATAGCGCGTCAGGCCCTTGGACTGGATCATGACGTCCAATACCGACATGCCGTCGCGATAAGGCAGCGCCATCGGCTCCGTCGCCTCGCCGATCACCTTGATCTGCCTGTCCAGCGGGCCGATGAAGCCGCTCACGATCACCGAGACGTTAGGCTGCTTGACGTATTCCTTCAGCTTGCCCTCGATGTCCTTGGAGAGCGCGGTCGGAGTCTTGCCGGCAGCGATGATGTCTGGGATCAACGGCATAGAAATACGTCCGTCCGGGCGTACCTGCAGACTTGGTACGCTCAGTTGGGGCGCCTGATAAACAAATACGCTAAGGGTGTCGCCGGGACCGATCAAATAAGCCGAACTTACCGCAGGACCACGCCCCGCTAGTAAGCCTGGATCAGGCTCCCGGGGTCCGCAAGCCGAGATGCCCAGCAGCAAGAGGGCGGACGCAATCTTGGGGGCAACCCTGCGACGGAGCATCTTCTTATTCGTCCTCATGCGACGGTACGGTTCTTGTTGGGTCTGGTAGGCGCGGAAGGAGTTGAACCCCCGACCTCTGCCATGTAATGGCAGCGCTCTGCCACTGAGCTACACGCCTCGAACCGAGGTTTGTGACTACCACTCTGGTTGCAGCTTTGTAAAGACGAAGACCTGCCAACGTCTTGAAGTCAGCGTGCTGCTCAAGCGCCGACGGCAATCCGGTGCGCAGCCAAGGTCTCGACAGTGTCGCGCAACCCGGCTCGCAGGCTGATCGTCGCCTGCAAGCCCAACATTGCACGCGCCCGTTCCGGCGAGCCAACGGACCGCGTTATGTCCCCAAGCCTCGGTGCGCCCCGGCGTATCACCGGTGCGCGGCCGCTCACCTCGCCGATGATCAGGGCCAGATCCATCACCGAAGTTTCATGACCGGTGCACACGTTCAGCACATGGGCGGCCGTAGGCGCAGCGCTGCAATGCCGCATTCCAGCGGCCAAATGCGCAGCCACGTCGCTGACAAAAACGAAATCGCGCGTTTGCAGCCCTTCTCCATGCATGGTTATCGGCCGGCCACTGCCGATCGCATCTGCAAAAATGGAAATCACGCCGCTGTAGGGCGAAGCTGGATCCTGCCTGGGCCCGTAAACATTGAAGAAGCGGAACCCCACTGAAGGCACGCCGTGCACCTGAGCGCCGACACGCGCATGAAGCTCGGACCCAAGCTTGTCGGCCCCATATGCCGTTCGCGGCACCGGAAACGCATCCTCGCGCGCCGTGCCCTCCAACGAGCCATAAACGGCAGCAGACGACGCATAGACAACAGGTAAACCACCCAGCGCCCGCGCGGTGTCAAGCACCGCGACCGTGGCGCCCTGATTCACGCCATGCGTACCGGTCCAATCCTCGTTGCCACGGGCAACCGACGCGATAGCCGCCAGATGAAAACAGCCTGCGGTGCCCGCCATCCCGCGCCGCAACGCCAGCAGGTCACGGCAGTCGGCACGGATAACATCGCACCGGCTGTCTAGGTTTTGCAGCGTGCCTGTCGAGAAATCATCCAACACACGCACGCCATGTCCCTGCGAAAGCAGCAGATCGGCAAGGTGCGAGCCGATGAAGCCAGCGCCGCCTGTAATCAGATAGTTCATCCCGTCCAATCCCTTGCTCCACCGGCCTGACTGAAGCGCCATTACTCAACGGTTACGCTCTTTGCCAGGTTCCGCGGCTGGTCCACGTCGGTGCCGCGCAATACGGCCGTATGATATGCAAGCATCTGCACGGCGATCGCATGCAGGATCGGAGCGACAAACGGATCCACCGCCGGCAGCTCGATCATCTCGGCGGCAATGCCCTGCAGCTTGGCGCAGCCCGCGCCATCGCTCAGCACGACGATCTGTCCGCCACGTGCGCCGGCCTCCTGAACATTGGACGCGGTCTTTTCGAACAACGGACCGGATGGCGCCAGGGCCAGGATGGGCACCTGCCGGTCAATCAACGCGATAGGACCGTGCTTCATCTCGCCGGCGGCGTAGCCCTCCGCATGGATATAGCAAATCTCCTTCAGCTTCAGCGCCGCCTCAAGCGCAATTGCGTGGCAGGCGCCGCGGCCCAGGCAGAGCACATCACGCGCTTCCGCCATGCGGGCCGCCAGCCGCTGGATCGGCTCAGCGTTCGCCAGCACCTCCGCCGCGCGCGACGGCAGTTCCAGCAGTGCTGCGACCAACGCGGCTTCCCGGGCCTCGGTGATGGTGCCGCGGGCGCGGGCGGCGCCGATCGCCAGGCACGCCATGACCGTCAACTGCGCCGTGAACGCCTTTGTGCTGGCGACACCGATCTCAGGGCCAGCCACCGTTTCCAGCACGACGTCGCTTTCGCGCGCCATGGTGCTTTCCGGCACGTTCAGCACCGAAAGCACGTGCTGGCCGGCAGAGCGCATGTAGCGCAGGGCCGCAAGGGTGTCGGCTGTCTCCCCGCTCTGGCTCACCAGCAGGCCGACGCCGCCCCGCGGCATCGGCGGCGCGCGGTATCGCAGCTCGCTCGCGAAATCTATGTCGGACGGCAGCCGTGCCAGTTCCTCCATCCAGTGCCGCCCTGCAAGCCCGGCGAAATAAGCGCCGCCACACGCCGCAATGGACACCCGCGGCACGTCCGTCCACGCAAACGGCAGTTCCGGCAGCGCCACGGCCCGCGTCGCCGGATCAAGCATCCGCGCGAGCGTCTGGCCGATGGCGGCGGGATGCTCGTGCAGCTCCTTTTCCATGAAGTGGCGGTAGCCGTCCTTGCCGATCACGGCGCCGGTCTGAACGGTCAGACGGATGGGCCGCGTCACCTCCTGCCCAGCCGGGCCGAAGAACACCGCGCCTTCACGCGTCAGGACCGTCCAGTCGCCGTCCTGCAAGTAGGCGATCCGCCGGGTCAGCGGCGCGAGCGCCAGGCTGTCACTGCCGAGATACATGGCGCCATCACCGAAACCGACCGCAAGCGGCGCGCCGTGCTGCGCGCCCACCATCAGCTCGGGATGCCCGGCGAACACCAGGGCCAGCGCATAAGCCCCCTCCAGGCGCCGAAACGCCTCACGCGCCGCGTCCACCGGCGCCATGCCGAGCCGCAGGTTCAGGTCCACGAGCTGGGCCACGGTTTCCGTGTCGGTTTCCGTCTCGAACACCTGGCCTTCGGCTTCAAGCTCGGCACGCAGTTCGGCATGGTTCTCGATGATGCCGTTGTGGACGACGCTGACGCGCGGCGTGCCATGCGGATGGGCGTTCCGCTGCGTCGGCGCGCCATGCGTCGCCCATCGGGTATGGCCGATGCCGGTGATGCCGGGCAGCGGGTCAAGCTGCAGCAACTCGGCCAGGTTCACCAGCTTGCCCGGCGCCCGCCGGCGCTCGATGCCATCGTCAACCAGGGTGGCGATGCCGGCGCTGTCGTAGCCGCGATACTCCAGGCGCCGCAGCGCTTCCAGCAACAAGGGAGCCGCTGGCTCAGCCCCGATCACGCCGACGATGCCGCACATATGCAATCCCTGCCCATTCAGTGAACCAGCCCTAGCCGCCGGGCTTTAAACGCCGTTTTGTGGCTATATCTTGACAAGCCGGCAGCCGGGGCCGTCACAAGCCCGCCACCAGGCGATACTGCCGAACTATGGCCAATAATATAGCCAAAATATGTCGGTAAATTTTACATTCCGTCTGTGGTAGCAAGGCGACGTACCCCGCGCAAGACGGTTCCGATGTCATGCCGCAACAAAGCTGCTATGCCTCGGGGCTGCCAAATCGAGGCCAGCAGCACCCCGATGCGCTGACGCCGCATGCCGGCCCAGGACTGCTTGTAGGGATCGTCGCCCCGGCCGAAATCAAGCTCCTGCACTTCTTCGACCGTAATCAGCCGCTGGATCATGTGCGCCGTCAGGACCGTGCCCGGCGACAGCGCCCGCCAGGCATCGTCATGGGCGAGCTTCAGCACCGTCGCGATACCGTCGGCGACCGTCCAGTATTGCGCCGCTATGGCCTCGGCGCCGGCCCAGACTACCCCTAGGCGCAGCACTCCAGCCGCTGCCGCCCGGGGCAGGAGCGCGGCAGTGAAGTCCGGCGACGGCTCCGGCTGCTTCCAGCTCCGGGCATATACGCTCTCGTATGCGGCAAGGGCCGGGCCGAGCGCCTCGCCGCCGGTCACGACCTCAATCCGGATGTCAGGGTTGCGGGCGCAGGCCCGGGACTTGCGCCGGATCGTTTCCCGCAACGGACCGGGCCGGGATGCCAGGTAGCCATCCCAAGTCGTCACCGGCTCGTGCCAGTTGCCGAAATGCTGGTAGCTGCGCACGCCCAGCCCGGCCGCGCGCAGCCCATCCAGGAGCGGCGCCAGGCCGGGCCAGCTGGCGTCGAGCGCCTCCAGCACGGCATACGGGCAGGCCCGGAACAAGCGGCCCGCGGCCACTCCGGCGGCATAGAGCTCGTTGGCCGTGATCCCCGGCGCAGCCAACGGCTGGAAGAGGGTGGTGTAGGCGGTGGTCAGGCTGCTCAGATGCCGGCCCGGCCCGGCCAGCATCGGCAGCAGCAGCAGCGGACGGCCGGCATCGCACACCATCCAAAACTGCGGCTGCGCGCCAGGCGGCAGCGCCGCCGCCAGCAGGGCCTCATACCAGGCCCGGCTGGACTGGAAGCCGGCGCCCGCCAGCATCTCCCACCCCAGCCCAATCTCCTCGGGGGCCGAGGCCGCCTGCACTGTCACCGCCGCGGGGCGGACTGCCGGTTCGTGGCGGGCCAAGGGACTCTCCTGTCGCAGCCGGTCCCTATGGCAGGGACGCCGGTCCCTTGTGAAGGCCGCAGCTACCAGAGGTGCCGCCAGGCGGCTATGAGGCAGATCACGCCATGGACCCGATCACCTTCACCCGGACCCGCCCCATTCTGGACGACGCGGGCCTGGACCGGCTGGGCGCCGCGTGGCGCGGCATCGAGTCCGCCGCGGGCGCCTCGCCATTCCAACGTTGGAGCTGGGTCGGCTGCCGCGCCGCTGAGCGCTATCCGAAGCCGCTGCTGACGCAGGCGCATCGGGGCGGTGAGCTGGTCGGCCTTGCGTTGTTCAACCGCCGCCGCGGCCGGTTGTGGCTGCACGAGTCCGGCGACCCGGCGCTGGACAGCATCTACATCGAGCATAACGGCCCGCTGGCGCTGCCGGGTCCGGACCGGACGGCGGTGCTGGCAGGGCTGCTCCGCTGCGCGCTCGGTGATCCGCTGGGACGTTTGGGCGGGGTAATACTGTCCGGAGTGGACGGCGACGCTTTCCAAGCGGCACAGGACGCCGGCGCCGCAACCTCGAACCAGATGCGCGCCGCACCGTTCGTGGACCTCGGCGCCATTCCGGCAGACACGGACTATCCGGCAGTGCTCAGCCGCAACACCCGTCAGCAGCTCCGCCGCTCGGCGCGCGCCTATGGCGACGTGCTGCTGGACCGGGCGGCGACGGCGTCCCAGGCATTGGAGTATCTCGACGCGCTTGCAGTGCTGCACACCGCTTCATGGCAGGCCCGCGGCAAGCCGGGTGCATTTGCGCAACCGGGCTTCCTGGCCTTCCACCGCGGCCTGGCGGCGCGTGGCGCTCCGGCTGGCGAGGTGGACTTGCTGCGGATCACGGCAGGCACGCAGGTTGTCGGCTACCTGTACAACCTGCGCGC
>DASWOJ010000366.1:0-1764 GCA_036398775.1 Acetobacteraceae bacterium
TCCCGCCTGATCCGGCGGTATCATCCGACACTGGCTGACGTGGATGTGCTGGCGCTGCTGGGCATGGTGGATTGCGGCGATGTGGTGCTGACGCCAGGCCGGATCGAGGATGCCTTTCCGCGGATCGAGGCTGCCGCGGGATGCATCCTGGACGCGGGCGCGGTGCCGGTCGGCATCGGCGGGGACGGCTCGGTGTCGCTGCCGCTGATGCGGGCCGCGGGGCGGCGGCATCCCGGCCTGGTGGCGCTGCACGTGGACAGCCACACCGACGCTTATCCCTACACGCCGGAGGACCGCCTCAACGCCTCCACCCAGTTCACCCTCGCGGCGGAGGAGGGGTTGGTGGATGCCGGCAGCTCCTGGCACGTCGGCGTGCGCGGCTTCGTATACCGGCCGGGCGTGCTGGGCCATGCGCGCGGACTGGGCTTCCGCGTGGTCACGGCGGAGGACCTGCTGCGCCGTGGCTTCGCGCAGGCAATGGCGGAGTTCCGGGACGTGGCAGCGGGGCGGCCGGTATATCTGTGCTGGGACATGGACGTGTTCGACCCTTCCGCGGCACCAGGCGTTTGCACCCCGACCTGGGGCGGGCTGTCCGCGCGGGAGGGCATCGAGCTGATGCGTAACCTGGCCGGGCTGAACATCGTCGCCGCTGACTTCAACACCGTCAGCCCGCCGCAGGACGTAGGCGGAATGGCGGCACACCTATGCGCGCACATGATGATGGAGGCCATGCTGCTGCTAGCCCGGCAGTTCGGCCTGCTGGAAGCCGGATGACGGCACACCAAGCTGCTGCGGGGAGTGTCAAAAACCTGGAGCAGCCCGTTTGCCTTCCTCGGGCTGATGCCTGACCACGAGGGTGGCATGCGTGATGCAGTGGACGGTGCGACTAGAGACGACGACAAGCGCGGCGGAGGTGACAACGACAGGGCTGGTTACGTTCAGCCAGACGGGAACGGTCAGCACGCTCGCGGAGACCGGCCTTATGCCCGGCAAGACCAAGACGCTGTTGATCAGGTTGCAAGCGAGCATGCTGCGCGGTGAAGTGGCGGTGTATGCAGCCCACCGCTGGGTTTGCGTGGCGTGCGGTATGCTGCAGCCGAAGGAGCGACGGACGCGCCGGCTGCAGACCCTGTTCGGCATGGACCGGGGATGCGGGCGCAGTTACCCCAGTTCCGGTCTATGCAATACGGCTTGCATGACCTAGTTCATGTTTGCCGTATCCCAACCGCGTCACGGAGTGGGAAGCCCAGGCGCAGGCCTGACTACCTGGGGGCCAATAACCTGGCGCGTCAGGCCACAAAGAGTGCACTTTGCGCCGGGGCTGGAGGAGGTCGCACCCTCACCGGTTCGCCGCCTTGTTCGATCCAACGTTCTCGTTCCATTCGACCGGAAGGCCGTCCCAAGTGGCGAGCTGCTTGCCAGCCCACTTCCTGCGGGTATGGACGAGAAAGCCTGTGTCAGTGACTTCGACGTAGCCGGACTTGCCGTCCGTCAGCTTGAGGTGCTGGGCTAGTGCCTCGCCCTGATCCTTCATATAGCCGTCGCTCATCTTAGGCTCCGTTCTGGTGCGGTTGCCTGACCAGCCCCCATCCTCTCTTTATCGTCGCATGGTCCCGCATCCTAGCATTAGGCCGTAGTGACGATTTCGGCTTGGCCGAGTTCCGGTTCAGCGCTGGGTGTGGTTCAAGGCTGATTTCGGGGTTCGGCCATGGCGAGGGTTGATGTGGACAGGTTGCGCGACGACCGGTGGGAGCGCTTGCGGGA
>DASWOJ010000367.1:0-11828 GCA_036398775.1 Acetobacteraceae bacterium
CGAACTCGCACGCGCGAGGCTGTATGCAAACGGCGCAGGCTGTCCTCTGCTCCGCAGGCAAGACCCCCTCACCCCAACCCTCTCCCGGAGGGAGAGGGAGAAGACATGGACCTGAGCCTCTACATCGCGTTCATCGGTGCGGTGGTGGCGCTGGCGCTGCTGCCGGGGCCGAACATGGCCTTGATCGTCGCCAACAGCGTCGCCTGGGGGCCGCGTTATGGGCTGCTGACCCTGGTGGGAACCAGCACGGCCCTGATGGTGCAGCTTGCGGTGACGGGGCTGGGCTTGACGGAGCTGCTGCGGTCCGCCGGGTCGGCGTTCGAGGTGCTGCGTTGGGTGGGCGTCGGCTACCTGCTGCTGCTCGGCGTCATGCAGTGGCGGGCCGCCGTGACGGACCTGACGCAGGTGCGGGCGGAGCCTCGGTCGCCGCGCGCCATCGTGGCCCGGGCGGCGCTCGTGTCGCTGACCAATCCGAAGACGCTGCTGTTCTTTGCAGCGTTCTTTCCGCAGTTCATCAGCACGGAGCATCCAGCCGGCCCACAGGTGGCGCTGCTTTCCCTGACGTTCCTGGTAGTGATCGTGATGGTGGATAGCTGCTTCGCGCTGCTCGCCGGCCGCGCCCGTGGGCTGCTGGCCCGGCACGGGCGGCTGCGGAACAGGATAAGCGGCGGGTTGCTGGTGGGGGCGGGATTGGGGTTGGCAGCGGTGCGGGGGAAGTAGGGCCGCACTGCCCTTCTCCCTCTCCCGGAGGGAGAAGGAGAAGAAGTCACCCTCGGGCAGCGCCGATTGGCGGGACGTCGCCGGTCATGCCCGCCAGCACCTCCGCCACGTGCCGCACCCGCACCGGGCTGCCTTCCCGCGACAGGCGTCCGGCCATGTTCAGCAGGCAGCCCATGTCCCCGGCCAGCAGGGTGTCGGCGCCGGTGGCCGCGATGTCCCGCGCCTTGTCCTGCACCATCCGGGTGGAGATCTCGGGATACTTGACGCAGAACGTGCCGCCGAAGCCGCAGCAGACTTCCGGGTCTGTCATCTCCCGCAGTTCCAGTCCGGCGACGCCGGCCAGCAGGGCGCGTGGCTGCGCCTTCAGGCCCAACTCGCGCAGGCCGCTGCAACTGTCGTGGTAGGTGGCGATGCCGTCATAGGCGGCGCCGGTGCCGGTCACGCCCATGACCTCCGTCAGGAAGCCGACCAGCTCCCACGTCCGCTCCGCCAGCGCATCGGCGCGGGCGCGCAGGTTGGGGTCGTCGTCGAACAAGTGCGGCAGGTGGTGCTTGAGCATGCCGCCGCAGGAGCCGGAGGGGACGACGACATAATCGTAGCCTTCGAACGCCTGCAGCACGTCGCGGGCGATGGCCTGCGCCGTCGCGCGGTCGCCGCTGTTGTAGGCGGGCTGGCCGCAGCAGGTCTGGTTGCGGGGAACCTCGACCTGGCAGCCCGCATCCTCCAGCAGCCTGATGGCGGCGAAGCCGACGGTGGGGCGGTGCAGGTCCACCAGGCAGGTGACGAACAGGGCGACGCGGGGTTTTTCGGCAGTTGATTCCATATCCTCTAGTTAAGCATCCAAGGCCGCCTCCGCCAGTTGCAACCTGGTGGTGGGTCACGAACTCACGCCCAACCCTGCCTAGCAGCCCTAACCCAACTTGCCTTTGAGCTCAGGTTTGTGGGACCAACTGCATCCGTTTCATACCGCGCCGTCAAGCTTTGGCCCTAGACTACGACCAAATATCGCAATCAGCCTCGCTTGCCATCCTCCCTTATTATAGTTGAACGCATACCTTTTAATCTGTTCAAGATCACCGCTTGTAAAAGTCAAATGTCCAGTAGTCTTGTTAACGCGCTTCTGAAACAAGATTTGTAAATTCTGCCAACCGCCGTCACCCTCGGCGGACGGATCTTGCTTCATCAGCTCCTGTACTTCCTGCTGGTTTAATGTTATATCCAAAGCACCTTCCCCAAGTTGCAAAAGCCGCTCAGATGCGATTTTGATATAGTTCGGGTCTATGTCAATACCCACGCCGATCGCTTGAGCCAAACGGGAGGCCACGAGGGTAGTCCCTGAACCAACGAAGGGATCAAGTACTCTCAATCCTGCACCTCCGTGAAGGAATATACACCAGAGAGGAAGCTCGATGGGGAAGGTGCCAGGATGGTTGAACTTTTGTGCCTTGCTTCTGACCGTTGAGTAAGGAATAAACCATGTGTTTCCCCTACAACGCAGGTCTCGAGCATGACCGCGGCGAGCAATGTTGGTTTTGTCCTGAAATGGTAAGCCAATCGCAAGCCTATCTAGCTGTACGTCATTATGCTGCGTTAGGTGAAAAATGTGCTCATGGTTGTGATGCATAAAACGCTTTCCGCCTACAGGCTTAAAATGCCCTTTGGACTCCTTCTCCATCCCAATTGATTTGATCCACGTGATATGATTCTGTAGAAAAAACCCACCCTTACGTAAACACGACGCGACCTCAAAAGGCAAATATGGACGGGTGTTGGAACCGGCTATATTGAGAAAGAACGATCCATTCGATTTCAAGACACGTTTGATGGCCTGGGCAACTTCTCCCAGCCAGGCGACATACTCGGCCTCATGGCGAGAGTCGTTATATAGGCTATAATCAAGGCCAATATTATAGGGAGGCGATGTTACCACGACGTCGAACGAAGCTGCCGGCATCACTGCCATGCACGAAAGACAGTTCCCAAGTTGAAGAGTCTGACCAGAGACCCGTCTTGTGCCTGTCAGACCACTCAACCCATCAGGCATTACACCACCAGTAATCAACCGAAGTCGGTTACATAGGAAGCCTTACGCACCGTACCAGAGCGCATGTGTTAGGAAATTCGCTCTAGGCCGTAAAACCCTAGTGCCTGCTAGTTTGCTGCTCCGCCCGCCCACTACCCTGACCGCGCCGCCGTCAACCGCCATGCCGGGTCCGGCTGCGCCAGGTCGCGCTCGAACGTCCACACGTCGTTGATCTCCGTCACCGCATCGGTGCCGTGCACCGGCCGGCCATCGCGGTCCCGGGTTTCCGAAACCTGGTCCGACACCAGCCGGATCGTGATCGCGCCCACCGTGCCAGTCAGCGCCGCCTGTTCGATAGTGCAGGACTGGATGGCTCGTATTTCGGTGCGCTGCGTTTCCCCGGCAGCTTCGCGTGCGGTGATCGCACCTTCGAATGCGGCATAGGTGTCATTGGACAGCAGCGGGCGCAGGGTGGTGCGGTCGCCTGCGGCATAGGCGGCGACGATCATGCGGAAGGCCGCCTCCGCCCCGCCCAGGAAGTGCGCGGCGTCAAAGGCCGGGTTCACCGTCCGCATCCGCGCCAGAACCTGCCCGGCCGGGCTGGCCGGGTCCGGCAGCGGGCGCGCAGGCGGCGTGGGCACGACGTGGAGATCGGGCGGGGCAGCCTTGGCGCGGCCCAGTCCTGGAACCTCGCCCGGCGGCGTCACGTCTGGACGGGCCGGGCGCTCGAACCCGGTCTTGCGGCCCAGGATGCTCCGGAGCCGCAGCACCAGGAATGCCGCGATCATGCCGAACAGCAAGAGGTCTATTGGGAAACTGCCGCTGCCGCCCATGGGGGAACCATCCTTGATAACACCACTACACATAGGCCCATAGCGCCGTTCAAACAACGAAGGACGCATCGTGCCGCCGTTGCAGCCCGCGGCGCGACACCCTAATGCCGGGGCATGATCCTTCTCCGCCACGGCCAAAGCTGGTTCAACCACCACTTCACCCTGACCCGGCGCGACCCAGGGATCGAGGACCCGGCATTGACCCCCCTGGGCGAGCAACAGGCGGAAGCGGCGGCGGAGGCGCTGGCGGACGCCGGCATACGCCGCATCCTGGCGTCACCCTACACCCGCGCCCTGCAGACCGCGACGCCTGTAGCCCGGCGCCTGGGACTGCCGATCGGCATACATCCGGACGTGCGGGAGCGCTACGCCTTCGCCTGCGACGTCGGCACCGCCCGCAGCACCCTGGCCGACGCCTGGCCAGGCCACGATTTCACGGGAATCGAGGAGGTGTGGTGGCCACAGGAGGAGGAAGGGGCAGACGGCGTGATCGCCCGTGCCGCCCGGTTCCGGGCCGAGATGGCGGCGCTGCCGGACTGGCAGCACACGCTGGTGGTGAGCCACTGGGGCTTCATCCTGTCCATGACGGGGACCAGCGTGAACAACGGGCAGTGGCTGCGCTGCGACCCGACCGGCCCGGCGCCGGCCGAGGTAGTGTGGCGGCACACCTGACCCTCCGGCGGCGGGGCGGTCCGGTTCCTTCCTGGCGCCCCGGCCCACGCCATGCTACCCGCCGCCTCATCCAGACCGCAACGAGGCCCCCATGTCCGACGCCCCCGCCCCCCAAGTCCCGCCGTTGACCGTCAACATCCAATACATCAAGGACCTGTCCTTCGAGGTTCCGAACGCCCCGGCGGTCTATGCCACCCTGCGCGCTCAGCCGCAGGTATCCATCAACCTGGACGTGCAAGCTACCCGCATCCAGGAGGGCCAGGACGTGTTCGAGGTGGTTTTGCAGGTCCGCGCCGAGGCAACCGAGCCGCCGCAACCCAACGACGCCAACGGAGCCGCGCCCACCGAGACCCGCACGGTGTTCATCGCTGAGATGGCCTATGCCGGCGTCTTCACCCTGGCCAACCTGCCGCCGGACGCGGTGGAGCCGGTCCTGCTGGTCGAGTGCCCGCGCCTGCTGTTCCCTTATGCCCGCAACATCCTGGCGGACGTGACCCGGGACGGCGGCTTCCCGCCGGTGCTGCTGCAGCCCATAGACTTCGTTGCCCTGTGGCAAAGCAACCGCGCCCAGGCCGGGCAGACCGCCCAGGCTTGACGACGGCCGCGCTCCCCGGCCTTGCGGGCTGCCGGCGGCGATGCGGCGCCAGCCGGACGGCGCAGCGCGCTGGGGATGCTTGGTGACGCGCGGACCATGCCAGGCGCGGGAAGCATACAGGGCATCTGAACCTGATCGCGCCCATCTGTGCCGTTCGCCGGGTGCGGCGGGGCAAGCGACCCAGCGTGGAGGTCATGTTCCCCGGGGAGCGTCGGCATGACCCTTGCCGTGCGCCTGGTGCTCCTGGTCACCCTTGCCCTGCTGCCGCCGTTCGCGATCCAGGCATGGACCGGGGTAGAGCAGCTTCGCGACCGGGAGGCCGACCTGCGCATCCAGGCCGTCGCCCAAACACGTGCCGTGCAGGCCGACGTGGCGCGCGTGGCCAATGGCGTGCATCAGGTGCTGGCAACGCTGGCTACCGTGCCCGCCATCCGCAACGGCGACGCCCCAGCATGCACGGCCTTCTTGCTTGAGGTCGCCAGCCAGTTCAGGGACTATGCCCTGCTGGCCGCCACCGATGCAGATGGCAGCATCATGTGCACCAGCACCGGGGTGGCGCAGGGATCATACAGCAACACCGGACGGGCATATTACCGGCGCGCGATGGCGTCTGGCGGCTTTGCCGCCGGCGACGTGGTGACAGGCATCGTGACGGGGCGGCGCAGCATCCACTTCGCCCTGCCGTTCCACCGTGCCGACGGAGCACTGGGCGGCCTCGTGCTGGCCAGCGTGGACCAGGACCGGCTGGAACGGCAGCTTGCCGCGGCGGCGCTGCCGCCGGGCGCCCTGGCCGTTGTGCTTGACCCCTCGGGCACGGTGGTTGCCGCCACTCGGGACAACAGCCCGGTGCGGGAGGGCTGGGTCGGCCAGCCCGCGCCCGGAACGCTGCGCGCAGCCCTGCAGGCGCCGGGGCCGGTCGAGGCGATCGGGCCGGATGGCAGGCCGCGCTTGTTTGGCGCCGTGCCGCCCGATCCGGACCTGGGCGGCATCGTGGTCGCGGTGGCGCTCGACCAGGAGCGCGCCCTGGCCGACCTGCAGGCGGCGACACGGCACAACCTGGTCGGCATTCTGCTTGGCCTGCTGCTGGCGCTGGGGGCGGGGGCGTTCGGGGCGCGCCGCTTCATCCTGATGCCGCTGGCCCGGCTTGCCGACGCGGCCGACCGGGTGGGCCGCGGCGAGTTGGGCGCCCGCGCCGACCTTGGCGAGCAGGCCGGCGAATTGCTGGGGGTCGGAGCCGCCTTCAACCGGATGTCCGCCGCCCTGGCCATCCGGGAAGGCGAGCGGGACCGCGCCAGAACTGCGCAGCAGGCCGGGGAGGCCCGGATGGCCCGCCTGCTTGCGACCACCCCGGCCGGCATCGTCGAGTTGGATGCGGCGGGCCGCTACGCTTATGCCAACGCCGCGGCTGAGCGCATCCTTGGCACCGGGCCTGGTGGACTGGATGGGCTGACCTACGACGACCCTGCTTGGCGCCCGGCGGACCGGAACGGCGCCCCGATCCCAGTAGGCAGCCTGCCCGTTGCAGGGGCGCTGCGGGGCAAGCCCGTGCTTGACTACGAGTACTCCGTCACGGCGCGGGATGGCCGGCGCAGGGTTGTGCTGGCGGACGTGGTGCCGGTGCGGGACGCGGCGGGCCGGGTCGAGGGGGCGCTGTCGGCATTCCAGGACGTCACCGCCCGGCATGACGCGCTGCAGGCCCTGCGCGCGGGCGAGGAGCGCTACCGCACGCTGTTCGAGGCCATTGACGCCGGATTCTGCATCATCGAGGTGCGGTTCGACGAGGCAGGGCGCGCGCTCGACTACCGGTTCGTCGAGGTCAACCCGGCGTTTGAGCGTCAAACGGGCCTGGCCGGCGTGGCAGGCAAGTGGATGCGTGACTTGGTGGCCGGGCACGAGCGCCACTGGTTCGACACCTACGGCCGGGTTGCGCTGACCGGCGAGCCTGAGCGTTTCGAAAGCGGTGCCGGAGCGCTCGGGCGCTGGTATGACGTGTATACCTTCCGGGTCGGCGACCCGGCGGCGCACCGGGTGGCGGTGCTGTTCAACGACATCAGCGCACGCCGGAACGCCGAGGAGATGCTGCGCGCGAGCGAGGCGCGGCTGCGCCTGGCGCTGGACGCGGGCGGGTTGGGAGACTTCGAGTGGGACCTGCGGGCCGACCTGTTGCGTCCGTCCGAGCGGACGCGCGAAATCTTCGCGTTCGGGCCGGATGAGGGCGTGCGTGCAGAAGAGTACTACGCGCGCATCCCAACCGGTGAGCAGGACCGCGTACGGGCCGATATGGACGCAGACTTGGCCATGGGCCGCGTCGCGTTGTCGTATCACCTCCATTTGCCCGGCGGCGAGGTCCGCTATGTCCGCATCCAGGGAGTTGTGGTCCACGGCGCGGATGGGACCCCGGAGCGCATGACGGGGGTGTTCGCCGACGACACGGAGCGCGAGCGGGCCGAGGTGGCGCTGCGCCAGGCGAACGAAACCTTGGAGGCCCGGGTGGCCGCGCGCACCGCCGAGTTGACGCAGGCCGTGGACGCGCTGCATGCAGAAGCGGTGGAGCGCGCCCAGGCGGAGGAAGCGCTTCGCCAGTCGCAGAAGATGGAGGCGGTTGGGCAGCTCACCGGCGGCATCGCGCACGACTTCAACAACATGCTGCAGGCGATCAGCGGCGGGCTGGAGATGATGGAGCGCCGGGTCGAGCAAGGACGGATCGCGGAGGCGGCTGGCTATGTCGCAAGCGCCCAGAGGACGGTGGCGCGGGCAGCGGCGCTGACGCACCGGCTCCTGGCGTTTGCGCGCCGTCAGGCGCTGCAGCCCCGGCCGGTCGCACCGGACGAGCTAGTGCAGGGTGTGGCAGAGCTGATCGGGCGCACGGTGGGGCCATCCGTCGCCGTCCGGCTGGATTTGGACGACGGCACCTGGCCGGTGCTGTGCGACCCGAACCAGCTTGAAAACGTCTTGCTGAACCTGGCCATCAACGCGCGCGACGCGATGCCCGGGGGCGGAACGCTCATTATCGGCACGTCCAACACGCGGCTGACCGAGACGGACCTGGCGGGCCAGGACGGCGCGCGGCCCGGCGACTACGTCGAGATCGTGGTGCGCGACACCGGCACCGGCATGGACGATGCGACGCGCGCCCGGGCCTTCGAGCCGTTTTTCACCACCAAGCCAATCGGGCAAGGGACGGGGCTGGGTTTGTCGCAAGCCTATGGCTTCGTGCGGCAGTCGGACGGGGCCGTGCGCCTGGACAGCGCGCCTGGAGCGGGTACGGCCGTACGGATGTATCTGCCGCGGCGCGAGCCCGCCGCGGAGGCCAGCGAACAAGCGCCGCCGCCGGGCAAGCCGGATCCATCGGACATCGGCGGGACAGTGCTGCTGGTCGAGGACGAGGCGGAGGTGCGCGCCACCGTGGCGGAGCGTCTGCGCGAGATGGGCTGCACGGTATTCGAGGCCGGGGATGGGACCGAGGCGCTGCGGCTGCTGCGTTCGTGCGGATGGGTGGACATCCTGGTAACGGATGTGGGCCTGCCGGGAGGGTTGAACGGCCGTCAGGTGGCCGACGCCGCACGGGAGGCCCGGCCCGGACTGCCGGTGCTGTTCATTACCGGCTATGCCGGGGCGGCGCTGGAAGAGGCGCTGGCACCGGGGATGGCGATGATCGGCAAGCCGTTCACGCTCGATACGCTGGCAGCGCAGGTAGGGGCCATGCTGGCGTTGGGCAGATAGGCCGAGGTTTTTTGCACCACCCTGCCGGTAGCCGCTGGCGCCGGTTGGTCCAGCCATCGGTCCTGGCCAACAACCTTCGTAGCGGCGATACAAGAGGCGATACAAGAATAGACGGGATGACCGTTCCTGCCGTCCTGCTTGGGCATGAGGGACGGCGGCCGGGGAGGCGGCAGACGACTGCCGGCTAGCTCGTCCACACCGGGTCCTTCAGCCGCCCCAGGAAGGCGACATGGCGATCCAGCGCCGCCTGGTCCGGCTGGACCAGCCGCGGTGTGCGCGGTCCCACGGCGGCGTAGCTGACGCCGGGTAGGCCCTCCTGCCCATCTTCAGCCAGCAGGAGGCCACGCTGGCGGCCGCCGGTCAGCTCCACATACACGTTGGCCAGCAGGCGGCAGTCCAGCAGGGCGTTGTGGCTGGTGCGCTCGGCAAGGTCTATGCCGTAGCGGCGGCACAGCGCGTCGAGGCTGTTAGGCGCGCCGGGAAAGCGGGCTTTGGCCAGTGCCAGGGTGTCCACCATGCGCGCAGGGTCCAGCGACGGCAGGCGCAGGCGGGCGAACTCGGCGTTCAGGAAGCCGAAATCGAACGGGGCGTTGTGGGCGATCAGCGGATCGTCGCGCAGGAAGGCCCGCAACTCGTCGGCGACCGCGGCGAACCTGGGTTTCCCCCGGAGGTCGGCGCGGGTCATGCCGTGGACGCGGGTTGCTTCCTCGGGGATATCGCGCTCGGGGTCTATGAAGCGGTGAAAGGTTTCGCCGGTCGGCAGGTCCCGCCACAACTCGAGGCAAGCGACCTCGATCACCCGGTCGCCGGTGAGGGGGTCAAGGCCGGTGGTTTCAGTGTCGAAGAGAACGGATCGGGTCATGCCGGAATCCAAGGCGTTGGTCTAAGGGTGTGGGCGTTCAATTGCGCAGGTCCAGCAGGAGCCGGCACAGCCGGCGCTGGGCATGGTGACGGGACAGGCCGGTGCGGACCACCACGTCGGCGCGGCGGCGTTTTTCGGCATCCGGCATCTGCCGGGCGACGATGGCGCGTATCTGGTCGGGCGTCATGCGTCGGCGCGCGCGCACGCGAGCCAACTGCACGGCGGGCGGGGCGCTGACGACGACGACGATGTCCACCCGGCGGTCGCCGCCGGTTTCCAGCAGCAGCGGGATGTCCAGAACCGCTGCGCGATGGCCGGCGCGGCGGGCACGGGCGAGGAAGGCCTGCTCCTCCTGGCGCACGAGGGGATGCAGGATGCGCTCCAGCCGGGTCATGGCGGCTGCGTCGCCGACGGCGGCGCGGCGCAGCAGGGTGCGGTCCACGGCGCCGCCGTGCACCGTGCCGGGAAAGGCGTCGGCGATGGCCGGCACCGCCCGGCCGCCGTGCGCTTGTAGGCGATGCACGGCGGCGTCCGCGTCGAACACCGGCAGCCCGGCCCGGCGGAACGCTGCTGCTGCCGTGCTTTTGCCCATCCCGATCCCGCCGGTCAGGCCGATGACTTTCACGGCGCCGCCGCGCCGCTACAGGCCCATGAAGCCGACGCGGCGGCTGGCCTGCGGCACGCTCGGTCCCTCCGCCACCGGCCAGATCAGGGCCTGGCCGACGATGACCGTGGTCCCGTCATGCGTCATGGCCGGGGAGCCATAGAGTTGGTAACCGAGGCTCAATGCCTCGGACACGCGGCGGCAGAAGGCGGCATCATCGGGGCCGGTCAGCAGGCGGTAGCGCGGCAGGTCGTCGGGCGGGGCGTCCATGGGGCATGGTCCTTTGTTCACCGCACTTGTAGTGCAAGACCCCGGCCTTCGGCTATGGCGCCGGTGGACGGGCCTGCGGCAAGGCGCGCGGACGCGACGCGCCGGCGGCCCGATCCGGCGGTCCCAGCGTTTCTGCGCTTCCAGCCTTTTCAGCCTTTTCAGCCTTTTCAGCCTTTTCAGCCTTTTCAGCCTCTCAAAGCGGTCGGCATCCAAATCCGGACGCAACCTGCTATGGGCGTTTCGTTTACGGGCAGATTCATGGTGCCCTGAGCTCCGGCCGCCCCGCGTCCGGAGCCTGAAGCTGCAATCTGCCGTCGCCCCGGGGCAGTCCCCCGGGGCGCTGCCGTCGGTTACGCCACGGTTGGGACGGTGATGGCGCTCGTCGGCGCGGTCACGGCCGTGGTCCAGGACCCGTTGGAATACAGGGCGCCGTTGCCGACGGGAACGCCTGCCCCGTCGAACGTTGCGCCGTTCACATACAGGTTGCGGTCGCCGACGCCCGGGTTCCACTTATCGTTGATGAACGTCACCGCCAGGTTGTGCGCACCCGGCCCGAACTGGCCGGTGAAGGTGAACGCCTGCGATGCTCCGGCCCCGTGCTGGGCCGTGACAGGCTGCGCCGCGCCGAGCGACTTGCCGTCCACGCTGACGGTGAACTGCGCGTCGCCCTGGAAGGCATCCTCGCTCAGCTTCAGCACCAGCGTGTCCGTCGTGATCGGAGTGGGCGCGGGCGTCGGAGCCGGCGTGGGCGCAGGCGCCGTGGCGGCGGAGGTGCTGGGTTCGGTTACGGCCGCAGTCACGGACCCGTTGCTGTAAAGCGCGCCGTTGCTGACGGGTACCGCGACGCCGCCGAGGGTGATGCCCTCGACATACAGGTTGCGGTCGCCGACGCCGGGGTTCCACAGGTCGTTGACGAAGGCGATGGACACCTGGTGCGCCCCGGGCGTCAGGCTCGGCGCGAAGTTGAACGCCTGCGGCCCGGCGCCATGATGGGCCGTCACCGACTGCGCCGCGCCGAGCTGCTGGCCGTCCACGCTGACGGTGAACTGCGCGTCGCCCTGGTAGGCATCCTCGCTGAGGTTCAGCACGAGGCTGTCCGTCTTGGCCGGCGCAGGTGTCGGTGTGGGCGTGGGCGTGGGAACAGAGATGGACGCAAGCGTCGGGACAGGCGTGGGGGTCGGAGCCGGAGTGGGCGCAGGCGTTGAGGCCGCAGCCGTCCAAGGCGACGTGGTTACCAGAGACGGCTCCGTTGCCAGCACGGTGCTGCCGGACACCGTTACGCTGCCACGCGTGATCTGTGCGGTCGGCACGCCATAGAATCTGTTGTTAGTCGCCGTTGCCTGGGCTTGCGTTGCGTTCCACACGGCTGCGAGCGAGGGGGACTGCAGGTCGTTCAGGATGGTGTTGCAGGTCACGTTCAGCACGGAGTTGGCATGGACGCCGCCCTCCTCGCCGAAGGCGATGATGACCGGGTTCTGCGAGGCCGGCCCCTGCTGGATGATGTTGCCCTGGATCAGCACGTTGCC
>DASWOJ010000368.1:0-4394 GCA_036398775.1 Acetobacteraceae bacterium
CGACCTGCTGAGCTTCGCCGAATCCCTCCAGATCGAGAACGCCTCCTCCTTGCGGAAGCAGGACATGATGTTCGCGATCCTGAAGAACCTCGCCGACAACGAGCAGGCCATCTACGGCGAGGGCACCCTGGAAATCCTGCCCGACGGCTTCGGCTTCCTGCGCAGCAGCCAGGCCAACTTCCTGCCCGGCCCCGACGACATCTACATCAGCCCCAACCAGGTCCGCCGCTTCGCGCTGCGCACCGGGGATACCGTCGAGGGCCAGATCCGCGCGCCCAAGGACGGCGAGCGCTACTTCGCGCTGCTCAAGGTCAACACCATCAACTTTGAGCCGCCCGACGCGGTGAAGCACCGCATCAACTTTGACAACCTCACCCCCCTGTATCCCGACCGCAAGCTGAAGATGGAGGTCGAGAACTTCCAGTCCGTCGCCAAGGGGCCGGGCAAGGACATGACGCCCCGCGTCATCGACCTGATCGCCCCCATCGGCATGGGCCAGCGCGCCCTGATCGTGGCGCCGCCGCGCACGGGCAAGACGGTGATGCTGCAGAACATCGCCACCGCCATCTCGGCCAACCACCCCGAGGTGTTCCTGATCGTGCTGCTGATTGACGAGCGGCCCGAGGAAGTCACCGACATGTCCCGCACCGTGAAGGGCGAGGTCGTCGCCAGCACCTTCGACGAGCCGGCCACCCGGCACGTCGCCGTGACGGAAATGGTGTTGGAGAAGGCCAAGCGCCTGGTCTAGCACAAGCGCGACGTGGTCATCCTGCTGGACAGCATCACCCGCCTTGCCCGCGCCTACAACACCGTCGTGCCGTCGTCCGGCAAGGTGCTGACCGGCGGCGTGGACGCCAACGCCCTGCAGCGTCCCAAGCGCTTCTTCGGCGCCGCCCGCAACATCGAGGAGGGCGGCAGCCTGACGATCATCGCCACCGCGCTGATAGACACCGGCAGCCGCATGGACGAGGTGATCTTCGAGGAGTTCAAGGGCACCGGCAACAGCGAGATCATCCTGGACCGCAAGCTGTCGGACAAGCGCACCTTCCCCGCCATAGACATCACCAAGTCCGGCACCCGCAAGGAGGAGCTGCTGGTGGAGCGCGGTACGCTGTCCAAGATGTGGGTGCTGCGCCGCATCCTGGGTCCGATGGGCATGACGGATGCGATGGACTTCCTGCTGGACAAATTGAAGTACAGCAAGACCAACCAGGACTTCTTCGACGCGATGAATACCTAGCGTCGCTTTTTCTCTACTTCATCCCGTCCTGCCGATGCTGTTACGTAGCATCCCGGCAACCCAAAGCAACAAGCCGTTGGCTTCCCCCCTCTCCCTTAGGGAGAGGGCCGGGGTAAGGGGGAGAGCAGGCACCACCTCCATCCAGCGGAACCGTTCGCGCATAAATCCGGCGGTCTCCCGCTCCGCAACCGGAACGCCCACAGCAGGTGGAGCGGTAAGAGGCAGCCCGCTATGCTCCCGTCTCCAGCATTGACGCCGGGTGGCCCTGGCGTCCCCTGTTTCAGCCAAGCCGTGAGGAAACTATGCGCTTGACGCCTGCACTCGCCGGCATGGTGCCGGTCATTGCCCTCGCCATTCTCCCCGCGCACGCCGGAAGCGCGCTGGAGCTGCAAGGCAAGGGTGTCCAGATCTACACCTGCACCGCAGACGGGCCGGCGTTCGCATGGCGGCTGAAGGCGCCGGATGCAATGCTCTCTGACCTACAGGGCCACCCGGCCGGTCACCATTTCGCCGGGCCGACCTGGCAGGCCGTAGATGGTAGCACCGTCGTGGGCGAGGTCCTGGCCTCTGGCAGCGGCGACCCCGGAGCCGTCCCGTGGCTGGTCCTGCGGGCCAAGTCCCATACCGGCGACGGCGTGTTCTCGGGAGTCGGCTATATCATCCGCAGCCGGACTGCCGGGGGCGCCGCGCCGGGCGCCGGATGCGACAAGGACCATGCCGGCGCCGAGACAAGGGTGGACTACACCGCATCCTACACGTTCTTCCCAGAGCCGGCCAAACCATAGCGGTGGCCGGACATGCGGCCCGCATGCTAGCCCGGCCGAAGTATCCTCAGCCTTCCCAGCCTGGAGATGGACAATGCCCGCGCGATCCACCATCCGGATGAAGCAGCTCCTGTTGGCTGTCGTGGCTGTCGTGGCCGTCGCCAGCGCCAGCGCCAGCGCTGCCGAGTCCACGAAGGTGACTCCGCTTCTGTCACGCGACCTCACCGGCATCGCCGGGAAGGAGGGCACCATGATGACGGTGGAGTATGCGCCCGGAGCAGTGGACCCCATCCACCGCCACAACGCGCACGTTTTCGTCTACGTGCTCGAGGGTTCAGTGGTCATGCAGGTCAAGGGCGCCGCGCCCGTCACCCTGCGCCCCGGCCAGACCTTCTACGAGGGGCCGGACGACATACACCTCGTCGGCCGCAACGCGAGCAGGACGAAACCGGCCAAGTTCCTTGCCGTCTTTATCAAGGACAAGGGCGCGCCGATTTTGGCGCCGGCCCAATAGGCCGCGTCAGCCGCTAGAAACTGCTGCGCGGCAGCGCCACGGCGGGATTGTGCCGTCGGCACGGTAAACAATCCCTGGTAGCAAAAGTCCGGCCTTGCCATAACACTGTAAGCTCATGCTTAATTGATCGCGACGGGGCCATGACGCCCCGCGCAAGGGATGGAGACGTTCGTGAACGCAAAATCGTTGGTTATTGCGGCGGTGGTGGCCGCCTGTGCTGCCGCGGCCAGCCCTGCAACCGCCCAGGCCGTGAAAAGCTACGACAGCAGCAAGCCTAGCTTCTGGGCGCACCCGCCGCCGGACTGGTTCCTGGGCGACGAGACGCCTGACATGCGCGGCCTGGCCCCGCCATCCGGCCCCGCCACCCCGGCTTCGATGTCCGAACTGCAGGACAACCTTAAGGGCGTCCGCCTGCCCGCTGGCTTCAAGATCGAGGTCTATGCCTCCGGCCTGCCGGAAGCGCGGCAGATGGCATGGGGCGACAACGGCACGCTGTTCGTCGGCTCCTACAACGCCACAAATGTTTATGCCGTGACGGAAAAGGACGGCAAGCGCCAGGTCCGGACCATCCTCAAGGGCCTCAACATGCCCACCGGCCTCGCCTTCCGGGACGGGGCGCTCTACGTCGTCGCAATAGACAAGCTGATGCGCTACGACAACGCCGAGGCGAACCTGGACCACATGCCAGCGGCGGTCGTCGTATATGACGACATGCCGTCCTACGTCGCGCATGGGTGGAAGTATATCGTCTCCGATAAGGACGGGTCCATGTACCTGCCCTTCGGCCCCCCGTTCAACGTTGGCATCCCGCCTACCAGCGTGGCGCAGGTCCGCCGCGTGGACCCCAAGACCGGCCTTGCCGAGATCATGGCCCTAGGCGTGCGCAACAGCGTCGGCGGCGACATTGACCCGCGCACCGGCGACTACTGGTTCACCGAGAACGCGCGCGACTGGATGAGCGACGACACCCCAAGCGACAAGCTGAACCACATCACCAAGATCGGTGAGCACTTCGGCTACCCCTATTGCCACCAGGGGGACATGCCTGATCCGAAGTTCAACCGTGGCCATAAGTGCAGCGAGTTCACCGCGCCGGTCGTCAAGCTGGGCGCCCACGTCGCCCCGCTGGGGATGAAGTTCTACACCGGCTCGCAGTTCCCAGCCGAGTATCAGAACAACATCTTCATCGCCGAGCACGGGTCCTGGAATCGCCACAAGTATCAGGGTGCGCGCATCAACCGCGTCGTGGTGGACGCGGACGGCAAGAACGCCCACGACGAGGTCTTCGCCGAGGGCTGGCTGAAGGGGGACCAGGACTATGCCGGGCGTCCCACCGACATCCTGCAGGCCAAGGACGGCTCGCTGCTCGTGGCCGACGACTGGGCCGGGGCGATCTACCGCATCAGCTACGCCAAGTAGCGTAACGCCTGCCCCGGCGTGCGCCGGGGCAGGCCCTGATGCTTGTCCCTGCCGCCTCGGCTATGTCATTGCGAGTAGCGCAATGACACGGTAAGTCGGGGCGGTCGGAACAGCCCTAGCAGCCCTTGATTGCCACGCCGCAAGGGCGGCTCGCAATGACGGTGCAGTATTGTAGAGGTCAGGGCAGGCGGCAACTCACATGACCATGGATACACCGATGACTGCATTCCGGGCCGCCGCGGCGGCTTTTCTCTTGTTCGCCCTCCCGGCCCGTGCCGCCGATCCTGCTGCCGGCCAGGCCCGGGCCGAGCCGTGCGCCGCCTGCCACGGCGCCCAAGGCGTGTCGGACAATCCGGCAATCCCCTCGCTCGCCGGGCAGCGCGACCAGTTCCTGCAATGGCAGCTCGTGTTCTTCCGCTCGGGACGCCGGGCCAACGAGATCATGGGGCCGATGGCG
>DASWOJ010000369.1:0-2272 GCA_036398775.1 Acetobacteraceae bacterium
CGCGCCTGCCAGCTTGCAGCGCCGTCCGAGCCTCCCCTTTTGGCCACGGTCGCCGGTTGACCCTTGTGCCCAGCCACGACGTAGACTTCATCGATCTCGACCTCGCCCTTCAGCTCCACAGCCGGCGTCATGACAGCCAGCCCGCGGCGCAGCTGCTCCGTCATCGTCTGCGTGTCCGAAGCGTTCAGGCCCAGCTCCAGCGCAATCTGCCGGTTCCTAAGAAACTGCCGCCACGGGTGGGATCGGGTCCGTGGCCTGCAGCACGTACCCGAGCGACTTGGCCCGGCGTCGGAAGTTGGCCAGCACGCGCTGCCTGTATCGCTCCTCGTAATAGGAGGCCCCGGAATCGGTGTAGGCCGTGCCATGTCGCAGGGTGTTGTAGAACAGCACGGCGATCTTGTGCGCGGTGGCGGTGACCGCCTTGGCCTTGCCCACGCGCCCGGACAGGCGGCGGTAAAAGGCGCCGAGCGCCGTCTCGGTGCGGCCCACTGCGACCGCGGCCAGCCGCAGCAGGGCAGCAGCTCGATTGTTCGAGCGCCGGGTCTTGGAAGAGAGCACCTTGCCGCCGGAAATCTTGTTGCTGGGTGCCAAGCACAGCCACGAAGTGAAGTGCTTGGCGCTGGGCCAGGCCGTGAGGTTGGTGCCGCACTCGCCCACCAGCTTGAGCGCCAGATACGGCCCGAGACCGTGGATCTGGGTCAGATCGACGCCCAGGATCCGGTGCAAGGCCTCGCGTGCAGGGAAGGCAAGCGCATTGTGCGTCTGCGTCTGGTAGCGAGGCGCGAGTAGCGGCGTGGCGGGCACCGGGCAATTGGCCTGCAAGCGGTTCAGCACTGCCTCAATGCGCGCGTCACACGCGGCCACCTTGGCCTGGTAGGTGTCGTAAAGTTCCAGGGCCTGCGCCAGTGCGAAGACGTGCTCCTCGCGGTCGTTGCCGACCAACGCCTGGCGGACTGTCTCGTCGGAGGCCTTGCAGCGATAGTCGCGCAGGGCGGCGAACGCGGCGGGGTCACGTTCGCCGGCCACGATGGCGCGGATGATGCGCAAGCCGGTCGCGCCGGTAATGTCTGTGACCACGTGCTGCAGCTGTAGGTTCATCTGCGTCAGCGCCTTCTGCATGTATGAAGTTGACCCGTTCTGGTGGAGCCTTTCATGCTCTTCCAGGAGGTTCTTTCCATGCCGATCACCCATCTCCCGTATTCGCCGGAGTTCAGGCAGCAGGTCATTGACCTGGCCCGTACTGGGCGCGATCCCGTCAGCCTGTCCAAGGAGTTCGAGCCAACCGCAGAGACGATCCGCAAGTGGGTTGCTGCCGCTGGCCGCCAGGAGGGCAGCCGGGAAAGGGGCGACGCCCAGGCCGCGGCAGGGGAGGCTTTGACCACGACCGAGCGCGACGAGCTGGCCCGGCTGCGGCGCGAGAACAAGCAGTTGCGGGTGGAGCGCGACATCTTCTCTCGAGCTGCGGCCTGGTTTGCAAGAGAGACCGGGGCCGTGCCGTCCGGCTCTTCCGGTTCATGAGCGCAAACCAGGCCTCCTTTCCCGTCGCCACCGTGACCCGCGTGTTGGGCGTGTCCGAGGCCGGCTACTATGCCTGGCTCAAGCGCCCTGCGTCTGCCCACGCCCTGGCCGATGCGGCGCTGCTCAAGCGGATGCAGACCATCCATGCCTACTCGCGCGAGACATACGGGTCGCCCCGTGTTCATGCCGAGCTGCGGGCAGAAGGAGAGAAACATGACCGCAAGCGCGTCGCGCGCTTGATGCGCGCCGCGGGCCTTGTAGGCGCGAGCCGCCGTCGGGCTGGCGTGACCACCACGAAGCAGGACAAGGACGCCAGGCCGGCGCCGGACCTGGTTGACCGAAACTTCACGGCGGCAGCGCCGAACCAGTTGTGGGTCGCAGATATTACGTTCGTGCCAACAGCGACGGGCTTTCTCTACCTCGCCGTTGTGCTGGACGCCTGGAGCCGCAAGATCGTCGGCTGGTCTATGGCCAACCACCTGCGGACCGAACTAGTGCTGGCCGCGATGGAGATGGCCATCGGCCAGCGCCGGCCGAGCGATGTGATCCATCACTCGGATCAGGGGTCTCAATATACCTCGCTGGCGTTCGGCAGCCGCTGCAAGGAGGCCGGCGTGCGGCCATCTATGGGATCAGTGGGCGACGCCTACGATAACGCCATGTGCGAGAGCTTCTTCGCCACCCTGGAATGCGAGCTGCTGGACCGGCGCCGGTTCACGTCCCAGGCCGACGCCAAGATGGCATGCTTCAGCTT
>DASWOJ010000370.1:0-36638 GCA_036398775.1 Acetobacteraceae bacterium
GTCCAGCAGCGCCCGCGCCAGCTTCGGCCCGCGGAAGCCGCCATAGCTTTCGCCGGCGATGAACTTGGGCGACGCCAGCCGCCCCTGCGCCTGCAGCCAGCGGTGGACGACGGAGGCGAGCATGCGGATGTCTCCATCCACCGACTGCATGGACCGTCGCGTGTCGTCGCCGCCGGTCACCCGGCTGAAGCCGGTGCCGGGCGGGTCCAGGAACACCAGGTCGGTGAAGTCGAGCCAAGTGTCCATGTTGTCCACGGTCACGGGCCGGCTGCTGGGCGGCGTGACGCCGTTCGTGCCGCCGATCGGCACGCGCCAGGGGCCGATGGCGCCCAGGTTCAGCCAGGCCGACGACGCGCCGGGACCGCCATTCACCGCGAACGTCACCGGCCGGGTGCCCGGAGCGGCTCCGGCAAGCTGGAAGGCGGTGGTCACGATCTCGGCTTGCACCGCGCCCGCCGGGTTGGCCAGGCGTATGGTGCTGACGGTCGCAGTGAAATTGAGGGTGCGTCCGGGCAGGACGAGGCTGTGCACAGTGCTGCGGTCGGCGCCGGCGCCTGGGCCGGGTTGGGGCTGGCTGCGCGAGGCAGGGGGCTGCTCCGGCACCTGGGCCGTGGCGGGGCTGCCGAGCAGGAGGGCCGCCAGGGCCAGCAGGGTGGTCCGCGTCATCGGCAATGTCCTCGCGGCAGCCAGCGCCCGTCCAGCACGGCCAATCCGGCTAGGATCACCGCGGTCCCCAACGCGGCATTCAAGGTGATCGGCCCATGCAGCGCAAGGTTGCCGGGGGTCAGCGCGGGTCGAGCCTTGCCGGATGATCGTTGACCGTCGTCCACCTGAGTGCGGGCGTCATCATCCTAGACCGTATCCTTGCTGCGTTCGCAGACGATTCACCTGCTCAATACTCGAACTGATACGTCAGCCCCACCTGGTTCCCGCCCTGGCCGGACCCGACATCGGTTTCCACCTTCAATCCCTTGGTGATGTCGATCTGCACCGTCGCCTGGGTCTGCCCACCGGTCGTGCCCTGCTTGGCGCCGACATACACTCCGTTGCCGACGTAGCGCCCGGCCTCGATTGACGGTGCGGTGCTGCTGCTGCTGCTCGATCCCGTATTGCTGCTGCCCCCGACCGAAAGCCGGTCCAGCCCCAGGCCCTTCCGCACCTTGTCCAACGGGTTGCCGACGCCGCCGCCCACCCCCGTCAGGTCGGCGACCGCGGCGGCGATGGAGGCCAACTGGAACGGCCCCAGCTCCTTCGCGCTGCGCTTGAACAGCAGGTAGGCCAGCACCTCGTCCTGCGGCAGCTCCGGCACGCTGGTCAGCTTGATGACGGGCTTGCTGGCATAGCCGGTGACGCCCAGCGTCGCCGTGACCGACCCGGCGGTGCTGTCGGCGGCGAAGTCCAGCGTCGGATCAATCTTGCCAGTGACCCCCGTGCCGTCGAAGCCGACCTTGCCGCGTGAAAAGGTCAAGGTCGTGCCGGCGACGCTGATGGTGCCGCGCCGCATCTCCAGCCCGCCGGCCACCTGGGGCGCCGTGCTGGTGCCGCGTATGCGAAGGTTGCCCGCCAGCTCCGCATCCACTCCGCGCCCACGCACGAACACGGCGCGCGGCACGTTCACCGTCAGGTCCAGGCCGATGGCGGCGCCAGGGGCGGCCGGGGCCGGGGGGCGCTGGCCCGGCCGGCGCACGTCCAGCACCGCAATCGTCGCCGGCAGCCGCTCGGGGATGCGTATCTCGGCCGCCCGCACCAGCACGGTGCCGCCCGCCTGCAATCCGTTGGCGGCGGGTCCGCGCAGGGTCAGGTCCGCATCCAGGTCCGCCGTCAGCAGGTCGGATGCCAACGGACGCGCGTTGCGCAGCGTAATCCGCAGGTCCACCGGCAGCCCCGGCGCCAGCACGCCCACTGTACCGCTCGCCGCCACCGTGCCCGGCCCGGCGCGGCCCTGCAGGCTGATGATGCGCAGGGTGTCGCCGTCCGCCCGCAGGTTTGCCGACAGGCCGGTGATCCGTACGCCCTGGGCGAAGTCCTGCACCTCGCCGCCCGCCAGCGTCGCCGTTCCCGCGATGCGCGGTGCTGTGGCGGTGCCCGTCACCGACGCGTCGAGCTGCACCCGTCCCCGCGCCCGCCGTCCATCCGCGGCCAGGACCGGGTCCAGCACCGCCAAGTCCAATCCGCCCGCCGCCCGCAGGTTCAACGCCCCGGCTCCGAGCGGCGCCTGGCCGGTGACCGACATCTGCACGGCGCTGCCTGCATTCAGCCGCGCGTCCACTTTCGCCACGCCGCCGCCCAATCCCACCGTCGCCGCGAGCGTCGCCGCCGGCAGCGCCCGGCCAGGCCCGGTGCGGAGCCGAATTGCATTGGCCTCGACCCGCACCGTCCCGGCCGGCTGGGCCGGGGTGCCGGTCAGCTTCGCATCCACCTGCACCGATCCGTCGGCCGCCAGGTCGGGCGCGAAGGCGGCGGCGATGTCCGCCGGGGCGCGCAGGCTGGCCGTCAGGTCCAGCGCCGGGGATACGCGGCCCGCAACGTCCAGCACCGCCGTACGCAGCCCGATCCGCAGGCGGTCCACCGACACGCCATCGCCGAACCGCACGTTGGCCGGCGCCAGCAGCCGCAAGGTCTCGCCCTTGCCCACGACTTGCAGCGCCGACAGCGCCACCGTCTTGCCGGGCACGTCCACCACTGCGGCGGCGCTCACCGCGGCATCGGTTCCGGACACGCGCAATGCCGAGGTCAGCCGCACCGCCAGGGCCTCCTGCGGCCCGGACAACTCGACCTTGGCGGAGCCGGCGGCGCCCCCGGCCTCGATCCCCTCAGCCGACACCTGCGCCGACACGGCAGGGTGCGTCGTGGGGTCGGTGACACTCGCCTGGACCTGCAGGCGTTTGACGCGATTGCCGGGCAGCCCGGCGTCGCGGGCCTCGGCCTGCAACCGGGCCGCCGCGGCGTCCAATTGCAAGTCGGCGGTCAGGCTGCCGGACACCGGCTGGCCGACCAGCGGGGCCAAATCCGCCAGCCGCGTCATGCGGAGCTGCACCTGGCCCAGCGGCAACGAGGCGCCGGCCGGCAGGGTCAGCCCACCCTCGCCATGCAGGCTGCGCCAGTCCAGCCGGCCGATGGTGGCATGCAGGGTGCCGTCCGCGTCACGCTTCGCATCGAGTGCCAGGGCGAGCGGCGCGTCGAGCAACCGTCCCTCCGCTTCGGCATGGCCGCTAGGCGAGCCGGGCAACCCATCCAGCGACAGGCGCAGCGTGACCGGCCCGCGCGGCACGTTGGGGGCGCCCACGTCGCCGGTCACCGTGGCGGCGACGGACAGCGCGTCGGGCTTGCCGGATGCGCGTCCCTCGGCCTGCACGGTGCCGGTCAGCGTTGGGGCGACCACCGCCAGGTCCGCCAGCGCGGCCTTGTAGTCCGCATCCAGCACTCCGGCCTTGCTGCTGCCGTGCGCCGACAGGTTGAGGGCCTTGCCGGCGAACTCCAGCCGGGACAGCGTCAGGTCCGACCCGGCGATGGCAGCCGTCACGCCCAGCTTGGCGTCCTCGCCGACCAGCGCCGGCACCGGCGCCAGGCCGCCGGTGATGGAGAGAGTGCCATCGAGGTCCACCTTCGTCGTGCCGCCGGCGATGCCCGCCGCCACATGGGCCGCCGTGCGTCCGCGCAGGTCCACGCCGCCCAGCGCCGCGAAGGGCTGCAGGTCCGGCGCCGAGATATTTGCGGCCACGGACAGGTCGCCCCCAGTCTGCGCCGTGCCCTTGGCGGTCAGCAGCGGATGCGACAGGGCGAAGGTCACGGGGCGGGCGGGCTCGTCGAGCCGGGCGTCGGCGTCCAGCAGCACCGGCGCGGCCGCCAGCAGGTCGGGGGCGCTGCCGGGCAGGCGCACCCCCTCGGCCGTCGCGTGCAGGCCGACGCGGCCGGCATTGCCCTCCACGTCAGCCGCCAGCCGGCGCACCCCGGCGCCCGCGGCCTGCAGTCCGTCCACGCGCAGGGTGCCGTTGGCGTCGGGCTTGGTGAACGGCCCGTGGACGTGCGCCTGCAAGGCGATCCCGGCCCAGGACACGTCCGGGCGCGGCTGCATGGCCGGGGCGCTGGCGGTCACGTCCAGGTCCGCCGCCTGGCCGTCCAGGTCCAGCGTGCCCTTTGCGTCAGCCCGCAGCGGACCCGCCTGCAGCGCCAGCGTCGTCGCGGCGCCGGTGCGCGGCCCGTCCAGCCCGGCCTTCAGCGTGATTGGCCCCAGCGCCGGCAGGGACGCCAGGTGCGCCACCAGCCCGCCCTCCGGCTCCTGCATGTCGAGCGTCAGGCCGATGCTGGCCGGGTCAATGCGCGCCTTCGCCGCATAGGCGCCGCCGCCGTCCAGCCGCTGCAACCGGAGGTCGGCGCTGCCAGCCTGCAGCGACGGCACGTCCGCGCTGCCCTCCAGCGACAGCACGGCGGCGGTTCCGGCGACCGGGGCGCCGACCTCGATGCGGTCCACCTTGATCTGCCGGGCCACCACGTGGACCGGTAGGGTGAACGGTTTGCTCTCTGGCGCCGGGGTAGCAGGCGCGGGCGCGGACATGGGCAGGCGCGGCACCTGCACCCGTGCCGCCGTCAGCAGGTCCACGGACGCCGTACGGTGCAGGAGAGCCAGCGGCGACCAGTCCAGCGCCACGTTGTCCGCCAGCAGCCAGGCGCCCTCGACATCCCGCACCTCCAGGTGCGCCAGCCGCAGCCGGTCCGGGAAGCGGCCGTGCAGGCCCGCCAGGACCACCTGGCCGCCGGTCAGCCGCCCGACAAGCAGCTCCGCCGCCACCCGGCCCGGCCCGATGTTCAGGCCGATCAGCAGCGCCGCGACCGCCAGCACCGGCACGGCAATGAGCAGCGCGAGGACCCACAGCGCGATCTTGCGTATCCTGCGCATCAGAATGCCTGCCCTATGCCGATGTAAGCCTCCAGCGAATCGTCGCCGTTCCGCTTGTTGAGCGGCACCGCCACATCTAGCCGGATCGGTCCGATGGCGGTGTAGTAGCGCGCCCCGACCCCGGCCCCGGCCCGCAGGCCGCCGAACCCGGCGCTGCTGGTGCTGACCTGGCCGGCGTCCACGAACGCCACCGCGCCAAAGCTTTCGCCGATGCGCTGGCGGAACTCCACCGTCGCCGCCGTGATGGACGAGCCGCCCGTGGGCCGCCGGTCCGCGAACTGCGGGCCGACCGACTGGTATTTGTAGCCGCGTACCGTGCCGCTGCCGCCGGCGTAGAAGCGCTGGTCCGGCGGCAGGGCGAAGGTGCTGGCCCCCTGGACCGTGCCCACCAAGCCGCGCAGGGCCAGGATGCTGCGGCCCGGCGCGCCCAGGTTGATGTAGGTGGACCCCTGCACCTGCACGATGGTGAAGTTGCCGCCGGCCCCCGCCAGGGACGCCGTGGGGGTGACGGTCGCGGCGGCCTTGATGCCGTGCGTCGGCTCGAACAGTCCCTCCGGCCCCGTGCTGTCGTAGCGCAGGCCGATGGGCAGTTGCGCCAGGGTGTAGTCGCGGGTGGTGCCCTCCTGCTGGATGCGCGATTGCTGCGCCTGCACGCCGACGCTCGCGGTCCAGCTTTGGGAGAACTTGCGGCTGAGCGTCACCCCGGCCAGCACCGCCGTGCGGTTGTAGGCGTCCAGGTTCTCCTTGATCGCCTGCAGGCTCAACTGGACGTTTTGGTTGCGCGCCCACACGTCCGGCTTCAGCAGGGAGGCCGTCACGTCGTAGCCCTGGCCGCGGCTTGCGCTGCCGCCCAGCTCCGTCACCGCAGCGCCCAGGTTGAGCTGCTCCGCCTGGCCGAACAGGTTGCGGTGCTGGAAGGTGACGCCGGCGGTGGCGCCCAGGTCGGTGGAGTATGCCGCGGTGAAGCCGACGACATGGCGCGGGCGCTCCGTCAGGTCATAGTCGAGCGGCAGGTTTCCGGCGGCGTTCAGCCGCTCCGCCGCCCGCGCCCGGACGGTGGCGAAGACGCCGAGCGAGGCGAGGTCCTGCCGCGCTTCCTCGATCTTGTCGGGGTCGAACCGCTCGCCCGGATGCACCAGCAGCCGGCGCCGCACGAAGGCCGGGTCCACCCGGTCCAGCCCGCCGATGCCGATGGGTCCGAGGTTCACCCGCGGACCCGCGTCCACCTTGTAGGACACGTCGAGCACCTGCGCCGCCGGGTCCAGCATGACGACTGGTGCGTCCACCTTGGCCAGCGCGTGGCCGCTTTTCCGCAGGGCGTCCAGCACCCGGCCCTGGGCGGCCAGGACGTCCGAGGCGATGGCGGGAGCGCCTTCCTCCAGCTTCAGGGCGGCGCGGCCCTCGGGCGGGACGGCGCCATCCAGGGCGACCCGGCGCAGGTGGAATACCGGGCCGGGCTGGATTCCGACGTCCACGCGCACCGGAGCCGTCGCCGCTTCCAGCGCCGCGGGCAGGGCGGGGTCGGCCACGTCCCGCCCGGCGATGCGTATGGACACCTTCGCCGCGTAATACCCGTAGCTGTTCAGCGCCGTCATCAGCCGCCCTGCGTCGCCCTGCGCCCGCATCACCAGCGCGAACGGGCCAGCCGGCGCGCTTTCGCGCAGCTTGATCAAGTTGCTGCTGTCGCGCAGCGCCTGGTCCAGCGCGCCGTTGCTGGTGGCCGCCAACTCGACCGTGTAGGGCTGCGGGTCCGATCCCCTGGCGCTGGGTGCGGCAAGCAGGGCTGCTGCGATCATGACGGCATGGCGGAGGGCGGGGCGGCGGCGCATGACGACCTATAACCCCTAGTGACAAGCAAGGGTTACAGAGGATCGTGTGTTCGTCTTGAGGTTGTCACGCCGCCGTCGTTGTTCCGACACACACCGTTTGATAACATCGCGTCATGAAGCTTCCGCTCCGGCGCGTGCGCCAACCCGGCCTGATCACCGTGCCGCCCACGCCGGAGGCGCCGCGCTTTTCCGGGCACCGCCCGGTGCTTGCCGTGCTCCGGGGTGCCTCCATCCTGCTGTGGACGCTGCCGATGGGGCTGCTGCAAGCGGCGATGCTGCTGATGCCGGGGCGCGGCAAGGTGGTGGTGGCCCGGCTGTACTGGGCCAGCCTGTGCCGCTTGATGGGGCTGCAGGTCCGCGTCATCGGCACCCCGGCCCGGCGGCTGGACGGACGGCCGTTGGTGTTCGCCTCCAACCACTCGTCCTGGCTCGACATCCTGACCCTGGGCGGCACCCTGGAGGCCTGCTTCGTCGCCAAGCAGGAGGTCGGGACCTGGCCGCTGGTCAGCACCATCGCCCGCCTGGGCCGCACCGTGTTCGTCAGCCGCCGCGCCCGCAACACCGGGCAGGAGCGCGACCTGATGCGGGCGCGGCTGGACGCCGGCTACAACATGATCCTGTTTCCGGAGGGCACCAGCTCCGACGGCTCCCGGGTGCTGCCGTTCCGGTCGGTGTTCTTCTCGGTGGTGGAGGACCGGGCGGGGTCGCCGCGGCCATTGGTGCAGCCGGTTTCAGTGGTTTACGACCAGTTGGCCGGTCTGCCGATGGGCCGGGCGAGCCGGCCGGTGTTCGCCTGGTATGGCGACATGGACCTGGCCAGCCACTTCTGGCGCCTGGCGCAGCATCGCGGGCTGCGGGCGACGGTTCTGCTGCATGCGCCGATGGACCCGGCGGCGTATCCGGACCGCAAGGCCCTGACGCGGGCAGCGTGGCAGGTGGTCGCCGACGGCGCCGCGACGCTGCGGCAGAACCGCCCGGTGCGGGTGGTTGCGGCGGTGCCGGACGCGGTGTCGGAGCAGCCGGCCCTTGCGTGAGGCGGCGGCTTGTTTCTCCCTCCCCCTCCGGGACAGGGTTGGGGGTGGGGGGTCTTTGCTGAGGAGCGGGGCACCAACGACGCCGCATGGCCGCGGCTCTCAGCAGGTGACCTTCGCCCCCCACGCCCCCCTCACCCCAACCTTCTCCCGGAGGGGGAGGGAGAGGGCAGGCGCTTTTCCTTGACAGGCCATGCCCCGACGGCCCCACACTCCCCATGCTGGACCCAGAGGACTCCAAAACGCTGCACCGCTTGACCCCTGCCGGGCGAATGCCCATTGCTCCACGCCGAGCATCCGTCCAGGTCTGGGCGAGGGGGATTTCTGCGTGACAACGACGACCGGCCCGGCGGCTTCGAACACCAAGCGTCTGCATGTCATCACCTGGGGCTGCCAGATGAACGTGTACGACAGCGGCCGTATGACCGACGTTCTGGCGCCCTTGGGCTATGTCCCGACCGCCACGCCCGACGACGCCGACATGGTGATCCTGAACACCTGCCACATCCGCGACCGCGCGGCGGAAAAGGTGTTCTCCGAGCTAGGCCGTCTGCGCGCCGTGAAGACGGCGCGGGCGGAGGCCGGGCAGGGCACCATCCTGGCCGTTGCCGGCTGCGTTGCGCAGGCCGAGGGCAAGGAGATACTGAGCCGGGCGCCGTTCGTGGACATCGTGCTGGGTCCGCAGACCTATCACCGCCTGCCGGAGATGGTGGCCCGCGCCAGCCGTGCCGCCGGGCAGGTGATAGACACCGATTTTCCGGCAGAGGCGAAGTTCGACCACCTCCCGGACAGCACCACCCCACCCGGGGTCACCGCGTTCCTGACGGTGCAGGAGGGATGCGACAAGTTCTGCTCGTTCTGCGTGGTGCCCTACACCCGCGGCGCCGAAAGCAGCCGGCCAGCCCTGGCCGTGCTGGCGGAGGCGCGGCGGCTGGTGGCGATGGGCGCACGGGAGATCACCCTGCTCGGCCAGAACGTGAACGCCTGGCATGGCGACGCTCCCGGCCGGGGATCATGGACCTTTGGCCGGCTGGTGCGGGCGCTGGCGGAGATACCGGGCTTGGAGCGCCTGCGCTACACCACGTCGCACCCGCGCGACATGGCGGACGACCTGATCTCCGCCCACCGGGACGTGCCGCAGTTGATGCCGTTCCTGCATCTGCCGGTGCAGTCTGGTTCCGACCGCATCCTGCAGGCGATGAACCGCAAGCACACCTGCGACGACTACCTGCGCCTGGTGGACCGCCTGCGCGATGCCCGGCCGGACCTGGCGATGGCGTCTGACTTCATCGTCGGCCATCCCGGAGAGACCGATGCGGACTTCGAGGCGACGCTGGATCTGATCCGCCGGGTCGGGTTCGTGCAGGCCTACAGCTTCGCCTATTCGCCCCGGCCCGGCACGCCGGCAGCCGGGGCGCCGAACCAGGTGCCCGCCGCGGCGCAGGCCGCGCGGCTGCAGGCGTTGCAGGCGCTGCTGCGCGAGCAGGCGGCGGCGTTCAATACGGCGGCCGAGGGCCGAACGCTGCCGGTGCTGTTCACTGGCCTTGGCCGGCGGCTGGGGCAGTTGTCGGGCCGGTCACCTTTTCTTCAGCCTGTCCATGTACAAGCTCCGGCAACGCTGATCGGCCAGGTCGTGCCGGTGGCGATCGTGCATGGAACGCCTACATCCCTGTCAGGAACCCTTACCCAGGAGCTAATACCCGCTTGAACATGCTCGCGGCTTCCCAGGCTGCACCGGCGGCGCCCAAGGCCGTCACCCTGCAATTCAACGACAATGCGCTGCTGCCGTTGTTGTTCGGCGACCATGACCGCAACCTGGTCCGGCTGGAACAAGGGTTAGGCGTCCGATTGTCGAGCAGAGGCAACCGCGTCGCCATCAGCGGCGACCCCAGCCGGGTCCAGGCGGCCGAGCTGGCGCTGACTGGGCTGTACAAACGCCTGGAGCAGGGCAAGGGCGTGAGCCGTGGCGACGTGGACGCGGCGATCCGCATGATGGACGCCGACCCCGACCCGCGCCTGCCGCTGTCTGACCTGCCGGCGATACAGACCCGCCGCGGCGCCGTCGGCCCCCGCAGCCCCGGGCAGACCACCTACATGGAGATGCTGCAGCGCCACGAGATGGTGTTCGGCATCGGCCCGGCCGGCACCGGCAAGACCTATCTCGCCGTGGCGCAAGCGGTTGCCATGCTGCAGGCGGGCAGGGTGGACCGCATCGTGCTGTCCCGTCCGGCGGTGGAGGCCGGGGAGAGGCTGGGCTTCCTGCCCGGCGACCTAAAGGACAAGGTGGACCCCTATTTGCGTCCGCTGTACGACGCGCTGCACGACATGATGCCCGGCGACCAGGTTATCCGCCGCATGGGCACCGGCGAGATCGAGGTGGCGCCGCTGGCGTTCATGCGCGGGCGCACCCTGGCCCATGCCTTCGTGATCCTGGACGAGGCGCAGAACACTACGCCGGTGCAGATGAAGATGTTCCTGACCCGCATGGGGGAGGGCACGCGCATGGTCATCACCGGCGACCTGAGCCAGATAGACCTGCCGCCGGGCCAGCGCAGCGGGCTGCGCGACGCGCTGGACACCGTGGAAGGGCTGCCGACCATCGGCATCACCCGCTTCGGCGTGCGGGACGTGGTGCGGCATCCGCTGGTCGCGGCGATCGTGGACGCGTATGAGCAGCGTGCGCAGGCTCAGCGCGACGCCGGGGCGCCCGAGGCCGGGCAGAACGCGCCGCGCAGCAACCTCCGTCCGCGGCGCGATCCGCTGCCGGACCATCAGGACACCAATGGAACCTAGCCCTAGACCCGGCCCCGCTTCGGCGGGGCCACCTGTTATCGTGCTGGATGCGAGATGGCGGCGTTTCGTGCCTGGGGTGGAGGCGGTCGCCTCCCGTGCCGCAAGGGCCGCCGGCGGAGTCGGCGCCGTGGTGCTGGCATCCGACCGCGAGGTAAAGCGCCTCAACGCCCGGCACCGCGGGCGCAACAAGCCCACCAACGTGCTGACCTTCGACGGCGGCGACATCGTGCTGGCGCTTGGCGTCGTGCGGCGCGAGGCCCGGGACGCCGGGCTTCGTCCTGCGCACCATCTCGCGCACCTAGTCGTTCATGGCGCCCTGCACCTGGATGGCCACGACCACCATAACGCTGGCGAAACCCGGCGCATGGAGATGGCCGAGGCCCGCCTGCTGCACGGCATCGGCGTCCCGAATCCGTGGCGGCAGCGGTGAGCGTCACCCTTCCCAGCAGCCGCAGCATCCTGCACCGCGTCCGCCAGCGCCTGCGCGGGCGCCATCGTGACGGCAACGTGCGGGAGAGCATCGCCGAGCTGGTGCAGCAGTCCATTGACGACAGCCAGACCGACGGCACCGCCCCCGAGCTGGACCGGCAGGAACGCGCGCTGATCGCCAACGTCCTGCGCTTGCGCGGCATGACGGCGGATGACGTCATGATCCCACGCGCCGACATCATAGCCATCCCCGTGGACGTGACGCTGGAACAGGCGCTGGACCAGATACGGCGCGAGGGACATTCCCGCCTGCCGGTCTATCGCGAGCAGCTCGACGACATCCTGGGCATGGTGCACATCAAGGACGTGTTCTCCTATGTCGGCCGCCCCGACGCCTTCAACCTGGAGGCGCTGCTGCGGCGTCCGCTGATGGTGGCGCCGCAGATCCCGGTGCTGGACCTGCTGCTGCAGATGCGCCAGGCCCGGATGCACCTGGCCCTGGTCGTGGACGAGTACGGCGGCATTGACGGCCTGCTGACCATCGAGGACCTGGTTGAGGAGATCGTCGGCGACATCGCCGACGAGCACGACGAGGTCGAAGGCCCGATGATCGTCGAACGCCCGGACGGCGCCCTGGACCTGGATGCCCGCCTGCCCATCGAGGACTTCGAGGCGCGGCTGGGTCCTATCTTGTCCGACGAGGAGCGGGAGGCCGACATGGACACCATCGGCGGCCTGGTGTTCACGCTGGCCGGCCGGGTGCCGGCGCGCGGGGAGGTGATCAGCCATTCGTCTGGGCTGGAGTTCCGCATCCTGGACGCGGATGCACGGCGGATCAGGCGGCTGCGGGCGCGGCGTCCGGCGGCGGTCTCGGCGGAGGCGGCGGAATAGGAGCGCCCATGCCCTAGTGGTAGGGGAAACCGCCCGCCGCCATCCTTGTTGCGGGCCAGCACAGATCAGCGCATCATGACAGCTTCATGGTTGCCCAAATCTTAGCCAGGGCCGACAGGACCAGCATGTGCCGCCTCTTGCTGGCGGTGCTGATGCTGGCGGCAATCCTGCTCGGGACAGGCATTCCCGCCGCAAGCACCCACGCTGCGTCAATGGATCTTGCCGGGCTGGAGGGCGTGGCGATCTGCCACGGCGGCGGTCCGGACGTTCCGGCGGGCCACGACCCGTCCAAGGCGCCGGGCCATGACCATGCTTGCCTCCTGTGTTCGGCTTGCTTCATGGCTGGTCCAGCGGTGCTCCCACCATCCTGCGACGTGCCGCTGCTTGCAACTGCGCGTCTGACCGGCCGTGCGGCGCTGCCTCCGCCGGCAACCGGGCCGCCGCACCCGGCCCGGGCTGCCACCCCTCCGACCGGACCACCTGCCCACCCCGTCTGAACGCCTGTTCGCGGCCGTCCCTGTTGGGCGGCTGTTTCCTGTGCTCCGACCGGATGGACCCCTATGACCCCCTTCCTTGCGCGGCCGATCCGCCGCCGTACGCTTGCCGTGGGCGGCGCCCTTGCCGTCTTGCTGCCGGGCCGCCGCGCCCTGGCCGTCCTGCCCTCGATCCTGGACGCCCTGGGCCGCACCGTCAGCCTTAAAGGCGCGGCTGAGCGTATCGTGCTCGACTTCAACTACGAGGAGTTCACCGCCGTTGCCGGCCCAGCCGGCTGGGACCGCGTGGTGGGCTTCAACAAGGCGCAGTGGGCGACGAACCGGGCGGCGATCTACCGCCGCTACCTCGTGCCGATCCCGCGCCTGGCCGCGCTGGCCGACGTGGGCAGCACGGAAACCGGCAGCTTCAGCATGGAGCGCGTGCTGTCGCTCCGCCCAGACCTTGTCGTCCTGGGCTATTGGTCCTTCGTCGCCCTGCCGGACCAGGTCAAGCAGTTGGAGGCGCTCGGCATCCCGGTAATGGTGGTGGACTACAATGCCGAGATGCCGGAGCGGCACGTCGCCAGCACCCTTGCCCTGGGCGTTGCCACCGGAAACGAGGAGCGCGCCCGTGCCCTGGCTGCGCTCTACACGGACAAGCTGGCTGAGATCCGGCGCCGGGTCGCCGACGCGCCAGTCCGGCCGAAGGTTTACGTGGAATTGGGCCAGGGCGGCGCGGACGTGGTGGGCAACACCTACTGGAAAGGCATGTGGGGCCGCCTGGTGGAGTTTGCTGGCGCCGATAACATCGCCGCGGGACGGCTGCCCGGCGCTGGCGCCTGGGGACCGCTCGCCCCCGAATACGTGCTGGCGGCCAACCCTGATGCGGTGTTCATCGCCGGGTCGTCCTGGACGGGGCGGCCGGACGCCGTGCTGACCGGCTTCGACGCGGACGAGGCCACGACCCGGGCGAGACTGCTGCCCTATGCCCGGCGCCAGGGCTGGCCGGAGATGGCGGCGGTCCGCAACGGGCAGCTCCATGCCATCGAGCATGGGCTGTGCCGCGCGCTGTTCGACTACACGGCGACGCAATACATCGCCAAGGCCATCTTCCCCGACCGATGCGCCGACCTGGACCCGGTTGCCGAGCTGCGCCGCTACCACGAGCAGTTCCTGCCCGTGGCGTTCGAGGGCACCTGGATGGCGCGGCTGGCGCCACCACCGGCATGAACGCGGCCCTGGGCACCGCCGCGGCAGGGTGGCGGGCCGCCGATGCCCGACGCGCCGTCGTGACAGCCACGGCGGCGCTTCTGCTGGCCGGGAGTTTCGCCGCGGACCTGGCGACGGGGCCGGCGACCCTGCCAATCCCGACCGTCCTGCGTTCGCTGGCGGGGATGGCGTCTGACCCCATGACGGACGCCATCGTGCGGACCCTGCGGCTGCCTATCGCATTGATGGCGGCCGTGGTGGGCGCGGCGCTGGGCGTTTCGGGCGCGGTGATGCAGACGGTGCTGAACAACCCGCTTGCCAGCAGCTACACGCTGGGCATCTCGGCAGGCGCCGGGTTCGGGGCGGCGCTGGCCATCCTGTTCGGCGCGGCGCTGCCGTTGCCGGACGCCTGGGCGATCCCGCTGGCCGCCTTCCTGTTTGCCGGCCTGGCGTGCGCCATGGTCGCGGGCGCAGGGCGGCTGCGCGGCGCGACGCCCGAGATGCTCGTGCTGGCGGGCATCGCCTGCCTGTTCCTATTCCAGGCGCTGCTGAGCCTGCTGCAGTTCCTGGCGTCGCCGGAGGCGCTGCAGCAGATCGTGTTCTGGCTGTTCGGCAGCCTGCAGCGTGCGACGCTGACCAAGGTGGGGATCGTCGCCGCCGTGCTGTGCCTCGTGCTGCCGGTCCTGCTGTCCGACGCCTGGCGGCTGACGGCCCTGCGGCTCGGGGACGACCGGGCGCGGGCGCTGGGCGTGCGGGTGGGGCCGCTGCGGCTGCGCGCCTTCGTCGCGGTGTCGCTACTGACCGGGGCAGCGGTCGCCTTCGTGGGAACCATCGGTTTCGTCGGCCTGGTGGCGCCACACATCGCGCGGATGCTGGTGGGCGAGGACCAGCGGCACCTGTTGCCGGCGTCGGCGGTGTTCGGCGCGCTGCTGTTGTCGGCGGCGTCCGTCGTCAGCAAGGTAATCATCTCCGGCGCAGTGTTCCCCATCGGCATCGTCACTGCGCTGATCGGAGTACCGTTCTTCGCCTGGCTGGTGCTATCGCTGGGGCAGGGGCGATGAGGCTTTGCGCCGCCGCGGTGGGCGTCCGCTACGGCGCCCGCATCGCCGTGGACAGCGTCAGCCTGGCGGCGCAGCCTGGCGAGGTGCTGGCGATCCTGGGCGCCAACGGGTCCGGCAAGTCGTCGCTGCTGCGTGCGCTGGCAGGCGTCCAGGCGCATAGCGGCGGCATCGCCTGGGACGGCGGCGCCGCGCCGCCCGGCAGCATCGGCTACATGCCGCAGGATACCGGCGCCCGCGTGGCGCTGACGGCGTTCGAGGTCGTGCTGCTGGGCCGGATGCGGTCGCTGTCGTTCCGGCCCGGACGTGCCGACCTTGCAGCGGCGGAGGCGGCGATGGCCGAGATCGGCGTCGTGGACCTCGCTGGCCGGCGCATCGGCGAGTTGAGCGGGGGACAGCGGCAAATGGTGCTGCTGGCGCAGGTGCTGTCCGGCAATCCGCGCGTGCTGCTGCTGGACGAGCCGACGGGCGCGCTGGACATCGCCCACCAGTTGCACGTCCTGGACCTGCTGCGCACCAGCACGCGGGCGCGGGGCTTGACGACCATCGCCGTGCTGCACGACCTGAACGCCGCGGCGCGCTTTGCCGACGGGATCGCGGTGATGCAAGCGGGACGGCTGGTGGGCACCGGCCTGCCAGCCGACGTGCTGTGCCCGGCTACGCTGGAACCTGCCTTCGCCGTACGGGTTGCGGTGGACCAGGGATCGGACGGGCATCCGGTCGTGCTGCCGCTGCGGGCCATCAGGGCGTGAGGCGCGGGCGCGCCATGCCCGGCCTGTGGCCGGCGATGCTGGCGCCGGTCCAGCAGCCGCTGCCGCGCCCGGCTGCGGACGTTGCGGCGGTGATTTGCCATGCCAGCGCCAGCGGTGCGCCGGCGCCCGGACGTCCGGACCGGGCCTGTCCGCCTTGCTTGTTGTGCATCGCCGCCCCCGGCCTCGCGCTTGCGGCCGTGGCACCTGCGCTTTTCGTGCCAGCCCCGGCGGCAGATGCGGCCGCGAGGCGGCCTGCCGACCATTCCAGCGGCCCTGACGTGGGTCCGATCCCTTCTGCCTGTGGCTCCCCTTGCTCAAGCCAGAGCCGCATAAACCCGATCCAAACAGGAACTGACCCATGATCCGCCCTGCCGCTCCTTGGAGCCTCGTGCTCGCTGCCCTGCTGGCCCCTGCATCCCAGCCCAGCGCCGCAGCCACCCATCCCCTGAAGGACTCAGGACCAGCAAAGGATACAGGTCCGGCAGGGATGTCCGAGCTGCTGCTACCGTACGCCGAAGCCGTGGACGACGACCGCGGCACCGTCGCGCGGCACTCCGCCGCAGGCCGGACTGTGCCGCTGCCGCTCCTGGCCGCCGACCCGGCGGAGCAGATGGCCGCGCCACCCTACCTCGCTCGGATGCTTCCCATGGTTGGCCAAACCGCCGGATGGCACGCCGTCATCGCCCGGACTGGACGTCAAACCGCGGATATCCTGAGGGTCAGCGAGACCCAGCCTGGTCAGGCCGCCGCCATCCGTGCCGAACAGGCCTGGGCACGCGCGACCGCGCCGCAGCAGAAGGTGGGCGGCGCCTACGTGACGCTCATGAGCCCGGCCGACGACCGGCTGGTGGGTGTCAGCAGCCCCGTTGCCGGGCGTGCGGAGGTCCACGAGATGCAGATGGACGGCAACGTGATGCGGATGCGCGAGGTGACTGACGGCCTGGCGCTGCCGGCTGGCAAGGTGGTGGCGCTGGCGCCAGGCGGCTACCACATCATGCTCATGGATTTGAGGCAGCCCCTCGTAGCTGGGCAGGTGATCCCCATGCAGCTCCGGTTCCGAACAGCCCCGCCGCTGGACTTGCGGGTGCAGGTGGCGCCGGTGGGGGCGTCTGCGCCGCCGGGCGCCGGTGCATCCGCAGCGCCGGGCCTTGGTGCGTCCGCACCGCCAGGCGTCGAAGGCCACGCCCGTATGCCGGGGCATGTCCGTTGATGAACCGGCGCAGGATGTTGATGCTGGCTCCGGCGGGCGTGCTCGCAGCCGGGCTGGCGGGTGCGGCGGCATGGATGGGCACGCGCCGGGATGGGGGAGGCGGCGTCGCCATCGGCGGCCCGTTCAGCCTGCAGGACGGCGACGGCAAGGTGGTGACGGATGCCAGCTTCCGCGGACGTTGGATGCTGGTCTATTTCGGCTATACCCGCTGCCCCGACGCTTGCCCGACCGCGCTGCAGGACATGGCGAATGCGCTGGACAGCCTGACTCCGGCGGAGCGGGTGAAGGTCGCCGCCTTGTTCATCACCGTGGACCCCGAGCGCGACACGCCAGCCGTGGTGCAGGACTATGTCCGCGCCTTCAACGCCCCCATCACTGGCCTGAGCGGCACGCCGGAGCAGGTTGCTGCGGCAGCCAAGGCCTACCGGGTTTACTACGCCAAGCATCCCCGGGCCGACGGCGACTATGAGATGGACCACAGCAGCATCATCTACGTGATGGACCCACGGGGGGAGTTCGTCGCCAACTTCACGCACGAATCGGCGCCGGACGCCATCGCGGCGAAGCTGCGGACCTTGATCGGGTAAGGGTGCCGCCAGGGCCGGCGGCCCTGGCGGCGAGGCGGTTCATGCCAGGCCGTGCGCCGGCTCCCGCTGCATCGGCCATGACGGTCAACCGGGCGGATACGCTGCGGCATCTCGATCCCGCCGCCTGCTGCCCTGAGCGACGCGACGGGCTGCGGGCGGGGCTGGCTGGCCTGTTGGTGCTCCGTCCCGGTGGAAGGCCGGGCTGGAATTTGCGGCGTTGCACCGCAGCAGCTTGCAGACAAAGCCGTTCCGGAGCGTGGGATTGCCCTGCGCCCTTCAGCCAACCCTTGCACGTGCTGACGCGTTGGGCGCTGGACGACCCTGACCAGAGTTCCTTTCCCCCTATGAGGCCCGCATGTCCCGTCGGCCAACACCAGCTTCGTCGGCTTTCCCGGCTGTGCCGGCTGGTGGCGTCCGACAGTTGTTTGCCGAAGGCGTTCGCGCTGCCGGGCCGGCGGCTGGCTTACACGGCCGGGGTGCTGTTCCTGACGATCGGCGCGGGTGCGCTGCTGATCGCGGTCGGCGGCATCACCGACCGGCTGATACCCTTGTTCGCGGTCGGGGCGTTCCTGTCGTTCACGCTCAGCCAGGCCGGGATGGCGCGGCACTGGCAGCGGAATGCGCGCGGGCATACCGACACGGTGCGGCTGTGGATCAACGGCGTCGGCGCGCTTACGACCGGCACCGCGCTGGCCGTCATCCTGGCCGCCAAGTTCACCGAGGGCGCCTGGCTGACGATCGTCATCGTCCCGCTCACGCTGATGATGCTCAAGCTGACCCGGCGCTATTTCCGGGACCAGGAACGGCAGGTCCTGGCCGGCAGCCGCCGGGTGATGAACCTGCGCGACCACGCGCCGCCGGCGGCCGTGATCCCGCTGGAGCGGTGGGACCGCATGGCCCACCGCGCCGTGCAGATCGCGGCCCGGCTGTCGCCGGACGTGGTGGCGCTGCACCTGACCGACCTGGAGGGGCCGGACGCCCGGGAGCACGAGACGCACCTGCGGCGGGAATGGGCGCAGTTCGTCGAACTGCCCGCCGCCGCAGCCGGGCTGCCCGCGCCAGCCCTGGTGGTCAAGCCGTCACCCTACCGCAGCGTGCTGGCGCCGCTGCTGCGGGAGGTCGAGGCGATGCAACGCCGGTGCCCCGCCCGGCCGGTCATCGTGGTGCTCAGCGAGTTGGCGGGCGTCCGTTGGTGGGAGGCCATGCTGCACACGCGCCGGTCGCAACGCCTGCGGATGCAGTTGCTCCGGCATGGCGGGCCGGACGTGTCCGTGCTGGTGGTGCCCTGGCAGTTGGAAGCGCCGGAAACGAACGAGGTGATTGCGGAGGAGGAGCCGCGGGCGGCATAGGGACGCGACGCGGAGCGGGTCCTAGCCCCGGATGAACTCCGCCGCCCGCTCCGCCACCATCATCACCGCCGGCTGTATGTTCCCCGACGGCACCAGCGGCATCACCGAGGCGTCCGCCACCCGCAGCCCGTCCATGCCGCGCAGCCGCAACTGCGGGTCCACCACGGCGCCGTCGTCGCCGCCCATTCGGCAGGTGCCGCAGGGATGATAGACCGTGGTCCCGGTCGCGCGGATGTAGTCCAGCATGGCGTCGTCGCCCTCGATCTCCGGTGGCGGCGCCAATTCCTCCAGCACCAGGTCCTTGAACGGAGCGGTGCGGCCCAGGCGCCTTGCCACCTGGGCTGCCAGCAGCATCACCCGCTGGTCGCCGGGGGCGGACAGGTAGTTGGCGCGTATGACCGGCTTGCTGTCCGGGTCCGCGTCCCGCAGGGTCAGCGTGCCGCGGCTATCGGGACGGCACTGGCCGAAGTTGAACATGAAGCCGGGGTGACGCGGCAGCACGTAGCCGCCGCCGGGCGACAGGCTGAAGTTGATGAACTGGTATTGCACCTCCGCCTCCTCGGCGCCGGGCGTCACGCGCGCGAACAGCGTGGCCTCCGTCGCCCCGACCGCCATCGGCCCGCGCCGGCGCAGCGCGTATCCCAGCGCCATAGCGCCCATGCGGAGCCTGCTGGCGGTGATCTCGTTCAGCGTGCCGGCGGGACGGGTGCGATAGCCGAAGCGGGTGATGAAGTGGTCCTGCAGGTTGCCGCCCACCGCCGGGCGGTGCAGCACGACGGGGATGCCGAGCTGCTGCAGCGCCTCGCCGTCGCCGATGCCGGACAGCATCAGCAGATGGGGCGACATGATGGATCCCGCGCACAGCACGACCTCCCGGGCCGCATGGACCTCGAACGGCGGGCCGTCGGCGCGGCGGGCGACGCAGCCCAGCACGCGGCCGTCGCGGACCAGCAGGCGCTGGACGTTGACGCCGGTCAGCACTTGGAGGTTCGGCCGGCGCCGGGCCGGGCGCAGGTAGGCCTGCGCCGTGCTGGCCCGGCGGCCCCGGCGGACGTTCATCTGGATGGGTGCGACGCCCTCGATGGCGCCGTCGTTGATGTCGCGGTGCCGGGGATACCCCAGGGCGGCGCACGCCTCGATGAAGGCGGCGGCCCCGGGCGACAGGCTGTGCGGCTCGCTGACGGTGACCGGGCCACCTGACGCCCGGGTGGTGCCTGGCTCGCCTTCCCAGTTCTCGATCCGGCGGAAGGCCGGCAGCACGTCGTCATGCGACCAGCCCCGCGCGCCGGCCTGCGCCCAGCGGTCGTAGTCGTGCGGGGAGCCGCGGAGATACACCATGCCGTTGATGGACCCGGACCCGCCCAGCACCCGCCCGCGCGGCCAGTTGACGCTGCGGCCGCCCAGCTCCGGCTCGGGTTCGGTGGCGAAGCGCCAGTCGTAACGGCCGCTGGCGAACAGCCGGGCATAGCCGGCGGGGATGTGTATCCAGGGATCGCGGTCCTCCGGCCCGGCTTCCAGCAGGGTGACGCGGGTGCCGGGGTCCTCGGACAGCCGTGCGGCCAGGATGCAGCCGGCGGTGCCGCCGCCGATCACGAGGTAGTCGGTCATGGATGGGCGGTCCTCCCGGGGGGTTCAGGCCAGGGTGCGGCGGCGGGGCGCGCAGGGGAAGGGGTGCGCCGATACAAGAGCGTGAGACCCGGAGGGTGCCGCGGCGTGCCCGCCGGGAGAAGGGGCGGTTGGGCCTGATCCTCCTGCTTCCCTGGCGATCCCGCACCAACCTTGACAGCCCGCGCCAACGCCGTGACGAACCGCCATGTTTGAATCATCCGCATGACCCGGCCTGCCCGATCCATTGCCACCGTCGCCTCGACCGGCACCCTGCGGGATACAGGGGAGGCCGCCGCCGGCAGGATTTGCTGCCCAGGTGCAGGGTATGCCACAGCAGCGGCGCCGACCCGGGAGCAACCCTTGACGATCTTGGCCAAGACCGCGACGCGCCGGCCACCCGCGGGATCTCAACGATCCGGAGCAGGGCATGCTGCGTCGCCTGCATATGCTAAATGACCGGGATGCCGCGGGCGGGTTCACCAATGGCTGCACAGGTGGCTTCACCGACCCATTCTCCTTCGAGACCTTGCAGCGCAGCAATCATGGCGGCGGCGCGGCAAGCACATTGAAACGTATGGCCGTTCCTGCGGCTACAGCAGCAAAGGGTGCAACATGGATGGACTGATCACCGCGGCCCGGGCCGCCGCCCCGCCGCCCTTCACCCCGGACGCCACGCGCATCGTGCTGATGGAGGGCGTCAGCCAAACCGCGGTCGAGCTGTTCCAGGCCGCCGGCTACACCGACATCGTCCGCCACGCCAAGGCGCTGGAGGGGACTGCGCTGCTGGACGCCGTGCGCGGCGCCTATGTGCTGGGCATACGCAGCCGGACGCAACTGACGGCGGAGGTGCTGGAGGCGGCGGGGCCGCTGATGGCGGTGGGCTGCTTCTGCATCGGCACGGACCAGGTGGACCTGCACGCCGCGCGCACCCTGGGCATCCCCGTCCTGAATGCCCCGTTCAGCAACACCCGCAGCGTGGCGGAGCTGACCATCGGCGAGATCGTCATGCTGCTCCGCCGCATCCTGCCGCGCAGCGAGAGCGCGCACAGCGGCGGCTGGGACAAGTCCGCCACCGGCAGCTTTGAGGTGCGCGGCAAGACGCTGGGCATCGTCGGATACGGCAACATCGGCAGCCAGCTTGGGACGCTGGCCGAGGCGATGGGGATGCGGGTGGTTTACTTCGACCGCACGGACAAGCTGCGGACCGGCAACACCGCCGTGCTGGGCAAGTTGGGCGAATTGCTGGCGGTCTCCGACGTCGTCAGCCTGCACGTGCCCGACACCCCCGCGACCAAGGGCATGATCGGGCCAGCCGAGATCGCCGCCATGAAGCCCGGCGCGCACCTGATCAACAACAGCCGCGGCAGCGTCGTGGACCTGGATGCGCTGGCGGCGGCGCTGCGCTCCGGGCATCTGGCGGGCGCCGCGGTGGACGTGTTCCCGCGTGAGCCGAAGTCGGCCAACGAGGCGTTCAGCTCACCGCTGCAAGGCCTGCCGAACGTGATCCTGACGCCGCACATCGGCGGCTCGACCGAAGAGGCGCAGGAGCGCATCGGCGAGGAGGTGGCGCGCAAGCTGCTGGGCTTCCTGCAGGCGGGCTCCACCGGCGGCGCGGTGAACTTCCCGCACGTCGAGCAGCCGCGGCTGGCCGGGCATAGCCGCTACCTGCACGTCCACCACAACGTGCCCGGCGTGCTGGGCCGGCTGAACGCGGTATTCAGCGAGCGCAACCTGAACGTGTCGGCGCAGTCGCTGCAGACGGACGGGGAGCTGGGGTATGTGATGATTGACGCCGAGGGCGAGCCTTCGCTGTGCGGGGAGGTGCTGGGGGCGCTGTGCGCGATTGACGGGACGATCCGGGCGCGGGTGCTGCGGTAGGGACGGGGCCGCGATTACGAAAGTTGCGCCGGCATCCCGCACCGGGGACGCCCGACCAGTAGGGGCGTGTCATCCAGGCAGCGGCAGGCCGAATTGTTGTTCTGGTTAACCGCTCACCATCGCATTTACAGATGTTTCGGCTAAGGTCCGGAACTTACCAAGCTTCAGGAGGTCCAGCCATGCGCGGCAATGTCGGACGCAAACTGCTGCTGGCGCTTCTTGGCCTGTTTGCTGCACCTGCCGATGCTGCCGAGTCTGCGGTCAGCGTCCGCCTCCTCCGCTCCGGAACCGTCGTCGAGCCAACCGGCACGGCCGTCCAAACTTCACACGTCGAGATTGCCGTCAACAACGACGCCGCTGCGCGTAGCGAGGCCCAACAGGCTTTCTTCTACGCCGACGATATGGAACAGGTCGAGCTGCTTGAGGGCTACACTATCAAGCCCGACGGCCGTCGCCTGCCCGTGCTGCCCGGCGCCATCCGCGTCCAGCTCGCGCCGGGCACGCCCAACATCCCAGAATACACCAATCGCAAGCAGGTCGTGGCAGTGATGCCGGACGTGGCGGGCGGCGACGTGCTGTCGCTCACCTGGCGGCGCACGATACGGACTCCTGTGTTCCAGGGACACTACGCCGCCACAACCCTGTTCACCCGCAACATCGCCCGGGACGACGCGGAGGTGTCCATCAGCGTTCCCGCCGGCATGGTCCTCAACACCGAGTCGTACGGCCCCGAGCATACCGAAGCCGACGAGAACGGTCGCCACGTCCACCGCTGGCGCTGGAGTGCCCCCGCCCTGGCCAGCGACCCGGCAGTGCTGTCCCCGCTCGACCGCGCCCCGCGCATCTTCGCCTCCACGTTCCAGGACTGGCCCGCGTTCAGCCGCACCTATGCCGCCCTGTTCGCCTCCAAGACCGAGGTGACGCCGCCCATCCAGGCCCTGGCCGACCAGGTCGCCGCCGGGGCTGCGGACAAGCGGGAGGAGGCCCAGCGACTATACGAGTGGGTCAGCCGCCGGGTGCGCTGGGTCGCGATCTACGTGGGCGACGGCGGCTGGGTGCCTCATACGGCGGACCATGTGCTGGCGAACCACTATGGAGACTGCAAGGACCAGGTTGCGCTGCTTGTGGCACTGTTGCGCGCCCGGGGGATCGAGGCCCGGCCAGTATTGATCAACCTGAACCCGACCTACACCCTTAGCGGCCCGCCGACGCTCAGCGCGTTCAACCACATGGTCACCTACCTGCCGGGGTGGGACCTGTATGCCGACACTACAGCCGGCGGTGCACCGTTCGGCACACTGCCGATGCAGGAATACGGCAAGCCTATCCTGCACGTGACCGCCGAGGGCGCGGCGCCCGCCCGTATGGTGACGCTGCCGCCGGACATTGCCAGCGAGCGCCTGCACACGACGATGACGCTGGACGGGGATAGCCGCGTCACCGGCAGCAGCACGACAGAGGCCACCGGGCCTTATGCCACCGTTCTGCGCGGGGTTGGCAACCGCAGCATGGCTCGCGGCGCCGAGCGCTTTGCATCCGAGCAACTGCGCTTCCTTAACCAGCCGGGGACGGGAGAGGTTACTCCGGCGCCGCTGGACGCGGTGGGGCCGGAATACGGCATCTCCGCCCGCTTCACGCTCGATGCGCAGCCGGGCTGGCTGGAGGGCGATGGCTTCACCGTGCCGACGGGGATGCGCCTGCTGCCCCGCCCGGGTGATGGGCTGCTGGGTCCACTGGGCGTCCGCAACCTGCCCGTCACCGAGCCGACGCCCTGCTACGCCGGCCGGCAGGAGGAGGATCTGACCCTGACGCTGCCGCCGGGCTACCATCCGGTCCGCCTGCCGCGCGCCCGCAAGATCGAAGACGAGGCGTTCAGCTATGACAGCCAGTGGTCCCTAGAAGGGAGCAAACTGCATGTGGTCCGCCGCCTGGTGTCCCGCATCGGCCAACCCCTGTGCGAGGGGCCGCTCCGCAACGCAGCAGCCAGGGCGCTAGAGGAGATCAGGCGCGACCAGGCGGTGCAGATCACCCTTGAGAAGGAAGGCTGAGTTGCACCAGGAGGTCCGGGGCCAACCGGTAGTGCATCAGCATCAGGGCCGGCATCGGGATCCAAGCGCGGCAAGAATGCTGGTGGCCGCTGGCGTCCTCCTGCTGTCCGCCTGCGCCGCCCCCATCGCCCGGCCCACTGGCCCCGGCCCAGTTGGTGAGGCCGAGGGCCGCTGGCGCCAGCAGGCCCACTGGATTCCCATGCAGGACCGGGACGGCACCCCGCGCCTGCTGTATGCCCGCGTCTGCCGTCCGGAGGGCGACGCGCCGGCCCGTGTCGTCGTGCTCAACCACGGCACCGGCCTGACACGCATCATCCTGCAACCGGACGCCTGCGCCAGTGAAACCCCTGAGTGGTTCCTGCGCCGCGGCTACATGGTCGTGATGCCGATCCGGCGCGGCTACGGCGCGACGGGCGGCCGGGACAGCGCCATCCTGGCCGTGGGGCCGCACGGCATGCGCGGCTGCAACGACCTGCAGCCCGCACTGATCGCGCTCGAATCGGCGCGCGACGTTGCCGCTGCCGTGGACTATGCGACGGCCTTGCCCGGCGCCCGACCGGACGGCGCCGTGGTGGCCGGCGGCAGCACCGGCGGCTACACCGCCATCGCCTACAACAGCCAGCCTCACCCCAAGGTGTCCGCCGTGATCAACGTGTCCGGCGGCATCGGCGGGCGAATCGGCGGCAACATCGGCCAGGTGTGCCATGCCGACCGCATGGTCAGGGACGCGGGGACGCTCGGCGCCACGGCGGCAACGCCCATGCTCTGGTTGTATGCGACCAATGACAGCTTCTTCTCGCCGGACCTCGGCCGGGCCATGTATGCGGCCTACACCGCCGCCGGCGGCAAGGCGGAGTTCGTGGAGCCCGGCGTCCTCGGGTATGATGGGCACGCGCTGTTCGCCAGCGGCAGCGGCGGCTCCCGGCTGTGGGGGCCGCCTATGGAGCGTTACTTGGCCCAGCAGTCGGCGCCATAGGCTCGGAGGGACGCCGGTCCCCCCGCACCAGCAGCGTCGTGCCGTCCAGCCCCATGACCCGCAGCAGCGCGCCTGCCGCCGGCGCCGACCCGTCCACCATCCGCGCCGGCCAGGAGCCGTCACCCAGGCTGACCCGGCCCTCTCCGGCCTCGAACCCCAATGCCCGGCAGGTTTGTCCCACCAGCCCGGCCGCCGGGGCGTTCACCGGGTTTGCTGCCTCCCGCCGCCGCATCAGCAGCGCCGCCGCCCCGACCAGCACGGACACCAGCGCCAGGAACACCAGCACCTGCCCGCGCCAGTCCAGTTGGGCCAGCATCGTCACCACGCCCGCCCCTACCGCCGCCAGCCCGGTCGGCAGCAGGAACACGCCTGGCGCCGCCATCTCCAGCGCGCAGCCCAGCAGGCCCGCGATGATCCAGACCTCGCCTGCGGTCAGGATCAGGCTCACGGCTGGCGCAGTTGCATCGCCTCGATCGCCTGGGCGATGCCGCCGGCCAGCGCGCCGGTCTCCAGCGGAATCACCAGGGTGCGGCCGGACGGGTTCGCGGCCAGGCGGCCCACCGCGTCCACGTATTTCTGGGCGATGAAGTAGCGCAGCGCCTCCGTCCCGCCGTCCCGCGCCGCCTGCGCGACCACGGTCGTGGCGCGGGCCTCGGCCTCGGCCAGGCGCTCGCGGGCGGCGGCGTCCTTCATCGCCGCCTCCAGGCGGGCCTCGGCTTGCAGCACGGTTGCCTGCTTCTGGCCCTCGGCGCGGGCGACGGCGGCTTCGCGCTCGCCCATCGCGCGGGCGACGGTGGCCCGGCGCTCGCGCTCCGCGGTCATCTGCAGGTTCATCGCGGCGACCAGGTTCGCCGGCGGCTCGATCTTGCGCAGCTCGACGCGGGACACCTTCACGCCCCAGGGGGCCGTCGCGTGGTCCAGCGTCACCAGCAGCTTGGCGTTGATCTCCTCGCGTCCCGACAGCGCGCCGTCCAGGTCCATCGCGCCGATCACGCTGCGTATGTTGGTCATGGCCATGCTGGTCAGCGCCTGCACCAGGTTCTGCGCGCCATAGGCGGCCTTGGCCGGGTCCAGCACGCGGTAATACATGATCCCGTCCACCACCACGGCGGCGTTGTCCCGGGTGATGACGGCCTGCTCGGGGATGTCGAGCACGATCTCCTGCACGTTCATCTTGTGGCCGACCCGTTCCACCAGCGGCAGCATCAGGTTCAGGCCGGGGTTCAGCAGCCGGGTAAAGGCGCCGAAGCGCTCCACGGTCCACACCTGTCCCTGCGGCACCGTGCGCACCCCCAGCCCGATGCCGAGGACCACGACCAGCGCCAGCACGCCAAAGGTGATGAACATGGGTTCCATGAGGTCCTGTCGTTGCCTGCCGGCTGCGGCGGATGCACGGCGTCGCCACTGGAACAAGGCGTCCGCGCGCCTTCGCGGCACCATCTTCGCACGGCGTCCGCGCCCGGACCAGACGGCAGCCGGAGGCCGGCTCCGCGCCGCATTCCACGAAGCCGCTTGACACCGCCGCCCGCCGCCCGGCTGTTCCGCCTCATGCGCCGCGCCATCGTCCACATCGGCACCCCCCGGACCGGGACCACCAGCCTGCAGCATGTGCTGACCCGCCTGCGCCCGGCGCTGGCCGGCGCCGGGGTGCTATATCCGGACCTCACGCCCAGCAGCGCCGTCGTCCCGCACCTCAGCCATCAGTATCTCGGCGAGGCCCTGGACGGGCGCCGTCCCCGGCGGGACCAGCGGGAGCTGCTGCACGACCTGGCCGTCCAACTCCGCGGCACCCCGTGCGACACGGTTGTCCTGTCCTACGAAGGACTGTGCCAAGCCCCGCCGGCCCTTGGCATCCCGCGCAGGCTCGCCGCCCTGTTCGCCAGCCAGGGCTTCGAGATGGAGGCGGTGATGACCGTGAAGCCGCAGGCGGCCTACCTCAACTCGCTTTACACCTGGCGCACCCAGTTCCTGCGTGAGGGCCGGACCTTCCCCGCCTTCGCCGCGGCCTGGCTGGGCGGCCCGCGGCTGGACCTGGACCGGATGGCGGCGCCTTGGCGGGCAGCCTGCGGCGGCCGCTGCGCCGTCGTGCCCGTGCGTGCGCGCCACGACCCGCGCCCGCTGCTGGAGCGCCTGCTGGCGGAGGTCGGACTGCTGGACCGGGCGGCGCCGCTGCTGACGGCCGCCGATGCCGGACTGGCCGAGAACCGAAGCCCCGGCCCTGTCGCGGCCGAGGCGCTGCGCCGCCTGCACCGCGGCGGCGCCCGCGCCGTGTTGGGCGCAAGGTCGCGGGACGCATCGCGCTTCGTGGAAGCGGCGGCGCGGGCGCGCGGGTTGGATGCTGCGGGCTTCCAGGGCGTATCAGCCGGGTTGCACGCCCAGGCCGCGGCGAGGTGGGCGGAGTCGAATGCGCGTCTCGCAATGGCGGCCTGGGGCGTCGGCTGGGAGCACCGGGTTGCGGATGACACCCCGCCTCCGGTGAATGATGTTTCCGTCACGCCGGCAGACCTGGCGTTGGACGCTGCTGTCGCTGCGCTCGTGCAGGATGCGTGCGGGCGTTTCGGCATCAGCCTGCGGCCGGGATGGAGGACCGGGGTGGGCAGCTTGGCAGGGGGGGCGGCGAGCTTGGCTGCAGCGGCCGTGCAGCGTGGCAGGACGATGTTCAGCGCCTCCGTAGGCCCAGGAAGCCGGGCTTGGTTCGGCCGGGTGCCGGAGGAGGCGGACTTTCACCGGGCCGGCCGGCGCTCATCAGCCTTCCCTCACGCCGGCCCTCTCCCGAAGGAAGAGGGGGACGGAACCGGTTAGGCTGGCAGACGTGCGCGTTTGACGCAAATGGAATTGGAGCTTCAGAGGAGAGGCTCGCACCCAGGTCCAGTGGCCACGCGTCCGAGCCCGGCTGCGGACCGCTCTACCTTTTCATCAAGCCGGCGGAGCGCAACGCCTTCTCGATCACTTCGCCAACGACACCCGAGCGGGCCGCGGCCGGCAGCTTGATCTCAGGCAGCAGCCCCTCCAGCAGCCCTCCAAGGCTCGGCAGCGCGCCTGTCTGGCCTGCCGCCTGGCCCGCACGCCGCGCCTCGTTCCGCGCTGCCTCGGTCCGGACCTGTGATGCCGCCGTCAGCAATCCCCAGGACCGCGCCATGCGGCAGGTGGAGCTGATGCCGGCGTCGAGCATGTAGGGCGCCGGCACGCCGAACGATTCGTCCAGGTCGGCAGCCCCAGGGTGCAGCGGCGTGCCGTGGCCCATGCCCGGGACCATGAAGCACTCGAGCACGACCTGGCCCGACGCATCCCGCCATGCCTGGTGCGCCGTCCCATCCACCTGGTCCACCACGGACGGCGCGGCTGGCAGCCCCATCACGTCCGTCCACTGCTTCACCAGTTCCGCGGCGTTGCCGGGCCGTACGGTGCTGTCTGCGTCGCCCTGCCAGATCTGGATATGGGGCCAGGGGCCACGGTGAGGCGAGGCCTGGCGGACCAGATCCCCCCACTCCTGCGCGGAGTGGTGGCGCCGCCCGCCCATCGCCTCGAAGGCTTCCGGCATGGAACGCGCCGCGCCATGCGGCAGCCCGGCGATAATCGCCCCGCCTGCAAACACCTCGGGATACACCGCGAGCATCGTTGCCGCCATCCCGCCGCCCGCGGACAGGCCGGTGATGAACACCCGCGCCGGGTTCAGGCGGTGGGCCGCGACCATGTGGGCGATGCCCTGGCGTATGCTCTCCGCCTCTCCGCCGCCGCGGGTGGTGTCGGCGGGCTGGAACCAGTTGAAGCAGGTGTTCGGGTTGTTGCCCCGCACCTGTTCCGGCAGCAGTACGGCAAAGCCATGACGCTCTGCCATCCGCGACCAACCGGCGCCGGCGTCATAGCCGGCCGCGGTCTGGGTACAGCCGTGCAGCGCCACCACCAGCGGTGCGCCGGGGGGCAGCCCCTGGGGGACATAGGCCAGCATGCGAAGGGCACCAGGATTGGCGCCGAAGCCCTGCATATCCACAAGCCCAAGTGTTCCGGCCGGAGTTGCACCGGCAGCCGCCTCCCTTTGGCGGCGGTTGCGGACCAGTTGCGCTATGTTGTCGCCGAGACCGGGCATTGGGCAGCCTTTCGTATTGCAGCCAGCGGCCAAGATGGCGTTGTCGGGCCGCTGCTGGAACTAACGATGGTGCGGTGCAGCATCGTGTTCCAGACACGTTTCCGAGTGGCGGCTTCTACCATGCTTCTTGTTGCATTTAAGCAACGTAAACCTGCTGTGACACCGGGGCGGATGCTGAGGAAGCGGTGTGGGCCGGGCAGGGCCGTCAGCAGCCGGGCAATGCCGTGCAAGGGCGTCCTGCAAGACATGCAGCGCCGGGCGTTGCGTGGCTGCATTGCCTGGCAATGACCGGCCGGCTCCGGAGCGGCCCTGTCAGCGATAGGCCGCCAACAGGCAGTTCGGCCAAGGCCCGCTCGCCTTCACATACCGGCAGCCCGGCCTTGCAGAGGATTGCGACGCTCAGACGCCCGCTGTTTGCATGCGGGACATCGTGGCCTGCGGTTGCTGCAGGCGGGCACGGGCGGCCGCGTATTCCCCGGCCATGCGCGACACCAACCGTGCAGCCGGGACCACCGCCTGCACCGCGCCGATACCCTGGCCGCTGCCCCAGATGTCCCGCCAAGCCTTGGGCTTGTCGCCGCCGAAGTCCATCTTGCTGGCGTCGGATTGCGGCAGGTTGTCCGGGTCTAGCCCGGCCGACACCAGGCTGGGGCGCAGGTAGTTGCCGTGCACGCCCGTGACCAGGTTGGTATAGACGATGCTGTCCGCCCCGCCGTCCACGATGGCCTGCTTGTAGGCAGCGTTCGCATTGGCCTCCTCCGTCGCGATGAAGGCGGAGCCGACGTAGCCCAGGTCCGCCCCCATTGCCTGGGCCGCCAGCACGGCCGACCCGGTGGCGATGGCGCCGGACAGGGCGACCGGGCCGTCGAACCAGGTCCTGATCTCCTGCATCAGGGCGAAGGGCGACAGGATGCCGGCATGGCCGCCGGCGCCCGCGGCCACCGCCACCAGCCCATCCGCACCCTTCTCGACCGCCTTGCGCGCGAAGGTGTCGTTGATGATGTCGTGCAGCACGACGCCGCCGTAGGAGTGGACGGCCTGGTTCACCTCCGGACGCGCGCCGAGCGAGGTGATCACGATCGGGACGCGGTGGCGGACGCACATCTCCATGTCGTGCTCCAGCCGGGCGTTGCTGCGGTGGACGATCTGGTTGACGGCGAAGGGTGCGGCGGGCCGGTCAGGATGGTGCGCATCCCAGTCGGCCAGGGCGTCCTGGATCTGCTTGATCCACTCCGCCAGCGCTTCCTGCGGCCGTGCGTTCAGCGCCGGGAAGGAGCCGACGACGCCTGCGGTGCACTGGGCGATGACCAGCGCCGGGTTGGAGATGATGAACAGCGGGGAGGCGATGACGGGCAGCGCGAGCCGCCCGCGCAGGAGGCGGGCGAGAGGTTCGGTCAGGGCCATGCTGGCCTCCGGTGAGGTGCGGACGGGGAAGGTGCGGGGGTGGGCGGGGCGGGTCAAGGCGGGTGCAAGGTGGCTTTGGCCCGGCCAAGCACTTGTTGCGAGTAGCGCGCCCGCGCCGTAGGATGACTAACCTTAGTCCACTAAAGGGAGAACACATGCAGACGGTTAATATCCACGCTGCGAAAACTCACTTGTCGCGCCTTGTGGATGCAGCCGCGGCCGGTGAAGAGATCATTATTGCACGGGCAGGCACGCCCGTAGCACGCCTGGTGCCATTTGCTGCACCGAAGAAGCCGGACCGGGAGCTCGGAACCCTGGAAGGGAAGTTGAACATTCGCGACGACTTTGACGCTCCCCTTCCCGACGACGTCCTGGCCCTGTTCGAAGGGCGCTAGTGGAGTTCCTGCTTGACACCCACATCCTGATTTGGGCGTTGGGCAAACCCTCACGGCTGAGCGCAGGCATACAGGCGATGCTCAAGAGTCCGGAAAACCAAATAGCGTTCAGCGCCGCGAGCATCTGGGAAATCGCGATCAAAGCGCGGCTTGGCAAGACCGACTTCGCAGTTCGGCCCGAGGTCGTGGCACACGAAGCGCGTAGAATCGGCTTTGCCGAGCTGCCTATCTATAGCGACGTTGCAATACGGGTTGCCGACCTGCCAATGCACCACGGCGATCCTTTCGACCGCTTGCTGGTCGTGCAAGCCATGGCAGGACCGATGCGCCTGTTGACCGCCGACACCGTCCTTACCCAATACACCGAACTTGTGACTCTGATCGGTTGATCCCGACGCACAACCCCGTTGACGCACCTTGCGCGAAGCAAGAAGGTATCTCCAACAAAGCCGGCCGCCGGAACCGCAGGCGCCGCCAGGGGGAAAACCATCATGTTGCGCATTGCCGCCGCCGCACTGCTTGCGCCCATCCTCGCCGTCGTCGCCCTGCCCGGCGCCGCCCGCGCCGACGAGGTCATACGCATCGCCTACATAGATCCGCTCAGCGGATCGCTCGCCGCCACCGGCCAGCTTGGCGAGCAGCACTTCCGGTTCGCCATAGACCGGGTGAACGCGGCGCAGGCTGCCGGGCCAGGCCGCCGGCTGGAGTTGGTGGCGCTGGACAACGAGGTCAGCCCGGAGAAGTCGCTGACCCTGCTGCGCAAGGCCGTGGATGACGGCATCCACTACGTGACGCAGGGCAACGGATCGGCTGTCGCCTTCGCGCTGGTGGACGCGATCAACAAGAACAACCGCCGCGCGCCGAACCAGGCCGTCATGTTCCTGAACTATGCCGCCGTGGACCCGGCGCTGACCAACGACAAGTGCAGCTGGTGGCACTTCCGTTTCGACGCCGACGTGGACATGAAGATGCGGGCGCTGACCGACTACCTGGTCAGCCAGGCCAGCGTGAAGAAGGTCTATGTGTTCAATCCCGACTACAGCTTCGGCGTGTCGGTGGAGAAGGCGGCGCAGGCGATGCTCGCCAACCGCCGTCCGGACCTGCAGGTCGTGGGCGCCGAGCGGGTGCCGCTGGGCAAGGTGAAGGACTTCACGCCCTATGTGCAGAAGTTCCAGGCGGCCGGCGCCGATGCGGTGGTCACGGGCAACTGGGGGGCGGACCTGGCTCTCCTGGCGAAGGCGGCGCAGGACGCGGGCTACAAGGGGACGTTCTTCACGTACTACATGGGGTCAGGCGACGTGATTGCCGGCGCCGGTTCCGGTGGGCGCGGCTACGCGCAGATCAGCGAATGGCACGCCAACGTCGGCGCCCCCGAGATCGAGAAGATGGCCAGCGAGTTCGAGGCGAAGTACGGCGTCAAGTTCTATTACTGGCGCGTGGTGAACGAGATCGACATGCTGGCGGCCGCGATCAAGCAGGCCGACAGCAGCGACCCGGCCAAGGTGGGCCAGGTCCTGGCCACGATGGTCCAGCACACGCCGCTGGGCGACACCACCATGCGTCCGGACAACCACCAGCTCCTGACGCCGATGTTCGTGTCGGAGCTTGAGCCGGGGATGCCCCATACCTTCCCAGACAACAAGATGGGCTTCAAGACGGTCAGCCGGATCGAGCCGGAAGCCCAGCGCCTGCCGACCACGTGCAAGATGGCGCCGCCGTCATAGGGGCGGGACGGATGCCTTCGTTGCGGATTGCTCGCGGTGTTGATGTAGCGTTGCGCCTGCCCCGAATTACGCCGGGAACGGCTGCCTTCTCCCTTTCCCTCCGGGAGAGGGTCGGTGTGAGGGGGGCTTCCAGAACCTCCGCTGCCAACGCAGGGCCGCGTGCCGTCAGCACCGGCATCGCCCCGCTCCGCAGCCAAGACCCCCCCACCCCGACCCTCTCCCGGAGGGAGAGGGAGAAGGCAGTACATCTCTTCCGTTGCCGCTGGGAGCGCTGAGTTGGAACAGGCGGTCCTGATCGTTCTGAACTCGCTGGTCTATGGCCTGCTGCTGTTCATGCTTTCGGTTGGGCTGACGCTGATCTTCGGCATGATGGGCGTGCTGAACCTGGCGCACGCCAGCTTCTACATGCTGGGCGCCTTCCTGGCCTATACCATCAGCATACGCCTGGGCTTCTGGGTGGCGCTGCTGGTGGTGCCGGTGCTGGTCGGGATCCTGGGCGCCGGGGTGGAGCGCTGGGGGCTGCGGGCCGTCCACAAGCATGGGCACGTCGCCGAGCTGCTGTTCACCTTTGGCCTGGCCTTCATCATCGGCGAGGTCGTGCCGCTGATCTGGGGCCGCAACCCCGTTCCCTACCGCGTGCCGGCGGAGCTGGACTTCGCGCTGTTCCAGATCGGCGGCAACGCCTACCCGGCCTATCGCCTGTTCATGATGGGCGTCGCCATCGTCATGTTCCTGGCGCTGTTCCTGGCGCTGGCGCGGACCCGGCTGGGCCTGGTCGTGCGAGCGGCGCTGACGCACCCGGACATGGTGGGGATGCTGGGCCATGACGTGCCGAAGGTGTTCACCCTCGTGTTCGGCGCCGGCTGCGCCCTGGCCGGGTTGGCGGGCGTCATCGCCGGCAATGCCTACACCACCGAGCCCGGCATGGCGCAGTCGCTCGGAGCCATCGTGTTCGCCGTGGTCGTGATGGGCGGCTTGGGGTCCATCTGGGGTGCGCTGGTGGCCTCGCTGCTGATCGGCTTCGTGCAGGTCGGCAGCATCAGCCTGGACCTGACGCTTGGCGCGGCACTGGGGCGGATGGGATTGGCGGTGCCGGGGACGTTCACCGACCTGTGGAGCATCAGCATCGCCCGCGTGGCGCCCGTCATACCATATCTGCTGCTGGTGCTGGTGCTGGCCGTGCGCCCGCGCGGGCTGATGGGCACGAGGTCCGCCTGATGCTGGCTCCGGCGCAGACCCTCGCTGTGCGTCCCCGGGCCGGAGGTGCGGTCCGCTCCGTGCTGCCCTGGGTGCTGGCCGCGGCGCTGGCGCTGGCGCTGCCGCATGTCGTGCCCGGCGGCTTCGGGCTGTCGCTGCTCTGCCGCATGGGCATCGCCATCGTGTTCGCCCTGTCGTTCAACATGCTGCTGGGGCAGGGGGGGATGCTGGACTTCGGCCATGCCGTGTTCCTCGGACTCGGCGGGTTCCTGGCGATGCATGGCATGAAGCTGGCGGCGGACGGCTGGTGGCTGCCGCTGCCCCTGCTGCCGGTGGCGGGTGCCGCCGGGGGGCTGCTGGCCGCAATCGCCGCGGGCTGGATCGCCACGCGCCGGGCCGGGACGGCGTTCGCGATGATCACCCTGGGCGTGGCCGAGATGGTGGTCGCCATCGTGCTGCTGCTGCCCGGCGTGTTCGGCGGGGAGGAGGGGCTGTCCGGCGACCGGTCGGGCGGTCCGCCGGTGCTGGGCTGGGACTTCGGCACGCAGATGCAGGCGTATCACCTGATCGCCGCCTGGGCTTTGGGCTGCGCGCTGCTGATGTGGCTCTACACGCGCACCCCGCTGGGCCGCCTGGCCAACGCAGTGCGGGACAACGCGGAGCGGGTCAGCTTCCTGGGCTACAACCCGGCGCGGATACGCTGGCTGGTGTTCATGCTGAGCGGCCTGTTCGCGGGCGTCGCCGGCGGGCTTGCGGCGCTGAACGACGAGATCATCACCTCGGGCAAATTAGGGGCCGGGGAGTCGAGCAGCGTGCTGCTGATGACCTTCATCGGCGGCATCGGCACCTTCTGGGGGCCGGTGCTGGGGGCGGTGCTGGTGACCTTCCTGGCGGTGGCGCTCAGCACCATCACCGATGCCTGGCAGCTTTACAGCGGATTGCTGTTCATCGCGATGGTGGTGTGGGCGCCGGGCGGGCTGTCCGGGATCATCCTGGCCCACCTGCCGCTGGCGCGGGCGGGGCGGTTGGGGCAGGTCGTGCCAGGCTACATGGCGTGCGTGCCGGGGGTCGTCTTGGCGCTGGCAGGGACGGTGGGGCTGGCGGAGCTGGCGTTCCGTCTGCAGGCCGTCCGCAACGGCGCGTCGCCGCGGCCGGTATTGGGCTTCGCGGCCGACCCGGTCAGCATCCTGCCGTGGCTGCTGGCGTTGGCGCTGCTGGCGGCAGGGGCGCTGCTGCTGCGCCGGACCGCGCCGGCCGCCCGGGCGGCGTGGCAGGAGGCCAGCGTGGCCGCGGCGGCGCCATGACGGCCTTGCTGGTCAGCGGGCTGCACAAGGCGTTCGGCCCCACGCGGATCATCCAGGGGGTCGAGCTGTCGGTTGCCAAGGGCGAGCGCCATGCGGTGATCGGGCCGAACGGCGCCGGCAAGTCCACCCTGTTCCACCTCATCAGCGGGAGGCTGCGCGCGGACTCGGGACAGGTGATGCTGGACGGCGCCGACATCACCGGGCTGCCGCCGTATGCCATCTTCAACCGCGGCCTGGCGCGCTCGTTCCAGGTGACGAGCCTGTTCCCCCGGCTGTCGGTGTTCGAGAACCTGCGTGCCGCAGCGATGCGCGCGGGAGGCTGCGGCCTGGCATTCTGGCGGCGGCTGGACGGCTATGCCCCGCTGCGGCAGCGGGCGGAGGAGCTGCTGCATGGGCTAGGGCTGGAGCGGCGCCGGGACACCCTGGCCGGCAACCTCGCCTACGCCGAGCAGCGCGCGCTGGAGATCGGCGTGACGGTGGCCGGCGGGGCGCATACGATCCTGCTGGACGAACCCACCGCCGGCATGAGCCGGGCGGAGACGGAGCGCGCCGTGGCGTTGATCCGCCGGGTGACCGAGGGCCGGACCCTGGTGATGATCGAGCACGACCTGGGCGTCGTGTTCGGCCTGGCCGACCGCATCTCGGTGCTGGCGGAGGGCAGGGTGATCGCGTCGGGCCTGCCTGACGAGGTCCGCGGCAATGCGGCCGTCCGCACGGCTTATCTAGGCGCCGCGGCGGAGACGTTGGCGTGATGGCCGGGTGCTTGCCGCTGCTCCCTCTCCCTCCGGGAGAGGGTTGGGGTGAGGGGGTCTTGGCCGCGGCGCGGCGACCGCACGCGCCGGACGACCGCAGCCCGCCGTACCTGAGGGCGGCGCTTGCCCGCCCCCTCACCCCGGCTCTCTCCCGTAGGGAGAGGGGGCAGAAACCAATCTCGGGTTGTGAAGCCTCTAGTCAGGCTGCTCCATGCTGAGCGTGCGCAACCTGCAAGCCTGGTATGGCAAGAGCCAGGTCCTGCGCGGCGTCAACCTGGAGGTTGGGAAGGGCGAGATCGTGGCTCTGCTCGGGCGCAACGGCGCCGGGCGCAGCACGACGCTGAAGGCGATCATGGGCGGCGTGGTCCGCGACGGCGAGATCCGGTTCGGCGGCGCCGAGATCGGCCGCCTGCCGCCGCACAAGGTCGCGCGGCTCGGCCTGGGCTACGTGCCGGAGGACCGCTCGATCTTCCCGGACCTGACCACCGCGCAGAACCTCATCCTGGGCGAGAAGCCCGGCCCCGGCGGCGCCTTCGCCCTGGCCGACGCCTACGCCCTGTTCCCCCGCCTGCAGGAGCGCGCCGTGGCCCCGGCCGGCGCGCTGTCCGGCGGGGAGCAGCAGATGCTCGCCATCTGCCGGACGCTGATGGGCAGCCCGGCGCTGCTGATGGTGGACGAACCGACCGAGGGCCTGGCGCCCATGATGGTCCAGCGCGTGCGCGAGCTGCTGCAGGCCATCGCCGCCCGCGGCACCACC
>DASWOJ010000371.1:0-4247 GCA_036398775.1 Acetobacteraceae bacterium
CGCCGGGTCGAGCCGGAGGCGCGGGAGCGTCACATCGAGGAGGAGCTGCTGCCGGGGACGCAGCTTGCTGCCCCGGGTGCGGCCGTAAAGGCGTTCTGCGGCTGGTTTCATTTTCTTCGGCAGGGCTCTGCCCTGCACCCGTAAGGGGACAGTCGTCCCCTTAACCCCTCAATACAAGGTGTCCAGAGGACGACTGTCCTCTGGTGGGGGTCCAGGGGCAAAGCCCCTGGATTTCTCAGTCTTACCGCCCGAAAGCGCTCTTCAGCGCCGGCACCAGGTCCGTCTTCTCCCAGGTGAAGGTCCCGAGATCGTCGTCCGGCGTCCGGCCGAAATGCCCGTAGGCCGAGGTCACGGCATAGATCGGGCGGTTCATGTGCAGGTGCTCGCGGATGCCGCGCGGCGTAAGGTTCACCACCTCGCGCAGCGTCGTCTCCAGCTTCGCCTCGTCCACGTCCTTGCCCGTGCCGTGCAGGTCCACATAGACCGACAGTGGGTGCGACACGCCGATCGCGTAGCTGATCTGCAGCGTGCAGCGGTCCGCCAGCCCGGCGGCCACCACGTTCTTGGCCAGGTAGCGGCAGGCATAGGCGGCCGAGCGGTCCACCTTGGTCGGGTCCTTGCCGCTGAACGCGCCGCCACCATGCGGGGCCGCGCCGCCATAGGTGTCGACGATGATCTTGCGCCCGGTCAGGCCGCAGTCGCCGTCCGGGCCGCCGATCACGAAATTGCCGGTCGGGTTGACGTAGAACTCATGCTCCGGCGGCATCCAGCCGGCCGGCAGGCTGCTCTCGACCAGCGGCCACAGCATGCGCTTGATCGCCGCCTGCTCCAGCCCGGCCTCATGCTGGGTGGAAACGACGACGCTGGTGGCGCCCACCGGCTTGCCGTCGACATACCGCAGCGTCACCTGGCTCTTGGCGTCCGGCAGCAGCCCGGCGACCGCCACGTCCTGGTTGCGGCGCAACTCGGAGATGCGGCGCAGGATCAGGTGCGCGTAGAAGATCGGCGCCGGCATCAGCGCCTCGGTCTCGGTGCAGGCATAGCCGAACATGATGCCCTGGTCGCCGGCGCCCTCGTCCTTGTTGCCGGCGCTGTCCACGCCCTGGGCAATGTCGGAACTCTGCGCATGCAGCAGGCAGTCGATCTTGGCGTTCTTCCAGGAGAAACCCTCCTGGTCATAGCCGATATCGTGAATGGCGAGCCGCGTGCGGTGCATCAGCTCTTCCGGCGTCACCGTCTCCGGTCCGCGCACCTCGCCGGCCAGCACGACGCGGTTGGTGGTCACGAGCGTCTCACAGGCGACGCGGGCATAGGGGTCGACAGCCAGGAAGGCATCGAGCACGGTATCGCTGATGCGATCGGCAACCTTGTCGGGGTGCCCCTCGGACACCGATTCAGACGTGAACAGGTACTCACCCGTGTCGCGCATGGAATGACTCTCCTCTTGTCGCGATGGTATTCGGCGGACTATGCCGGCGCCCGCCGAATGCGGGCAGCGCGCTGTGTGGCGGAAACAGGCCGGACGGTCAAGGAACGGTAAGCCGCACTGTCCCTTCCAGCAGGGATTTTCGGTTCCGGACAGCACGGGTTTTGCTGTTTCATGCCCCGCGCCCCGCGCACTTCAACAAAACCTTACTCCCCGGCGGCGGCGCGCGAGAAATTTATCTCGGTTGATTTTTATCAACGATTGCGTGGCATAATGTCACACAACTTGCCATCTTTGCCGCAGCACTGTAGCGGAGTCCCATGGTATTCGAGACCCACGAAGGCCCCGCCGTCAACACCGCTGATCTGGCCGAATGCGTCAGGCGTCTGTCCCGCACTTCCGTTCTGGTGGTGGGCGACGCGATGCTTGACCGCTACGTGTACGGCGCGGTGCACCGGGTCTCGCCCGAGGCGCCGATCCCGATCCTGACCGTCGAGCGGGATGTGGCCATGCCCGGCGGCGCCGGCAACGTGGTGCGCAACCTGACGGCGCTCGGGGCGGCCGTCGCTTTCGTCTCCGTGGTGGGCGACGACCAAGCCGGGTCGGATCTGACCGGGCTGATCGGCGGCCAGCCGAATGTGGAGCCCTGGCTGCTGGTCCAGGGCGGCCGCACTACCACCACCAAGACCCGCTACATCGCGCAGGGCCAGCAGCTTCTGCGGGCCGACCATGAAGAGACGCAGGCGATCCACGAGAAGCTGGCCGACCGCCTGGTGCGCATCACCCAGGATGCGATGCTGGCCACCAGCGTCACCGTGCTGTCGGACTATCGCAAGGGCGTGCTGGCCGGGGATGTGCCGGCGCGCATCATCGCCGCCGCCCGTGCCGCCGGGCGCGTCGTGGTGGTGGACCCCAAGGGCACGGATTACAGCCGCTATGCCGGCGCCGATGTCCTCACCCCGAACCGGCGCGAGCTGGCAGAGGCCACCGGCACCACGATCCGCACCGAGGCCGAGCTGGTCGCCGCCGCCCAGGCGCTGCGCGTCGCGCATGACTTCCGTGCCGTGCTCGTCACCCGCGCCGAGGATGGCATGACGCTGGTCACGGATACGGCCGTGCACCATTTCCCGGCCGAGGCGGCGGAGGTGTTCGACGTCTCCGGCGCCGGGGACACGGTGGTCGCCACCCTGGCCGCCGGGCTGGCCGCGGGGCTCGATCTGCCGACCGCGGTACGCCTGTCCAACATCGCCGCCGGCATCGTGGTCGGCAAGGTCGGCACTGCCGTAGCGCGGGAGGGCGACATACTGGCCGCGCTGACACCCCAGGGCGGGGCGCTGCGCAAGGTCGTCACCCGCGAGCAGGCGGCCGAGCAGGCCGAGCGCTGGCGGCAGCGCGGCTGGCGGGTCGGCTTCACGAATGGGTGTTTCGACCTGCTGCATCCCGGCCATGTCCATCTGCTGGAGCAGGCGCGCACCCAATGCGACCGGCTGGTGGTGGGGCTGAATTCCGATGCGTCCGTGCGGCGGCTGAAGGGGCCGACCCGGCCGATCCAGCACGAGGCGGCGCGCGCGGCGGTGCTGGCCAGCGTCGCCGCCGTGGACCTGGTCTGCATCTACGACGAGGACACGCCGGAGGAGACGCTGCGCGCCGTGCGGCCGGATCTGCTGGTCAAGGGGTCGGACTACACGATCGACACGGTCGTCGGTGCCGATTTCGTGCAGGGCTATGGCGGCCGGGTCATGCTGGCCGATCTGCTGCCGGGCTTTTCCACCACAGCCACGGTCCAGCGCCTGCGCAGCGTCTGAGAAGAAATCCGTTAACTTAAGGCATCGGGGTTTGGGGCCTACGGCCCCAACGGGTCCAGGGCAGCGCCCTGGCCTGCCTTTTGTTACAGCCTGCCCGGTGCCGGCGCCTCAAGCCCGGGGCATCGGCCCCGGGCTCTGATCCTGGAACTGTGGCCACAGCACCATGCGGTCCTGCAGGTCGAGGGTGCGGCCGTCCACGGTGAAGGTGCCATCGCCGTTATGGTGCAGGGTGCGCCGCTCCTTGCGCGCCGGGTCGATCCAGATGCGCACCGCCTGCAGGATGAACAGGCTGTAGCGCGCCACCAGCGTGGTGTCCGCGACCCGGCATTCGATATTGGCCGCGCACTCCGTCACCAGCGGCGCCCCGACCGCGGCGGCGGGCAGGGCGGTCAGGCCGAACCGGGCAAATTTGTCGACCTCCGCGCCGGAGCAGTTGCCGATATCGACCACCGTCTGCGCCAGGTCGACGGTCGGGATCGCGATCACGCATTCCCCGGTGGTCTGCAACGCCTCGTAGCTGTGGTCCCACGGACCGATCACGCAGCCGATCAGCGGCGGCGCGTGCTGTACCATCATGTGGAAGCCCATGGTCATGACGTTCGGCCGGCCATTGAGCGCCGTTGTCACCAGCACGATGGGGCCGGATTCCAGCAGGCGGTAGGCTTTGCCGGCGGGGAGTTCTTTTAGCCCAGACATGGTGCCTCCCTGTATCTCGGGGCTCTGCCCCAAACCCCGCCAAAGGACAGTCGTCCTTTGGAAACCTTATTATTAATTGGAATGGCAGCGGACGGAGAGCCCTGCCCTTAACGAGCCGGCACGCGCTGCCGTTCCAGCCCATACGACAGCACCGTCAGCCCCAGCGCCACCAGCGCCACCACCGCGCCGACCAGCGGCAGCATGCGGTAGCCATACCCGGCCGACACCGCCGCCGCCCCAATCCAGGCCCCCGACGCATTGCCCAGGTTGAACGCGCCCTGGTTCAGCGTCGCCGCCAGGTTCGGCGCATCCACCGCCTC